>JABDDX010000010.1 GCA_013287375.1 Bacteroidota bacterium | reverse complement strand
GGTTCCGGGTCAGCAACCGGTGCCGGTACTTCCTCTTTTTTCAATGAATTAATTCCTTTAACAACTAAAAAAATACAAAAAGCAACTACAACAAATTGAAAAACTACAGTTACAAAGTTACCATAACGAATAGCAACCTCTGCTGCTTTATGCAAAGGGTCAGCAGCCACAAGAACATATTTCTTGTCGGCAAAATCCACCTTGCCAGTTAAAATACCAATAGGCGGCATAATAATATCCTTCACTAAGGAGGTAACTATGGTACCGAACGCCGCACCAATTACAACACCCACTGCCAGGTCAATAACGCTGCCACGCATGGCAAATTCCTTGAATTCTTTTACAATAGACATAGATTGATTTTTAAAGTTTATTGAAGTTAGGAAATTTTAAAATAAACAACCAAACAAATTATTTCTTTTTGCATTTAACAACATGTGGTCTCTTATCCGAACTTATTTTTTAGTTAAGGGTAATTGATGTATTTTTGCGCCATCTGTATATATGTTAAAACAAAACCTTCAACAAAAACTTTTACAAAAGCTCTCGCCTCAGCAAATACAATTTATTAAGTTGCTGCAGGTGCCTACCGTTTCATTAGATACCCGTATTAAAGAAGAGTTAGAGGAAAACCCCGCCCTTGAAGATCTTAGTTTAACTAATTTAAACGAACCAGAAGAACAATACCCTGACCGCGACCCGGATGAAGATACTTACAACGGCGACGAGGAAAAGGGCGAAATGGATGAGTTTAATATTGACGATTACCTACAGGAAGATACCGTAAGCGATTACGGTTCGAGATACGACCAGAATGGTGATGATGAAGATGAGCGCAAAGAGATACCAATCGCGGTACAAAGCTCATTTTTCGAAAGTCTTCAGATACAACTTGATTTACTTCCGCTATCAGATAAAGATTTCCAGATAGGTAAACAAATCATAGGTAGTTTGGATGATGACGGCTATTTGCGCAGGCCCATCATGTCGTTAACCGACGATCTTGCTTTTTCGCAAAATGTGATGGCTGAGGATGAAGAGGTTGAAGAAATGCTGGCGGTTATCCAAAGCTTTGACCCGCCGGGCGTTGGCGCCCGTAGCTTGCAGGAGTGTTTACTGATACAATTACGCCGCAAAGACCCAAATGACCCTATTATAAAGAAAGCCATAAATGTGGTTGAACATTATTTAGATGAATTTACCCGCAAGCATTATGACAAGCTGGAAAAATCTCTCAATATGTCATCGATAGAATTACGTGGCGTGGTGAATGAAATACTAAAGCTTAACCCAAAACCGGGCGATAGCAACGAGGTAAATACCAAGCAAATGCAGGTAATACCCGATTTTCATATCATTAACAGCGATGGTGTACTTATACTTACCCTCAATTCAAAAAACGCACCTGAACTTAGGGTGAGCCGCTCTTACCAGGAGATGTTTCAGCATTATGATAAAGCTTCGCAAAAAGACAGGAAGCTTAAAGAAGCGGTACAATTTGTAAAACAAAAGCTTGATTCGGCTAAATGGTTTATTGATGCCATTAAACAACGCCAGCAAACTTTGTTAAAAACGATGAATGCCATTATGCAATATCAATACGATTTCTTTTTAACAGGTGATGATAAAAATCTGAAGCCGATGATATTAAAAGATATTGCTGATAAAATCGCGATGGATATTTCTACCGTATCACGCGTGGCTAACTCTAAATATGTACAAACCGAGCATGGTACTTATCTTTTAAAATCCTTCTTCTCTGAAGCGATTCAGACAGAAAGTGGCGAAGAGGTATCAAACAAAGAGGTAAAAAAAATACTGGAAGAGCATATAGGCAAGGAAGACAAACGCCATCCTTTAGCTGATGAAAAACTGACTGATATTTTAAAGGAAAGCGGCTACAACATAGCCCGCCGAACCGTAGCCAAATATCGCGAACAAATGAATATTCCGGTTGCAAGGCTGAGGAAGGAGTTGTAGATGGTTAATTAGAGACTGAAGATTAGAAATTAGGTTAACACTAACCTCTAATCTCTAGTCTCTAATTAACTAATTTAAAACGTATGCTGCGGGCAGGTAACCTGGTATTTGTTGTTTAGTAATATCCCCAATACAATTTCATGTGTGCCGTTACTTACGGTATTAAGCGCTGAGGTAGTCATATCATACGAGTAACCAACATTTATGGTTGAGTTGATATTAAACCCGGCTAATATGCCAAAGGAATCATCCCTGCGGTATGACCCGCCTAACCAAAACACATCCCTGAAAGAGATTTTGGCATTAACATCAAAAGTAAAAGGGACCGGATTAATTTCTTTTATCATAATTGATGGCATTACTGAAACATCATCAGATATAAAAAACTTATAACCTGCTGTAAAAAAAACCTGAGGTACTGTTTTATTTTGATAAACTGTATTACGGGAATCAGCATAAAGCTTTTCAGGCAGCACCTGCTGCACCGAAGCTCCTAAATAATAATTTGAGGAGTAAGCCCAAACACCCACACTTAAATCAGGGCTCCAAACACCACCGCTGGCATCATCAATCGCAGGATCATCAGGAGTTGTGGTAGTTAATATTGATGTATTTAAACTTGTATGCGCGACACCCGCGGCTACACCCAACGCCAAATTAAGCGTACTGGTTAGGCCGATATGATAGGCATAGGTTGCATCAATATTTGTAGCAGTTATGGGGCCTGCTTTATCGCTTACCAAAGTAAACCCGATTCCATGATGCGGCTCTGCGGCTTCGTAGTTTTGCAAATAAGATCTGCTGCCTGGATACTCCCCTCCTGCTGTTGGCAATTCACTGGCATCGCCATTAATAAAATTATTACCTATTGGGGTGTTTATAGTGAAGAAAGTGGTAACTGGCGCGCCTTGCAGGCCTGTCCACTGGCTACGGTACCCTAATTTTACATCGGTATAATTTTCAATACCGCTAAGTGCCGGGTTTAATAAAAAGTTATTAAAAACATATTGCGTGTATTGCGGCTTTTGCTGCGCCGATACCTTTGCAAAAACTGAAATTAATAAAATTAATACAAGTAAAGTTCTCTTCATTTATACAATAAATAGCCGCCCTCTTTTAAACAACATTGCTGTCATTTAAAAGAATTAAATAACAAATAATAAGTGTTTGGGAGGTAGATAATTGTGTTAATATTCCATCTCAAACCGGATAGTTTATTAAGCTAACGAATATAGGTTTTCTTTGTATTTAGTTTGCTAAATAAAATTGCTAAAATGAAACATTTATCCCTTTTTTAACATTCTGAGCAATCATAGTATTAAATTTGTTACTTAAACATACCACTTACCGTATTACTGCAACCCAACCCGATATTGGTTTACGCCCATTCTTAGTATCAATAATATAATAATAGGTCCCGGCCGGCACTTTAACTCCTTTATATGTTCCATCCCATGGCACACCATAACCAATTGAGGTTAACACTTTTTCGCCGTAGCGGTTAAAGATATTCACAGTAGCGTTAGGATAATATTCAATATAATTTATGATCCAGGTATCGTTGATACCGTCACCGTTTGGAGTAAATGTGTTAGGTATAACTAACTGGGCATTAGCTGGTATTACGGTTAGTGTACCGGGTACATAAGTAATATCATAGTTTGATGCTTCAGCATCACTAACAGTTATCGGATATTTCCCTATTGGCGATGTCGTATTAGCAGTTGTATTGATCATTGGCTGCACTGACAATACTGATGCATCCTCATTATTTACAAAGCCCGCGAATGAAATAGTTAATTCGGGATTATCCGTTCCATAAGTCTTGGTTTGGTTATTAGCAGTAATAGTCAAAGTGGCCGGATCAATAATAATATCTCCGGGTATATAAGTTATCGTATAATTAGTGGCATTAAAAGAACCACCGGTTGGTGAAGATGGCGTTACAGATGAGCTATAGGTATTTACTGCGGCATTAGCGTGGCTACCTGCGCCATAATTAATGGTTACACTACCAACAGTCTCATTATTTTGTAAACCTGTTGAAGTAAATGCTATTGAACCAGAACCATCTGTTAGCGTTGCACCATATTCTTTATGTACAGTATTAGCCGTGATATTTAAAGCCGCCGGGGTAACTATACTATTAGATATGTTAATGTTTACGTTAGTGGCATTGGCGGAACTTAAAACTACATTACCAGAATAGGTGTTAACTGAAGTTATAGCTGCCAAACGTATATATACAGTGGTTGAAGGAACAGTGCCCGCCGCAGAGCCTACCATAATTGTGTTACTAAAATTAATGCCATCGGTACTCACCTCAAAACCTGCGGGTGGTGTAACTAATATACCGGCGTTTAAATTACTGCCAGATACAGTAAAATTTGATGATACCGAAGGAGTACCATAAACTGTATTTGAAGAGTTTATGGTGCCAGATGAAGTAATTAATGGTTGTGCAGATGGATTTACCGTGATAGTAAACTTAATCGGCAATCCATCACATCCAGGGCCGCCATTTATAAAATCACCTAAAACAACAGAGCCCCCATCAACAGGAATAGTATTGGTAACTACGTTATTTGCTAAGTTAATTACCGATACGGTTTGCGCCACCTGATTTGTTACATAAGCAATACTGCCGTCTTTAGTTATACTGATGCCTGTAGGATTAGAGCCAACAGATATAACATTTGGAATAGTGTTAGTTTTTGTGTTATAATCGGTAACTGTACCAGGAGTTTTATTTGTTACATATAAATTATTACCATCGGGGCTTATAGCCAACTCACGCGGATCATTACCCACATTAATAGTAGAAACTACTGTATTATTTGCTGTATTGATAATACTAATGTTATTTGAGCCATAGTTTGCTACATACACGTAATCACCAACAGAACTTACAGCAATACCATAAGGGTTTATACCGACGGCAATATTGGTTGTCAAATAATTATTTGATATATCAATAGCTGTTATCGTATTACTACCGGTGTTTGACACATATAAGTGATTACCATCTGCACTCAAAACTACGTCTTCAGGATTTTGCCCTACACCTAACGTAGATATGATGTTATCATTTGTTGTATTTATAACCAATACTTCACTAAAATCAAAAATGGCTACATACAATTTGGTACCGTCAGGGCTTATTGCAATACCTGCAGGCCCACCGGGAGTTTTAATAGTAGCTGTAACCGTATTAGTGGCTGCGTTTATTACGGATATGGTGTTAGAACCTGAGTTTGTTACATATACGGTGCCACCATCAGGGCTTATTGCCGTGCCGATTGGTGATACACCAACAGGGATAGTCTTAATAACTGAATTTGTACCTGTATTTATAACTGATACATTATTAGTAGTAAAATTGGCCACATAAGCATAACCGGCATTTTTAGGCGTAACAGTAACAGTAGCGATTACCGGGCTGCTCCCTGGACTTACTGCTGTAAAAGAAGATATATCTCCGGTCCCACTTGCCGCCAGGCCAATTCCAGGTGTATCATTAACCCAGGTAAATGTATTACCTGTACCCGTAAAGTTTACAGCAGTAGTAGCCGAGCCATTGGTTAATGTTTGGTTTGATATTGTATTTACTGTTGGCAAAGCATTTACAATACCTGATACTGCTACATTTTGAGTAACCGCTCCGGGAGATGTGAGTACCACATTACCAGATATATTACCAGCTGGCGCCGATGCAGATGAGCGTACATAAACTATTCCTGTAACTGTTGATCCGTTCCCCGACGGAGCAATATCTAAATTAGCAGTATTTCCATAACCGCTTTCCTGGCCTTGCGATATTTCAAAACCAGCCGGTGCTGTAATTAAAATACTCGAAGTTAGATTATTTCCCGACACAGTAAATTGTTGTACATACGGCTCCGCGGATGCTGTACCCACGCATGCCGAAATTGTGCCCGTAGCTGGTGTTACAGTAATTGTTGGCGGAGCTGTTACATTTACTGTAATAGTAAATGTAACAGCAGGACTATTGCAATTTATAAGCCCGGTAATAAAATTACCAAAAGAGAGCGGGTATGCCCCCACCGGTAAGGTTGATGTCACTGTATTAGTTGAAGTATTGATTACAGAAACGTTGTTTGATTGGGAGTTAGTAACATATAATTGGCTATTATCCTCTGTGATAGATATTCCTTGCGGCTGTGTGCCAACATTAATATTCTTTACTATGCTATTTGTTGTTGTGTTGATAACCGATACTGTTCCCGAGCCTGAATTAGTGACATATAACAAGGTGCCTGTACTATTCAGCACTTCGCCAAAAGGTGCCGAGCCCACCGGTATATTTGTAATAACGGTATTACTCGCGGTATTAATAACTGCTATGTAATTTGAATTTTTAACAGCTACGTATGCCCTGCTACCATCAAAGCTAAATATTATATTGGTAGGATAAGCTCCTACCGGAATTACAGATAACACTGCGTAATTTGCCGTATTTACGATAGTCACATTGCCTGAATTTGGATTGGTTTCATATAATCTGGTACCATCGGGGCTTACAGCTAAACCTAAAGGATTATCTGCAGTGATAGTTGTTATCACTGCGTTAGTTGTTGTATTTATTACGGCAATCGCCCCTACATTTTCTGATGCATATAACCTGCTTCCATCAGGACTAATTGCAATTGCAGTTACTTGTTGCTCGACAGGTATTTTTGATATTAAAGTGTTATTCGCGGTATTAAGTACCGAAATAAATCCACCAGCCCCAATATTTGCAATATATACCTTACTGTTATCCGGACTTATTGCCACACCATAGGGCAGAGAGAATCCGGTTAAGTGGGCCACTATCATATTATTAACTGTATTAATAACCGAAACAGTGTTATCGCCATTATTTGCAATATAGGCGAATTCCCCATTAAAGGGAGTGGCCGAAATAGTTGCTTTTACAGGGCTGCTTCCTGTATTAATGGCTGTAAATGAGGGAATATTTCCCGAGCCGCTTGCCGCCAAACCTATACCCGGGGTATTATTAGTCCAATCATATGTACAGGTTGTACCCGAAAATTTTACCGTATTTGTAGTGTCTCCATTTGTCACTATTTGATTGCTTTGCGCTTTAACGCTTAATGAAATAGTAATAAGAAGAGTTATAAAGATTACAATTGGTAAAAATCTCCTCATGCGTTTTGAGCAACGTATAAATTTTAACGAAAGGTAAATATACCAACCGAATATTCACCTTTTTTAAGAATTTATTTCGTTGATGCTTACCGTATTACGGCAACCCAACCTGATACCGGTTTACGCCCGTTTTTAGGATCAATGATGTAGTAATAAGTCCCCGATGGTACTTTAACACCCTTATATGTTCCATCCCATGGTATTGGGTAACCAACTGAGTAATATAGCTTTTCGCCATACCTGTTAAATATTTGCACAGTGCAATTAGGATAGCTGTCCAGGTGTTGAATTTCCCAAAAATCATTTATGCCATCGCCGTTAGGCGTAAAAGTATTTGGTACAACTATATTAAGCAACACGTTAACAGTTACATGTGCAATAGCCGAACAACTGTTTGCTGCTGTAACTGTGAGCGTATATTGTGTATTATCAAAAGGACTGGCAACAGGGTTTAATATATCAGGATTACTTAAACCTATTGAAGGTGACCATTTGTAAGTGAGCCCTTCTCCAGAAGCAGTTGCATTCAGATTTATCTGGCCTCCCTGCAACATGGTAAAAACGGAATCAACTGTAATTACCGGGGTTTCCTGAACATTAATTTGTTGTGATGTTGAATATGTACAACCATTAGTCGCGGTAAAAACATAATTAATAGTGTGGCTGCCCAAGCCAGCCAGCCCCGGGCTAAATAACCCTGTTGATGATACACCCGGCCCACTAAACACACCGGTGCCGGTATAAACGCCAGTATTCACCTGTATCTGTACCGGATCTGCCCCCTGGCATATATTACCTATGTTTGAAACAGTAATCAAAGGATTACCATTTACGGTTATTGTGTTATCTATCTGGTTTGAGCAGGATTGGCTTGACCCTGAATATACCACCATCCTTACATCGTAACTTTGCGGATTTACTGAATTAGATATTGGGTACTGGTGATAGTATTTTTTATTCGCAGGCATGGTAGCGAGGGTATAAACCGCAGTATCCGTAGGGTTATTGTTATAATCAAAATACCATATTATTTGTGTGATATTACCAAAACCCACCGAGGATTTATCATCAAATACAACATCGGTACTACTGCACAAATCATTATTATTCTCAACAGAAAAGGCGGCAACAGGGTCTGATCCGTTTACTGTAAATTGCTGTGTTGTTGATACAGAACAACCATATTTTGAAGTAACCGTTAGCGTAACATTATAGTAAGCCGCAGCGGTGTATGTATGTGTTGGATTTTGTAAAGTAGATGTATTGGGGTTCGCGGCATTAGCGTTAGAATCTCCAAAGTTCCAGAGGTACGTAAATCCGGATGCTGTAGAATCAGCTATAGTGCTTTTATCTGTAAATGTGGCTGAGCCCTGTGCCAGGCAAACATCCGGCATGGCAAAGTTAACAACAGGTAAGGGATGGATAGTCTCTGGTTGTATGTAAGTAAGGCTTGAGCAACCATCACTGTTAATTACAATTAACTTTACAGTATCAATTCCTGTGTTTGCATAAGTATGGCTAATCACCGTATTTTTTGCACTTACTGTATCTTTTACGCCATCTCCAAAATCCCATATCCATGTGGCTAAAGTGCCATCTGTGGTTGTTGATTGGTCTGTAAATGTGATAGTTTGATTTAAACAGTCGGGTGTTGATGCTGTAAATAAAGCAACAGGTTTTGCATCGATATGAAGAGCAGGTACATCATATACCGATGTGCAGCTATCAACATCCATCACCGTTAAGCTTACATTATAATTGCCCGGGTTTAAATACTTATGTAAAGGGTTTTGTAGTGCTGATGTTTGGTTATCGCCAAAATTCCATAACCAGCTTTTTAATGTACTAACGCCGGTAGTTTCATCGGTAAATTGTGTGGAATCGCCTAAGCAAGCCTGGCTAACAGCAAATTTGGCCACAGGCGGATCGGTTATTGAAAAATCCAGCTCAATATTTTCGGTTGCCCCGCATACATCGGCAGTAGGATTAAAAACTGTTGCAATTACCGAATAACTTCCGCTTGTATACACAACCGGATTTTTGGGATATTTATAAATATAAACCGTTTGGTTATTCTGCACTACGGAATCGGCAATTACAGGGCTGCTATCAGTGTATGGCGTTGTGCCATTTTCAAAATTCCATTGTATGTTTGTTGTTTTGTACGGAAGTGTAAGTTGTAAATTATAATCAACCCCGCTACAACCGTTGCTTTGCATACTGCCTGTTTGTGGATTTTCCAGGGCGATAAACTCATTCAGGTTTTGCAGATTGGCCCCGGCCGCGTACCCATATGATTCATGCTGACCAAAGCCATAGGCAATTGCATTAAACCCATCACCCGCGCTTATAGTATGCGGGCCATTAGCAACAGGTATTTGCGTATATGAGTATGTGCTATCATTTGGCACAGGGTTAAAGCTGGTATAAGAAGCTCCATCAAGCGTAAAAGAAGGCACCGCATTAGTTTTTATTAATACATTGATATAGCTATTTAATATCTTGTAATTACTGGCAGAAAATAAAGTTACATGATCTAAAGTTTGTTCGAGTGGCGTTATGAAGATCATTTCCGGGTCGCCCACATCATCGGGGAGATTACCGCAACTGGGTGTATTACCCTGAGAAACGGCATACTGCGCTACTTGTATCGGTTGGTCTGCCGTTATGATATTAGGAACGGATGAGTTGAATGGATAATAAAAACCATTGATGAACTGACTTGGACTGATGAGTTGACCGTTTATGGTGACATTAGTATTAGGCGTACTTAATATAACCCTGAACACATCGTAATCTCGATTACTAAGCGGTACGGTGATATAGTTTTTACCCCACGATGCTGTAGGGTATACCTGCTGAAAAAGGTTATCAGAAGAGTTATCTTTTGCGTTACAGCCAATTTGTATCCGGGTGCTGCCTGCAAAAACAGCTATTTTTTTACAGGTATTTAATCCTGAACTTACGGATTGTATCCGGGTGCCGGTTAAATCATCATTTGCCAAACCCTGGTAAACATCACCCTTATTTAAGGTGACTGAAAATGCAGTATTTGCTGCCGATCCGTCAAGCAAGGTTACTGATGGTGTAATTTCAACTGTGGTGCTATCTTCAGTTGCTATAACCATAAATGCAGAATAAGCTGTTTCATCTGCCATTTGGGTATAGTTTATGGAATAATAATCTTTCCCTAATGTGTTTACCGGTAATAACAGTGTAGCACCTGAAGAGCTGTTGGCAAATATGTGGGCATAGATAGCTACCGGTTTTAATGATGTAATATGTATACCGTAGTGAGATGTCCCTTGGTTAGCAATATAAGTTGCTGCGGGCATAGTTAAAATAGTTACCTGGTTAGCGGTAACGTTAAAATTGACTGATGGGCTTCCATTCTCAAACGCAACAGTACCAGAGGTATTTACATCTGAGGTAATGTACAAATCCATCACACTTGGCGTACTGCTGCCCGGCGGGTTGGAATTGGCCATGTAAGCTGTCCAAAACTCCGTGCCCTTACTTGTACTTCCCTGTGCATGTGTATGCAGGCAAGCAAAAATAAAAATCACAGTTACAGCTATCGGGCGTAAAATTCTCACCTATATTAATTGGGGGCATTAATCACTCCTAAATAATCAATATCAGATTATTTAAAAGCACATAAAGCTATTAAAGAAAGTATCACAACACAATTAATTGCAGAAATTTAACTGTTAAGTATGTAAACAGGCTGTTACATTACACATTAAAAAACTTATCAGGATTAGGCACCAGGTTTAGGAAAGATTCAAATTTATCTTCGTAATGTGATTGATCGAGCTTATAATAAAAGGCGCCTTTTTTTGATGATTGCTTATCTTTCTCTGGCTGCTTTACCAATAAGCCGGTCGACAATAATTTACGACTGAAGTTACGGTCGTCAAATTTGTTTTGAAAAACACCCTCATACAGCGCTTGTAATTGCGGGATAGTAAATTTATCGGGCAATAACTGGAATAAGATTGGGTGTAAAGCCGCCTTGTACATGAGTTGTTTTTTGGCGAGTTTAACCATCTCGTTATGGTCAAATATCAAGTCGGGCATTTCATCTAACAAAAACCATTCGGCATGGTATTCATCGCTCAGCTGCTTTTCGTACTGGCTAATATCAATCAGGGCGAAATAAGCTACGGATAATACCCGGTCAGCAGGGTCGCGATCTGGTTTACCAAAAACCTGAAATTGCTCCAGGTAAACATTGCTTAAACCTGTGCGTTGTTCCAACACCCGGTTAGCAGCATCGTCGGGACTTTCGGTTGGTTTAATAAAACCACCCATCAGGCTCCATCTATCCTTTTCGGGTTCAATGCTGCGCTGTACCAACAATAATTTCAGGTTCCAGCCATCAAAACCAAATACAATACAATCAGTAGCTACTAAAATTCCTTTTTCGCCGGAATATCTCAACATACAAGCTTAAGTTTTTACAAGTGTACTATATTTCCCTTAATTTTTAGCTAACTCTTTTGCCCTGCAATAACATATTCATCGCATCATCCAATGAACCGGCACGGGTAACTTCGCCTGAATTTACAAAGAAAATCTCATCAGCATTACGAATGGTATTTAACCTGTGAGCTATAATAACACGCGTAGTAGTTTCGGGTAGTTTATTTAAAATGTCTTCCAACAGTTTTTCGGTAATGGTATCAATGTTCGCAGTTGCTTCATCCAAAATCAAAATATCCGGGTTACGCAGTACCGCGCGCATAAATGCGATCAGCTGTTTCTGGCCTAAACTCACACTATCGCCGCTTGATACCACCTTTGTTTCGAGCCCCTGCTCAAAAAGCGCCAGCAGGCTTTCTAAATTAGCATCGGTTATAACCTTTTCTAATTGTTCGTTGGTATAATCGAGGTATAGTGCGTTACCATATAATATATTTTCCTTTACCGTACCGGTGAATAGGAATGGTTCCTGTAAAATAAAGCCGATTTTATTGGTTTTGTCGATAGGATCATATGAACGCAGATTCTTGCCATCCAGCAAAATTGTTCCTGCGGTTGGGTCATACAAACGAGCTATTAATGATGCTGTTGTAGTTTTACCACCGCCTGTTGGGCCAACCAATGCATAAGTTTTTCCTTTTTCGAGCTTAAAGCTGATGTTGTGCAGAATCTCCTGCCCCTCAACATACCCGAAATGCACATTCCTGAATTCCAATAGCGGGGCTGATGGTTCAACTAACGTACTATCAAGCTTAACCAAGTTAGTTTCTAATGATAATATCTGCGAAATCCTGTCCCACCCAGCCATTGCCAACTGGAAGTTAGCCCACAATGTTGCCAACTGCCTTAATGGATTATAAAAGAGCGTAGCATAAGATAAATAGGCAATTAAGCCACCGATTCCTAAATCACCAATACTTATCAGATAAATACCAAAGGCCAGCACCATTAATTGCGCCATGCTGGAAAAAAAGCTATAAACCGGCAGCAAAACATTATTTGCCAGGCCTGCCCCTATTGCAGTACGATAATTATCCTGATTTGCCTCGTCAAAACGCTTGCGGAAGTAATCGCGGCGGTTAAAGGCGATGATCACCCTGAAGTTATTTAAGCTTTCCTGGATCTCGGCACTCATACCACCAACACTTTTCAGGTTGACAGCATTTTTACGTTTCACCCAGGCAGAGGTAACCAAAGTAAATATCAATATAAAAATACCCGGTGATAACGCGGCCGCACCTAGTTTAATATTGATGACCAATAAAAACACACCCGCGCCGACCATAGTTGCGATGTTACCGATGAACTGCATGAGTGATTGCGAGAAAAACTGGTTAAGCTTATCGGTATCATTATTCACGCGGGATATCAGGTCGCCTGCTTTGTTTTGGTTGAAGAAATCAACCGGTAGTTGCTGCAATTTGTTAAAAATGGCGTTACGCAATGTATATAACATACGCTGACCAACACTACCCATCAATTTTGTTTGAAAGTAACTGGTTACCAATGCGCCCAGATACATACAAAGTAAAATACCTCCGTAAAATAGCACCCCGTTAAAATCCTTATGCGACACATATTTATCAATAGTGTAACCGATAATAAATGGCCCCAATAAGTTTAAGGTGGCGTTGGTTAAAATAGCGCCTAATGCTATAAATAAATTCTTGCGTTCGTGCTCAATTAATTGCAGCAGCTTTTTAAGCCCTGTTAGGGTTGATGTTTTTTGCTGTTTGCCCGAAAGACTGTTAAGATCGTAGTTCATTTTTTATATTTTTCCTTCGGGATAATTATTTAACTGAATTGATTTCGTAAGCATTGGTACTTTGTTGCGAGTCGAATATCTGTACATACTCAGGACTGTTGTGCATCAATTCATCGTGTGTGCCTGATGCGACAATTTCGCCCTGTGTGAGTACGATTATCTGATCATAATGCTCCACAGCGCCTATTTTCTGGGTTACCGACACCAGTGTGAGGCCCGGATAATTCTTTTGCACATTGGCGAGGATCTTTTTCTCGGTGTTGTTATCCACCCGGGCGGTAAAATCATCCAGCAATAAAACCTTTGGATTAACAGCCAGTGCCCTTGCCAGCATGATCCGTTGCTTTTGTCCACCTGAAAGGCTTGATCCGCGTTCAGAGACTATTGTGCTTAATCCCTCAGGTAAGCCATCAATAAAACCTCTTAATTCAGCGGTATCAATCGCTTTCTCTAATGATTCATCAGTTACAGTATCGCTAAAGGCAATATTCTCCCTGATACTCATATTAAAGATAATGCTATCCTGAAAAACAAAACCAACCTGACTGTGGAAGGATTCGTTATTGTATTCGTCTATCGTTCTGCCATCATACTCAACCAGTCCGCTGGTAGGGTTTATTAAACCGGTTAATAAATACAGTAATTGTGATTTACCCGCAGCCGTTGGGCCAATGATAGCAATTTTTGAACCTGCATTTATTGAAAAAGATATATTCTTTAACGCGGGCTTCTGTCCGTACAAAACTGATATATCTTTCAGTTCGATATTGCCTTTTAATGCTTCTTTAAGAGTCCCTTTACGTTGAGTATCCACACTGTCCAAAACAACGCTTATACGATCAAATGACGCAGTAGCCTGGGCTATAATATTACTCATAAAACCGATAACCAATATCGGAAATATCAACAACGACAAATAGCTGTTGAACGCCGCGAAATTACCCAGGCTCATACTACCGGCAATTACATAATGGCCACCAAGTACCAATATGGTTAGAGCCGCCATGTTAGCTGTAAAAGTTATAACCGGTACCAAACTGGCAAACAAGCGTAAAATACTTAAGCCATATTCCTTGGCTTTGGTATTGGCTTGTAAAAACTTGTCGTACTCCAATTGTTGTGAGTTGATGACACGGATAAGCGCCGAACCTAATATACTCTCGTTGATGATTTTGTTTAACCAGTCAATAACCGCGCGGCTCTCTTTAAACAATGCCCTTACTTTTTTCAATACATAGAAAAATGTACCGCCAATAATTGGAATAATCGCGATAACGCATAAGGCTAACCGCCAGTTAATGGTCAACAATAAAATGCTGGCTCCTATGATGGTAAACAAAGATGATGCGATGGACACAATCGCCTGCGAAACAAACATCTTGATAGAATCCACATCGGCAGTAAGATTGGTAAGTAATTTGGATGGATTTACCGACTCGATGAAAGCATAGCTTTGCTGTGATATTTTTTCAGAAAGTTTGCTGCGCAAATCGCGTGCCACACGCTCAGATGCGTAGGTTTGTATTACGCTTTGCATATAGGTAAATATAAAAACACCTATAACGGCAATTGTAAACTCAATTATTATTGGTTTATATGCAAAATGTTTGTGGGTATAGGCATCAATACCGTTAGCTACTATTTTAGGGAGTAGCAAGGTGATACCATTACTAAAAAGTGCGAAAACTACCAGGAATATTACCAGACCCATATAAGGTTTAAGCAGGCTGAAAATACCTGGCTTTTTGGGGGCTTGACTTTTATGCTGATCGGTTTGTTTTTCCATACTTATTTAAATAAGTGCAAGGCACATGTTCATAATTTCCGGTAAAAATAGCAAAGCTTTATTACGACTGCGATAAATGTTTAATTTAATGAATGAAAGCATCGTTTTTGCTCAAGTTATTTTACTCCTGTTTAACCATACAGACGATTTGGGAATGAAAAGATTTTAAAATACTTTTACTAAATACATATTCCCGCTAACATCACACCAATAATGGCTACCACATTTGACCCGCATGCACAATACAAACTGGAAGACGAACGCGTGCTTTTACGCCCGCTTAGTGTTACTGATGATGAGCATCTGTTATCATTCGCGTTACATGAGCAGGAAACCTGGCAATACTCTAGTTTGGGTGCGTTTGGCAGTGATGGGTTAAGTGAGTACATAAGTCAGGCACTTGCGATGCGGGCGACGGGTAAAGAATATCCGTTTATTGTATATGATAAAAAAACTGGCAAATATGCAGGTAGCACCCGTTTTTATGACATTCAACCACAAAATTCAACGTTGCAGTTGGGATATACCTGGTATGGTAAAGATTTCAGAGGTACGGGATTGAATAAGCACTGCAAATTTTTATTGCTGCAATTTGCTTTTGAAGAGCTGGGTATGGAGCGTGTTGAATTTAGAGCTGATGCCAGAAATGAACGCAGCATAGCAGCCATGAAAAGCATTGGTTGTACGGTTGAAGGCATTATGCGCAGCAACATACCTACCCGCGAAGGCGGCAGGCGCGACTCCATTATATTGAGTATACTAAAAAGCGAATGGGAAAGCGGCGTTAAACAACGTTTAAAAGACCGCTTATAATGTCAAAGCTTACTTTACGGTCGATAATTTAGGATTAACCTGTGATGACCCTCTGTATCTCAAATCGTTTTGCAGGGTTACTTTTTTATTATCAGTATTAGGAGTTGATGAATCGAGTTTACTTAACAATATGTTTATGGTATTGGCGGCAATCTCTTCTACTGGTTGCGCAATAGCGGTGATTGATGGGGTGTACAATTCAAAAACATCATGATCATCAAAAGATATTACCGCAATATCATCGGGTACCCGGATACCCATGTTATGAATCACCTTTAAACCACAAGTACCAATACGGTTTGTGCCGAATATTATAGCATCCAGATCCTTATTGTTTTTAAGAAAATCGGCAATTGGCTCCGACATAAGTTTAGTCTCCTGGTTAAGCGCCACTTCTTTGATGTAAGGATCAAGATTATTCTGTTCCAACGCTTTCTTGTAGCCATCTAAACGTGCCTGCATTTGGGTTTGATGAGATTCTAAAGTAATAAAAGCTATTTTTTTATACCCTTGCTCCACTAAATATTCCGTAGCGGTATAGGTGCTATTCAAATTATCAGTTACCACATAGCTGCAATCAATTCCCGGGAAATACCTGTCGAATAAAACAACCGGCAGATCGTCCTTTAATAGTTCAGCAATATCTTCTTCCACACCAACAGGCGGGGCTATAATGTACCCATCAACATGCCTGTCGCGAAACATCGCAATCAGATCGCGTGTTTTATCAGCATCGTTATCGGTACTGCAATAAATTATACGATAACCATTTTTATAGGCCCCGTCTTCAATATAACGGGCGATGTTTGCGAAAAACGGATCGGCAATATTTTCAACCATCAAACCGATAATGTGCGATTTACCGGTGCGCAAGCTTTTAGCCAGTGAGTTAGGTTTATAACCAACCTCTTTTACAAATTTCAATACCCGCTCAACAAGCTCTTCGCTTATCCGTTTTTCCCTGGCGCGGCCATTCAGAATAAAGGATACCGTAGTTTTTGATATATTGAGCTTATTGGCAATATCAACTATTGACAGCTTCTTCTTAATCATCGGAATTGGGTATATAATTTAAAGGTTATAAAAGAATAATAAGCTAATATAGAATCAATTTATCGATTTACCAATAAAACAAACTATAACAAAGCCAATACATCATTATTATTTTACCACCGGGAATGCTGATATTCTTAACCGTGCACCACCCATCGGTACCAATGTTAAGGTTTTTTCAGGTTGGTCTGATACTACCGGGCTTGGTGGCAATACCGCGCATAATCCGTACTGATCAATTGCCCACGATGTTATTTGCTTACCTTTTGCCACAAGTTGTATTGGGGTATTTGTGTTGGTAAACGGGTTATCATCTTTTGGCCAACTCTTTTTAATCACTGTAAAAGAGGCCGATGCATTTTTATCTAGCAACAATCCATAATTCCATGGGGATGCCGCATAAATATCATAAGCAGGCCATTTAGCCGGATCGGCAGTTTTTTGCCAGCCTGCATCACCCTGTACATCAACTTTGCTATTCTTTTTTACATAATTTTCAGCAATTTTCAGCGAGAATGTAAGCGGGCCATAATTAACGCTAACACTGTTTTTATTATTTTCCCACGTTTTAATCTTTATATGCATGGGTAGTTGCACTGCTACCACATCGCCGTTTTTCCAGGTATAGGTTAGTTTTATATACTTGCCGGGCACCGTATTAAGCGGGATTACTTTACCATTAACTTTTACACTTGCGTTATTACACCAAGCTGGTATGCGTAAATAAAGCGGGAATTTAACGCTGGCAGCTACATTAATACGGAAAACAACTTGCTCTTCAAACGGATAGTGTGTACTTTCAGTTATATTAACTTTTTGGCCATTACCTGCAATTGCATTAACCTGTCCGTCGCTGTACAATTGGGCAGCTAAACCTTTATCAGGTGTAGCCATCCAGCTATTTTCGGCATAATACACCCAGCCTGCCGCGTGGTTATGCTGGCAGCAACGGCTACTAAAAGGATTCATCGCTAAAAACGGACCATCATTAGCAATACCCGGCGAATGGTTTTTACTGTCACTTACCACCATGTTGGGCGCCGTTAAATACCTGAGGGCTTTGTAATCAGAAGTAAACGCTGCCGGGAATGTATTAAAAGCAACGTCTTCGCAGTTATCGGCCCAAAAAGTATCACCTGTAAATTGCAATAAATATTCATCTGATGTCATTTGTTCAACCATTCCGCAAGTTTCAACAGCTTGTCTTGGGTCAGTATAACCTTGTCTGGCGTTTTCATCAGCCCCAAACATCCCGCCGGGTACTTGCCCGTAAATATTACGAACTAGGTTAAAGTCATTATAGCTCGCATTCAAATCAGATAATAAATGACTCTGCAGGTAATAAGTTGCTGGTTCACGGAAACATTCGGCTACGTTTACATTGTGCCAGTTAGGTAAATTATTTGCCTGGCGCCAGTTTGCTGTGCAACGATCAAGTTTTGTGGCCAAATCTAAAAGCCATGTTTCGCCGGTGCGGTTATATAGCCAGTAAACACTTAAAAGGTTATCCCCGCCCCTGCTATTTTCCCAATAATCCTGCAAAAACTTATCATCAGGAATATTCAGTTCCCATTTAAAATATTTACGCATTAAATTAATTACACGCGCATCTTTAGAATATTCATAGTAGGATTGCAGGCACCACAACATCGGCATGTTAGTCCATAGGTCGCGTTTGCCCTCTCCTTTGTACACAAGCGGCCCAAAATCACCATTAGGTCGCTGGTTGTTAATTACAGCATTTATCCAAAATTTGGTAGTGGTCAGCATTCGCTTATCATTCAGCATGTAAGCTATATCGCCATAACCTTTTAACCAGTAAGGCAATTCTTCCCAACCATATTTACCTAACCCGCTTTTATTTAGCCATGCGTTATCTGTTCTGTTAAGCCAAATGCTTATTTCATCTAAATGGCCTGTAAGCCCGTCACTTTGTAATTCTAATTGTTTTTTTAACCAACCACCCGGCTTTATTGAGCCAATTGGAAGCTTAATAAATGCCTGTTTCACCAAAGGAAACTTATTGCCCACATAAAATGTATTTATGCTATTCGTATCGGGTTTGGTTACAATAGTAGCTCTTGTAGTTTGCGCCTGCGCGCTAAAACACCCAAGTACAAAAATAATTGGCAGTAGTAGGTTCTTCATGGTAGATGCAAAAAAAGCAATTTATCATTATTTTAATATATGTGTATATAACATTAAAAAATCATTCTCCGTCCATTTAGAATTAATCCGGATTGCACTTTAATATTTGAGTGTTATACAAGTTGACTATCTTCGACCACAAACAAAAAACATACATGGCAACAACAAAACTTACCATAAATAACAACGGATCGGTTAAAATAGACGGCGATTTTGAAATAGTAGATATGCAAGGCAACAATTATGGCTTACAAGGCAGAACCGTTGTAAGCATTTGCCGTTGTGGCTTATCGCAAAACAAACCGTTTTGTGATGGCGCGCATAAAGGCAACTTTGATCACAATGCTATCGCATTTGATTTGCCTCCAAAAAAGGTATAACACATTAAGTATTTGAGGTACTTTTTTCACATAGGTTACCATGGCACTAATTATTGCGGATGGCAAAAGCACCCGGAAGCGTTAAGTGTGCAGCAAGTTTTGGAAACTAACTTAACCAAGTTGTTAAAAGTACCCATTTACATCTCCGGTTGCGGGCGAACTGACGCGCAGGTACATGCGAGTCAGTTTTTTTTTCATGTTGATATTGAACAGGAATGGGATTTTGACCTCTTCTTCCGCCTGAATAAAATATTGCCGGATGATATTGCCGTTTTTGATATTATCCCGATGGAGGGCCTGCCCCACGCCCGATTTGATACCATACAACGCAGCTACGATTACTTTATCCATACTTATAAAGACCCATTTTTGAGCAGATTCAGCTCATTTTATGCAGAAAAGGACCTCGATCTACAAAAAATGCAAAAGGCGGTGGCGCTGTTACCCCAATACAGCGACTACCGCGCCTTCTGCAAAATGCCTGACCGCATTAATCACACCATTTGCCATGTAAGCACAGCCAGCTTGTTTACAGATAAGAATGGCGACAGGATTCGTTTCTATATCTCGGCTAACCGCTTTTTAAGTAAGATGATCCGCATTATTGTGGGCCGTTTGCTGGAGATTGGCAAAGGCGAAATGAGCGTTGATGAATTTGAGCATTACCTGGCTGAAAAAATCACACCGCAAATTATTATTCCTGCTTACCCGCAGGGCTTATATTTATCAAAAGTTACTTATCCTTATATGGATTTGCCGGTAAAAAATACGTTTTCAACGATGATGACTGAAGGAACGGATTGGATTAAGTTGTAGACATTTCCCTCCTTGTCATTCTGAGCGGAGCGAAGAATCTTCTTCGATTTGCAAAGCGAACTTTGTATGGTACAGAAGATTCTTCGCTCCGCTCAGAATGACAAGTACACTGTTTAACAGATGACAGGCAACGCTTTAATTTAAAATAGGTAAATTCGCGGCTTAATATATTTTTTTGATGGTGTGGTTAGATAAATTTAAGCTGAATAAGGGTTTAGCGCGTACAATAACAGAAGCGGGATATTTGAGTCCAAAAGAGATACAGCAAAAAACTTTGTCGCGGATTATTGGCGGGCAGGATGTTATCGCGATAGCTCCTGAAGGAGCGGGCAAAACCAGCACTTACATCATTACTGTATTAAACCGCATCAGGCAAGGATTTGACGATGCGCCAAGGGTGTTGGTATTAGTACCTGATAAGGAAAAAGTATTCAGTGTTATTGAGCAGTTTGATGCGCTTAACAAAAACCCATCGGTAAAAATTGTTGGCTTATACGTTGCTCCCGGTATCGAAGCGCAAATGGACGCTTTAGCCGATGGCGCTGATATTGTAGTCGCTACGCCTGACCGGGCACGTGCCATCTACCTCAAACTGGGCCTCAACCTAAATAAAATAGACTTATTTGTTGTTGACGATGCTGAGCTGATTGTTAAGCAAGGTCTGCAATTACCCGTTGCTGAATTAGCTAACAGCATCACCAAATGCCAGCACCTGGTATTTACCGAGGTACTGCATGATAAGTTGCAGAAAATGATAGCCCCGTTTATGAAACAACCTGCCATTGTGGAGGTAGAAGAATTAAACGATACACCTTTAGATACTTACCAGCAAATATTATATAACCTGCCCAACTTCAGGACTAAGCTAAACTTGCTGAGTCTGTTTATGCAGGATGATGAGTTGTTCACCAAAGTAGTAGTATTTGTAAACACCCGTATTACGGCTAATACCGTTTATAAAAACCTGAAACCACAGTTACGTGATTCGGTGGTGATTTTAAACCCAATGTTTAGCGAGGATAAGGGCATATCGGATATTAATATTTTTAAGAGCGATGATAAGCTGCGGGTTTTAGTGATCGCTAATGAGAATACTGAGGAGGTTGATATTTCGGGTATTCCGTTCTTTATTCACCTGGATCTGCCTGAAGAAAAAGAGCTGTTTGTAAATCGTGTAATTAAGAAAACAGGTGATGAAGATACTTTAGCTATCACCTTTGCTACTGATATTGAATTGGTGCAGGTTAAAAAGATAGAGCAGGTCATCGGCAGAAAAATGGCATTATCTGAATTACCTGATGATTTGATTATCGATAAAGAACGCAAAGACAAAGAAGAATCGACTGAAAAGAAACCCGCCAAAGCTGATAAAAACGCGCCTATAGTTGGTGAAGCATTCCATGAGAAAAAAGCAGCTAACGCCAAGACTTATAATTACAGCTCGGGTACTAAAGCTAAGATGAATAATAAGCGGAAGCATTCGTAGATGCTATCTAAAAACGATTGAATGTTGTTTTTAGATAAAACAAAGCGTCATTGTCTGAACCTGAATTTATTGAATTAAAGAATTTCCAGAATTCTAAAAATTCAACAAATTCCAAAATTCGAGTTCAGACAATTTTACGCTTCGCAATGACGATAGTTTTTTTCTTAAACAGCTTCTTATATGCACAAATGCTTCTGATATGCAGATATTTTAACAATCTATTTACCCTTTCCGGCGAAAGTTTCGATATATAAATCTTCCACCTTATTGCGGGCCCAGGGTGTTTTGCGCAAAAATTTGAGGCTTGATTTAATGCTGGGATCGTCCAAAAAACAATTGATGCGGATGCGGTAACCTAACTCGGGCCAGCCGTGGTGGGCTACCAATTCGTTCAATATCATTTCTAAGGTTTTGCCGTGTAATATATTGTTGGGTTGTTCCATTAGTTCCAGTTATGAAAGGGTTGAGTAAAAAACTCATCTACCTTTTTGTTGAATTCATCGGCATGAGCTTGCAAGGTATGATGCGGTGAATTAGGCAATATCCACAAATAAGCTTGCGGTATATTCTGATAAATAAGCACCGTATGTTGCAAAACGATCAGATCATGATCGCCGCTTATGATTAGTGACGGGCATTTAATTTGTTTCAATGCGGAAAGTGGGACATTAGGTTGCAGCCAATCCAGCATAAATATTTTCCAGTCGTTTTTTTCTTTAGCTGTGGCGAAGGTTTTGTTTTTATTGACATTGTAATCATCGCGTTCGCCTTTCCAATAAGATGGAATTAACGCGGTTGAATCGGGCCATAGATTGGCCCCCGTTGAGGCAAGTTTGATAACCTTCTCCGGGTGACGCATAGCTAATAACAATGCATTAATACCGCCATCGCTCCAACCTATTACATAGCTCGATTTGATGTGCATTACATCCAGCAAAGCTGCAAAATCATCCGCCATCATTTCAAAACTTAGGGAGTCTTTACCATCTACCGATTTGCCCTGCGCCCTGCTATCTGCTACGATCACCATATATTTTTTGGAGAAATAGGGGATATTTTTGGTAAAGGCAGATATATCGCCGCCATTGCCATGTATCATTAATAATGGTTCACCTGTTCCGTAAACTTCGCAATACATTTTAAATCCACGTATATCGTAGTACTTACCAGCGGCAGGGTTATTACCATACGGGATTGTTTTATCCTGACCGAAAGTCAGTAAAACGAATAATTGTAAAAGGCAAAGTATAATGAGCTGTTTTTTCACGCTGATAAAAAAACTAAATTAAGCTTAAATTGGTAATGCATATGGATAAATGATTTATTTTTATACCATCCAATCTTACTACCTAAAATAACTACCGATGATAAATATAACCCGGCTAAGGTTGCTCTTTTTATTATTGCCCGCTTTGCTGGTTGCTTCAACTACCAAAGCGCAAGACGATGGTTTCAATGCCGCTGTAAATGGCATCTTAAAAAATATTCATCCACCACAATTTAAGGCTGCTGTATATAATATTACCAGTTATGGCGCTATAGCAGATGGGAAAACAGATACCAAAGCCGTTTTTGATAAAGTAATAGACCTATGTAGTGTAAGTGGCGGCGGAGAAGTATTGGTACCCAAAGGCTCGTTTTATATTGCAGGGCCCGTAGTTTTAAAAAGCCATGTAAATTTACATTTTGAGGATGGCGCCGAACTCGTTTTCTCCGGCGATCCGAAAGATTATTTGCCGCCGGTATTAAGTTTATGGGAAGGTACGGAGGTGTTTAATTATTGTCCGCTGTTGTACGCTTACCAATGTTCGGATATAGCGGTTACAGGGCATGGAATTATTAATGGGTCAGCGAGTAAGGCGTTTGCCACCTGGCGGCCGCAAGGATCTGCAGATCAGCTTAAATTAAGACAAATGGGCGGCCATAATGTGCCGGTTTATGAGCGAGTATTTGGTGAGGGTTACCACTTACCGCCGGATATGATCCAGTTTTTTGGGTGTAAAAATATATTGATTGATGGCATCACTATTAAGGATTCGCCTTACTGGGTGATACACCCGGTGTTGTGCAATAATGTTACGGTACAAAATGTAATCATCAATAGCCACAACTTAAATAACGATGGCTGCGACCCGGAATCGACCACCAACGTACTTATACAAAATTGTAAATTTGATACAGGCGATGACGGCATCGCCATAAAAGCTGGTCGCGACCAGGATGCCTGGCGCATAGGACAACCAACGGAAAATGTGATTGTGCGTAACTCTGTATTTACCTCAAAAGCCAATGGCCTTTGCATCGGCAGTGAAATGTCGGCCGGGGTTAGGAATATTTATATGTACAATAATTATATCCATCATTGTTTAAGCGCCATCTACTTTAAATCAAATTTAGATCGTGGTGGATTTATTGAAAATATCCATGTACAAAATGTACAATGCGATACCGCCTTCGCGGCGTTTATACGTTTTGAGAATAACTATTCGGGCGCACGCGGTGGCCACTATCCTACTAATTTTAACAATTTTGCTATTGAAAATGTAAACTGCAATTATGCCGGCGAAACCGGGATTTATGCTGTAGGTGTAGATGGGCAGCCGCTTAAAAACATCACTTTAAATGAGGTAAACATCACCAAAACACCAAAGGATGAGGTTATCACCAATACAGAAAACTTAATTTATAAAGGCGTAGTTGTCAACGGACATGATTTGGCTAAACCAATCAATACCCCGGTAATACAATTGCATACGGACTAGCCTGTTTCAATTAAATCAGCTTGCGATAAACCAGGAAACCTGAGCGTTCCGCTATTTTATCGTATAGCTTCATCGCGGTGATGTTTGTTTCGTGGGTTTGCCAATAAACCCTTGGCGAACCTGCAAGTTTCGCACGCTCATAAACACCATTAATTAATGCCCGCCCAACTCCTTTGCCACGCGCGGCGTCATTGGTAAATAAATCCTGCAAATAGCAACTAAGGCCTATTGTTGTAGTGCTGCGATGGAAAATATAATGCGTTAGGCCTACAAGCTTTCCGTCACTTTCGGCAACCAGCGCATTAACCTGTTCATCAGGATCAAGAAAACGGTCCCATGTGGTTTGTGTTATCTCAAGCGGAAGCGCTGTTGCGCCGGAACGGCCATAAAACTCATTATAACCATCCCATAAGGGCAGCCATTGTTCGTAATCAGCAGGCTCAATCAGCCTTATTAGTAAATCTGTTAACATATTAATAAACAATTATACTTTTACCTGTAATGGTGTGCGCGCTAAAATACCCAAGCGCATTATTGTTAAAATTTGATGGCGGATTTGATGGCGTAACCCCGCCTCCCGGCCCATCAGTTTGCTGCTGGCTTAGCGTGTACCAGTATTGGTAAATATTTTTATCAATACACTGCATGTTAACACTGGCAGTATCGCCAGGATGAATATCTATATCGGTTTGAAACAGATCCTCTTTTACATAACGGCCATTGGTAAAGCTATCGTCGTTGGTAAAAATGGTGCCTGCTTCAACGCTGTTTACAAATAAAACAAACAGATATTGATTAGCTATATCCGGCGGGTCCTGGTAGTTTACGGTAATGGTACGCAGGCTGCTTTTACCAAAAACATTGGGCTTGTCTGTTATTGAATCAAGCGGTACCGAAACTGTTGGCATAGTAGATTGTGCTGTATAAGTTGTATCTCCTATTTTTACTGTTATGGTATAAGTTCGGCCATATACACCACCCTGAAAAGGGTAAAGTATATACAATCCCGGGTGAACTTCGTTAAAGTGCAATTGCCTGCCCACGCCATCATTAAGCGTTATTACAGCACCTGTTACTGTTGGGAAATTATCGGTAGCAGTAAAAGGTACAGACTTGGTGATAGTTACATATTGAGGGCCCTCTTGATCTGTTATGTTAGCCTCAATAACAATTTGCGATGGGGCGTTATTCAGTTTTAGGTTGATAACTTTTTGGCACGATGCTGTTGTCAGTACAATTATTGCAGCAACAATATATCCGTATTTTAATTTGATACTCTTCATGCTTATTAAAACTTAAAGTTCCAGGTTACCGATGGCACCCTGCCGAATAAACTGGTTTCCACTGCCTCTGTGGTTCCCGGATTGGTTTTGCTATCGCGGAAGGTAATAGCATAAGGGTTACGGTGATCATAAACATTGTAGATACCAAACGTCCAGCTGGAATGATATTTTTTATGCGGTTTACCCTCGAGCGTAGCGCCCAAATCTAAACGATTATTAGCAGGTTCACGATTCGCATTACGCTGCGAATAGTAAAAAGTTGTTAAGCTATTTATTTCATATTTGCCGTTAGGGTAAGTTACCGGGTTGCCTGTACCATAAACAAATGTACTTGAGAACGACCATCTTTTACTGAATTGATAGATGCCTACGGCAGATATATCGTTTGTACGATCCTGCGTAGCCGGATAGTAGTCGCCGTTATTTATTGCCGCGAATTTACGTTCGATCCGCGATAAGGTATAGCCCAGCCAGCCGTTGAACTTGCCATATTTTTTCTTCAGGAAAAACTCAATGCCATAGGCCCTGCCTGTACCATATACCAGTTGCGATTCCACATCCTGGTTGAGGATAAGCTGTGCGCCATTTTTGTAATCTATCTGGTTTTCCAGCCACTTGTAATATACCTCGGTAGAGAACTCGAACATATTATCATTAAAATTACGGAAATATCCGGTTGAAAACTGATCAGCTATCTCGGGCTTAATATTGTTGCTGCTCATCACGTACAAGTCAGTTGGTGTGCTGCTGGTGGAGTTGCTGATGATGTGTATATTTTGTGTATTACGGTTGTATGATGCCTTTAGGGATGCTTCGGGTGTTAAACTATAGCTTGCTGAGAAACGGGGCTCTAAATTAAAATAGCTCTTAACAATCTGCCCCGAATTATAGGTATTTGACGTTATGGTATTTCCCGCGGCATCATACGTACTGAAAGTACCGGGACCAAATAAAAACATATCGCTTAAACGGAAACCATAAAGCAGACTTAGCTTATCAGTTGCGTGCCATTCGTCACTTATGTAGGCGGCGGTTTCTAATCCGTAGCGACGCTCTATCGTTTTATCGTTAAAACTGGAGTTAGCATCAGCGGTAATACTACCTGGCGCAAGGTTATGGTGTAAGGCATCAACCCCGAATTTAATAGTGTGGCTATTGCTGACAAAATATTGAAGATCTTCTTTAAAATCAAGATCGGTTATTTGCGATACCGCGTTGAAGTTATTACCAGGCAGGTAGCTTTGTATATCGTAATTATAATTACTGTAGATAAGCGAAGTGTTTGAAAACAACTTACTATTAAAAATGTGATTGAAGCGCAAAGTACCTGTTGAATTACCCCAATTGGTACCGAAGGTATTTTTCAGGCCCAGTACATCTTTGCCAAAGTATCCTGAAAGGTACAGTACATTTTTATCATCAAAATGGTAGTTGGCTTTGGCATTGATGTCATAAAAATATAGCTGACTACCTTTTACGGTTGAATCGGAGGAAGCTTTCAGGAACAGATCGAGGTACGTGCGGCGGGCGCTAATCATGAAAGAACCTTTGTCTTTTACTATCGGGCCCTCCACTTTGATGCGGGATGAGATGAGTCCGAGGCCGCCTTGTACTACGTAATTTTGGTTATTGCCTTCATCCATTTTAATATCTAATACCGATGACAAACGTCCACCGTATTGCGCGGGCATGCCCCCTTTGTACAGGCTAACATCTTTTATAGCATCGGAGTTAAAAGTGGAGAAAAAACCAAATAAATGCGAAGCGTTATATACTGTGGCTTCATCTAACAAAATCAAGTTTTGATCGGATGCACCACCACGAACGTAAAAGCCCGTATTGCCTTCGCTGGCAGATTTAACACCGGGTAATAAGGATAACGTTTTTAGAATGTCCCTCTCACCCAACAAAACCGGAACATTGTTGATCTGCGACATATCCAGCTTCTCTACCCCCATTTGTGGCGATACTATGTTGTCATTATTTCGGGCGTGTGCATTAATAACGACTTCTTGTAGCTCCGCTTTGGGGCTAAGGCCTACATCAACCACCTTATTTTCGGTTAAGGCAATGGTGTATACAGCGGGTACATAACCCACATAGGTTACGGTTAAAATATAGTTACCCTCTGGAGCGGTTAATGAGTAAAAGCCATAATTATTGCTTGATGTTGAGGTTTTATTTAGCGTTATGGTAGCGCCTATTAATATTTCGCCGGTAGTGGCGTCTTTAACATTCCCGCTTACAGTAAACTTTTTTTGGGCCGATGCCGGGATACTGATTAACAGGTAAAACGCAAGCAGAATTACTATATTTAAATATTGGGGCCTGTAAGTGAATAGTTTATCGATTAACGGCATTGGCGTTATAAAGATATTATATTATGCCATTAATGATTATTAATGGCATAATATTTATCAATATGCCTTACCTCCGCTCGTTATATACCTGAAACTCTGCTATTGATACCTGGTGATCGGCTTTGGCTATAGAGATTCTTACCTTGTTACCCCATACCCTATCAAAGCGATGTATTTTTATCTTTTTTCCGTTCTCGCCATCAAATAATGTTTTCCAAACGCCATTGCTGCAATATTCAAGGCGGTAATTGGTAATGTTTTGTTTTTGCTCGGCAATTACAATGGTGTTAAATCCTTTATCCTTATCAAAATCAATCTCATACCAAGGGCTCTTTACCGTAGGGTTTGATATCCACGAAGTGGTAAAATCATCATCATTGGCAAAGTCCATAATATTCATATCATCGCTCCAACTCGAATTTGACGGTTGATTTTTTGCCAGGTTTGATGAAATTATAGGCGGATCAATAGTTGGCAGTTTTGGTGCTGGGCCATCATTCTTCCATATTTTACCTATAGTTTTAAGTGCTGTTAGTGTATTATCATCAATAAGCCCATCGCGGTTTGGCGCCACATTCAGTATAAAATTACAATCAACTTTATTAAAAGGGATGATGTAATTATTAACCAGCATAGCAGGGTTTTTAACTGAGTCTGCAGGGAAATTAGTTTTCCAAAACCATGCGCTATTTATAGGCAAACAGGCTAACGCCGGCATGCTGTTATATTGTTTTGATATGCGCTGGCCTGCTCCCATTTCGTAGGTTTTTATATCGGTATAGTATAAACCTTCGGCGGGGTATTTGGCACCGTTAAGATCCATCATTACACAATTTGGCTGCAGCGATTTTACCAGGTTATAGATATCCTCAAAAGGCACATCATCGTAAGAGATTCTCGACCATGGCGCATCCCAACCATCAATAATTAATGCTGAAATTGGGCCGTAGTTGGTTAAAAGCTCAGTTAATTGCGCCTTTATCATTTCAACATCTTTATGTGTTATTGAGTTAGGACGAATACGATGGTGAGTATCCAAAATTGAGTAATATAACATCACTTTTAAACCATTAGCACGAAAAGCATCAGTAAATTCCTTTACCACATCTCTTTTCAACGGACTATTCATTACGTTATAATCCGTGGTTTTGGTATCCCAAATACAAAAACCACTGTGGTGTTTGGTAGTTAAGCAGCCATAGCTCATATTCGCTGATTTAGCGGCTTTAGCCCACTGGTCGCAATTTAATTTTGTGGGATTAAATATGGATGGCGATGCTTCAGGATCAGGCCAATCCTGGTTCATATAAGTAGGGATATTGAAGTGGATGAACATCCCGAATTTTAGGTCGACAAATTGCTGTTGGAGTTGTTGCAGGGTTTGCTTTTCCTGTGCAAATACAGTACTTGATAATAGTAAAGCGCAGAATACGGTACAAATAAGTTTTTTCATAGGTAATGAGGCAATGAAAGGCTAAGATATAAAACAGATTGGTATTTTACATTGTTCGAGATTGGTGAAGTAGTGCAGTGAAAACGCCATAGGTGTTCAGAAGATAAAAGGATGTCATGCTGAGGCACTCGAAGCATGTGGGCAAAGGCCTTTACGCTCATGCTTCGAGTGCCTCAGCATGACATCCCCTCTCTTTTTTATAAAAGACTCGTTGTAAAAGAAGCAAACCTCATCTTCCGAATACCGATGGTGAAGACACCAACAACAGGGTGTAAACGCACAAAGCCCTTTTGCAATACAAAAGAGCTTTGTGTTATTCTTTAATATCGGTTCAAATTACATGTAACCACGTTGGTTTTTGCCTTCCATCCAGTTGGCGAAGGCGCGGTTAACCACCTTGTTGCCACCAGGGGTTGGGAAATCTCCGCTGAAATACCAGTCGCCGGTATGATCCGGACAGGCAATGTGCAGGTTGTCCAATGTTTGGTATAAAACTTTTACCTCTGCTTTTATTTCTTTTGGGGTGATGATCTTAGCTATGCGGTCGGATATTTCCTGATCGGTAAAAGGTGCGTAGATGGCTTTTACATAGTTTACCACTTCTTCTTTAGGCAGCGTAGCGCTGTCTTTACATTGCTGGTAAACTTTTAGTATCACATCATCCATGCCGGCATCTTTCAACAGGCTTATTGCTGCTTCGAAAGCAACAAACTCGCCCATGCGCGACATATCGATACCATAACAATCAGGGTACCTGATTTGCGGCGCAGATGAGACTACCACTATTTTTTTAGGACCTAAACGATCCAGAATTTTCAAAATGCTTTGCTTAAGCGTAGTACCACGAACAATTGAATCATCCAAAACAACTAACGTATCAGTTCCATTTTTAATCAAACCGTAAGTGGTGTCATAAACGTGGGCAACCATTTCGCTACGGTCGGCATCCTGAGTAATGAATGTGCGGAGCTTAACGTCTTTTATCGCGATCTTTTCCACGCGTGGGGCCATTGCTAAAACTTCCGTCAATTCTTCGTCGGTTATTTTATCGGTACGGCTTAGTAATGTATCGCGCTGGTATTTTTTGATGTATTTGTGTACACCCTCAACCATACCATAAAATGCCACCTCGGCAGTGTTTGGTATATAGGAGAATACAGTATTTTTTACATCGTGATTGATCTCGTTTAATATCTGCGGACAAAGCAGGCGGCCTAATTGTTTACGCTCGCGGTAAATAGAGGCATCGCTACCACGTGAAAAATAGATTCGTTCAAAAGAACATGCTTTTTTCTCGCGAGGCTCGCTGATCATGTCCTCAGTTATTTTACCGTTCTTTTTAACGATAAGCGCATGGCCGGGCTGTATTTCTTTAACATCTCCAATCGGGATATTAAAGGCCGTTTGAATAGCGGGGCGCTCAGAAGCAGCCACTACGATCTCATCATTAGCATAATAATAAGCCGGGCGGATACCTGCCGGGTCGCGCATTACAAATGCATCACCGTGGCCTAATATACCCGCGATGGTATAACCACCGTCCCAGTTTTTGGCTGATTTACGCAGAATTTTGGCAACATCCATATCATTGGCTATCAGCTTGCTGATCTCCATGTTATCGTCGTGTCCTTCGCGTTTGTACTGATCGAATAATCCCTGGTTTTCAGTATCAATAAAGTGCCCTATCTTTTCCAAAACAGTAACCGTATCGGCTTTTTCTTTTGGATGCTGACCTAAATCGTACAGTTGTTGCAATAGTTCATCAACATTAGTCATGTTGAAGTTACCTGCAATAACCAGGTTACGGGTCATCCAGTTGTTCTGCCTTAAAAATGGGTGACAGTTTTCGATACTGTTTTTACCGTGGGTACCATAACGTAAATGGCCCAATAACACTTCGCCGGTAAAGCTTATATGTTCTTTGAGCCATTCAGCATCCTGCATACGTTCCGGGGTTTCCTTCTGTATGTCGGCAAACTTTTTCTGGATATACTCAAAAATGTCTGCAACAGCATTTGAGGCCATCGATCGATGCCTGCTTATATAGCGTTTGCCAGGCTCAACATCTAGTTTAATGGTTGCAACGCCGGCGCCATCCTGGCCACGGTTGTGTTGTTTCTCCATTAAAAGATAAAGCTTGTTAAGGCCGTACAGTGCAGTACCGTACTTTTTTTGATAGAAAGAAAGTGGCTTTAAAAGGCGGATAAATGCCACACCGCATTCATGTTTAATCTGATCGCTCATGATTGAGAATGAGGTGGCAAAGGTAAAAGTTTATTTAGATTTTAGCTTATCCAATTTGTCATTAATTCGTATTAATATGAAGTAATTATGAACAATTTGTTAACTATTTTAAATGGATAAAATAAAAAAAGGCAATATGCAGCATATTGCCTTTTTTACAAGATTACCCAATTACTAGTGTTCCCACTTTAAACCAGCTACGTTAAATTCCATATCCTGCATACCTTCCTGATAAAACTCAGCTTCAACAATCATCTTCTTTGCTGTTTTGGCATGAGCAATGAATTTTGGCTCCGGATGAATAAATAAGGTAGTACTGCTGTAATCAGATGGTTCACTACCATTAAATGAAATTGCCGGGTCGTTATCAAACCTAACTTTAATAGCGCAACCATCGCTTACATCGCAAATGAACTGGCCTTTATCTATTGTTAAGATAATTTCGTTCTTTTTTGCTTTGCTTCTGATTGTGACGGTTGCGATTGAGCCACCTTCATAGGGAGCGCCAAATTGCAATTTATTGGTTGCATTGATCGCTGCGAAATAAGACAATTTGGAGGTCATTTTGTCTGTGTCAGTTTCATAGCTCCACGATGATGGATCCACATCTGCTTTCTTTTCAGTAGTTGAAGTGGTAACTGTTGTTTTGGTTGTATCCGTTTTGGAAGAATCGGTACCACCAGATGATTTTTGGTTAGCATTACAAGACACCATAGCGGAAGCCGCTAATAAAAATAAGATTTTTTTCATTGTGATAATAAATTTAGTTTTCAAATATAAGACTATCTTATTAAAAAACTAAAAATATTAGCAATTTATTTGTAACCTGCAAACCAGGTTACAATTTTTCGCCGTGCTGACTTATATCTAAACCGATAAGTTCTTCCTCGTCGGATACTTGCAGAGGAGATATCATATCGGTAATCTTAAGTAACAACAACGAGCCAAAGAATGAGAATATTGATACCACCACTAATGCTATACATTGTACAAAAAACAAATGTGTATGGCCGAAGAACAAACCATCGCCAGTAGTATTATTGGGGTTGATATCCTGACTGGCAAAAACGCCGGTAAGCACCATACCTACCATACCGCCAACGCCATGGCATGGGAATACATCAAGTGTATCGTCAATGGTGGTACGTGTACGCCACTCTACCACTAAATTACTTATTACCGCCGATATAATACCAATAGCTAATGAATGCGGTATAGATACATATCCTGCCGCTGGGGTTATAGCAACCAAACCAACAACAGCACCTATACAAGTACCCATGGCCGATGGTTTACGACCGCGCAGCATATCGAAAAATATCCATGTTAAACCGCCTGCCGCTGAGGCTGTAGTGCTGGTTGCCAGTGCAAGTACCGCCAAATGATTTGCACCAAATGCGGAACCAGCATTAAAGCCGAACCAACCAAACCACAATAACCCGGTACCTATGATTACATAAGTAACACGTGCGGGAGTATGGTCAACTTCGTTACGACGCCTTAGATATAATGCTGATGCCAACGCCGCCCAACCTGCAGACATGTGCACAACAGTACCACCTGCGAAGTCAAGTACGCCAAGCTTGCTTAACAAGCCGTCGGGGTGCCATGTGCAATGTGCTAATGGTGAGAATATAAATATGGTGAACAAGCACACAAATATGATGTATGAATTAAAACGGATACGCCCTGCAAAAGCACCAGTGATAAGTGCCGGTGTTATAATAGCGAACTTTAACTGGTACATGGCGAAAAGCAATAACGGGATAGTTGGCGCCAACTTCCAGGTTGCATTTCCCATCATTCCCTTCATCATAAAATAAGTACCGGGATTACCTATAACCCCATGCACATCATTACCAAATGCTAAACTAAAACCAAATATGCCCCACATTATAGTTACGATAACCATACAGATGATGCTTTGCAGCATGGTTGATATTACATTTTTTTTAGTAACCATACCACCGTAAAAAAATGCGAGTCCGGGTGTCATGATCAGTACCAGGGCTGTTGACATCAGCATCCAGGCAATATCACCGGTATTGAATTTGGGATCTGTGAGGGAATTTACTTCGACTGATGGGTAAAAAAAAGTTAAAGCCAGTATAAGAATAATAATTGAAAAAGGGAGATAGCGCTTCATTAGTATAAGAACTGATTAAAAAACGCCTGAAATTATGATTTAAATCACATATAAATGAACTTTTGTTGATTTTTTAACAAAAAAATTTCAAAGACTCCTGATTATAGATAATTAATAACAAAATCTGGGAAAATCCCCAATAAAATTAACAACACAGATATTATCGTCGCTAAAAAAAGCAAATTATACGATTTACTTACAGGTTCTTTAACAATCTCCAATCTTTTAATAAAAAGATTGAGTGGAATTTTAAGATAATAGAACAGCGAAACTACGGTAGTTAAGGCACCGGTTATCATCAGCAGCAAAAGCCACAGATCATGATTTTGCTGGTACACGCCATAAACCGCAGAGAATACAAACACTTTACCCGTAAACCCGGCAGTTATAGGCAAACCGGTTAACGATATGAGTATAATTACAAAACATACCGAAGCGGTAGTATAACGCAAGCCTAATCCCTTATAGCCTTCCATATCTTCGGCGCCGGTTACGTTGGCAAAATAACTGGCCAGTACCAGCGCGCCAATATTAGCTATGCTATACACCAGTAAATACCAGGTAAGCGCTGTAATACCTTGTTGATTGAAGGTTATTATCGCCATTAAAACAAATCCCGTATGCCCAATGCTTGAATAAGCCAACATGCGTTTCACGTTAGTTTGCAGTACCGCGGCGAAGTTACCTGCTATCATGGTGGCGATGCCGACAATAGACAGAAACAGCTTAAAATCAAAGGCCGACCATCTGACAGAAAAGATAAACGGGGTAAGGAAATTAATCAATAAGGCAAAGCCCGCTATTTTAGGCAAAGTTGACAAATAGGCTGTAACCGGGGTTGAGGCACCTTCATAAACATCGGGCACCCAAAAATGCATTGGGATAAATGATAATTTAAATCCGATTCCTAACAATACCAGTACTAGGGCAAAAGAAACCGCCATACCGTTTGCTTGAGTTAAGCCTTGCACGAAGTTACCGTCGAACAGATCTAACGACCCTGTAAAGCCATATAATAACGAAATTCCATACAGCATAATAGCCGAAGCGGCCGCCCCAAACAATACGTACTTTAAACCTGCTTCGGTACTGAAAGCATTTTCTGAACGATAGGCAACTAATAAATAGGAAGCCAGGGAAACCATCTCGATTGACAGGTAAATGGATAGCAGATTGACCGCCATGGTCATTAAATGTAATCCGAATATGGACGCAATGATGATGGTATACAGATCGGACAAACCTTTTTTGTGTGCACGTAGCTTATGATCCCAATCGGCATAAAGAAGTAGCACAAATGCCAGCAGATCAATAATGAATTTAAAGTTGACCGCCGCGCGGGTGAGTAATAAAGAGTTATTAAAAAGGAATAAGGGGATATTCTCCTCTGAACTTTGTTTTATAAAATCCCGCTGTCCCAGGTCTAAAATACAAATCAACAATATCCCCACGCAAGCAACAGTTTTGCAAAGTTTTTGGGAGTTTTTACCGAAAAGCAAGTCGGTTATCAGCACAATAATAAATAATGCGCTAAGCCAAATTTCGGGCATAAAAAATTGCACACTACCCAATAAATTGGATATTGAACCGTGGATATATGGTAGCAGATCGTGCATTTTAGCGAATGAAAGTTTTTGTAAAGCTTACCAGTGCCAGCACCGAATCGTTTATCTTATCAAATACCAGCGATGGCATTACGCCCAAAGCCAATGCTGTTAATGCCAGAGGTATCAAAGCGATGATCTCACGGGGTTTCAGGTCGACTAATGCTGCGCGCCAGGTATCGCCACCTTTTAGGGATACTGAGCCGAAGAACATGCGTTGTAGAGTCCACAGGAAGTAGCAGGCGCTAAATAGTATACCAACCGCACCGCAGATAGCCAGCCAATTTGGTAATAGTGCCGATTTAAATGCGCCTGTTAGCGAGAACGCTTCGGCTATGAAAGTTGAGAACCCCGGCAAGCCTAATGACGCGAAGAAGGCGATCATGATAAACACCATGTACTTCGGCATCAATGTACCTAAACCGCGGAAGTTGTAAATATCTCTATCATGCACACGGTTGTACACCACCCCTACCAGGAAGAACAGCATCGCCGATAAAAAGCCGTGACTCACCATTTGGAACACTGCTCCGCTAATCCCTTCTGTGGTTTGCGAGGCGATACCTAATAGCACGAAGCCCATTTGTGATACGGATGAATAAGCGATGATCCGTTTGAAATCGCGCTGAGCCAGGGCATTAAACGCACCGTATAGAATGGATATGACACCTAATAAACCCAACCAGAAAGCGCCGGATGTGGCAACCTCCGGGAAAATGCCAATGCAAATACGGATAATACCGTAACCACCTATTTTTAACAGGATACCTGCTAGTATAATAGACACAGGGGTTGGGGCTTCTACGTGCGCGTCGGGTAGCCAGGTATGCAATGGTACTATCGGGACTTTGATAGCAAAAGCGACAAATAACACAACAAAGCCAACTATTCGTGCCGATATACCGAAGATAGTTTGATGGCTTAATATATTAAATATAGAACCGGGCGTATAGTTTGCCGGGTTCATCATCTGGATCATGTTGAAGGTGTGGTTGCCGGTGGCGGGATCTTTTACCGATAAGTAAAGGCCAATCATCACCAAAAGCATAAACACCGAACCGAATAATGTATACAGGAAGAATTTGATAGCCGCATACTCGCGCCTCGCGCCACCCCACATCCCTATGAGGAAGTATAATGGCAATAGCATCAACTCATAAAATATGTAGAACAGGAAAAAATCGAGCGAGCAGAATACACCGATCAGTGCCATATCCAGCAATAAAAATAAAGCGAAAAAGCCTTTCAGATTGCTAGTGATCTCCCATGATGATAATGCCGCGACTACCATTACTATGGAAGTCATGAGTAATAGGGTTACCGATATACCATCTATCCCCACAAAATAATCAATCTGCATAGTACCGAGGCTGCCAAGGTTTAGATGGATCCACGGTAGTTTTTGAAGGAACTGGAACTGTGTTTCATGATCGATACCGCCGAAAGCTACTCCTGTTTTAAAGTTGAGGTAGATATATATGCTGATAGCCAACTGCAATAAGGTAGCCAGCAGGGTAATGTATTTAAAACTTGCGCGCATGCTTGATGGCAGCACTACAATGATAAAGCCAAACAGGATGGGTAAAAATATGAGCAGGGTTAGCATTGTGAGATCTGGGATTTGAGATTTGAGATTTGAGATTTTTTGGCATAGAGATCATTTTGCAGCGCAGAACACACCCCTCCCAATTCAGTGGCTAACGCTCCCCCTCTCGAGAGGGGAATTGCTACATGGGATCGCTTGGTGGTCGTCTCAAATCTCATATCTCAAATCTTATATCTTAATTAAAAATAAAATAAACAGCGCCAGTATTACAGCCAGCATGCTGAACAAATAGTATTGTATTTTACCGCTTTGAAAATTACGTGCAAAGTTGCCAATTAGCTGCACTATTGCCGTGAGTAAATGTAAAAAACCATCAATGATATATTTATCTATCCACTCGGTAATTTTTGAAATAGATAGCACTATATTTTTTAACAGGTTGATAAAACCATCAATGATGTTTTTATCAACCCAAGATGAGGCGTTGCTCAATGATAATATCGGTTTTACGATAGCGGAATTGTAAAATCTATCGATATACCATTCGTGGTACGACAGGCGGAAGAAAAAGCCGGTTTGATCGAAGGTAAATGTATTGCGTTTTACGTAGATACTGTAAGCTAAATAGATCACCAATATGTTTACCAGGTTTGCCCCTGCCGGGATAATGGTGTGGTAGATATTCACCCGCTCTAAAAACCCGGGACCAGAAAAAGCGTTGAAGATCCAGGCGTGCTCGTAAACCAATGGATTCCATGAAAACAGCGGGAATAAGCAGCAAATGGTTAAAAATAGTAGTGGCAGTTTGAATTGCCAGCCACCATCGTTACAATGGATGTGGATATGCGGATTAATTTTTTGTAGCCTGAACTCGCCAAAAAATACTTTTACAATTAGGCGGCCTATATAAAACGCGGTTAATATGCTGGCTATTATAGCGCCAACAGGTATGATGCGGTAATACCAGCTTTTGCCATCCGACCACTCGAAGGCCTGGATCAGGATACCATCTTTGGAGAGATAGCCCGAAGTGAGTGGCAAACCAATTAATGCCAACGAAGCAACAATTGCGGTTATAAAAGTGAAGGGCAGCTTTTTACGCAAGCCACCCATGTACAGGATATTTTGCGGGTCGATGTCGAGGTTGTTTTCCTCTTTGATGTGCTGCATCTGATGAATTACGATACCGGCAACCAGGAACAACAAACACTTAAAGAACGCATGGGTAACCAAATGGAACAATGATGAAGCGTAAGCGCCAATGCCCATCGCCATGATCATAAAACCTAATTGGGATATGGTGGAGTAGGCCAGTATACGTTTCAAATCGTTTTGTGTGACGGCGATGGTTGCCGCCATGAAGGCGGTAAAACAACCAATGACGGCTAGCGCATTTAACTCGGCAGTATTGAACATCGGGTAAACTCTACCTAATAAAAAAACACCTGCAGCCACCATTGTAGCGGCATGGATAAGCGCTGAAACTGATGTCGGGCCCTCCATCGCATCTGGCAACCAGGTGTGCAAAGGAAACTGTGCTGATTTCGCCGCTACCGCCAGCATAATACCGGCGCAGGCTATATATTGGTAAACAGCAGGCAGTTGTGATGCGGGTGCTATCCATATTCCACTTCTGATGAATGATTGGGCTACTAAACCATTATCGCCAAAAAGCTGCACAATATTCGCAGTATGGAATTGGGTGAAGAGGATTATAATGGCAACTAATAAACCAATATCGCCAATGCGGTTCATGATAAAGGCTTTTTTGTTGGCGTATACTGCTTTGTCTTTCGTGAACCAAAACCCTATTAATAAGTAGGATGAAAAACCAACCAACTCCCAGAAGGCGTAAAACAGGTACATGCTATCTACCACAACCAATGCCAGCATGCTGAAACAGAAGAAGCTGAGGTAGGTGAAGTAACGCTTGTAACTGGTATCATGGCTCATGTAAGCGGTAGAATAGATGTGTACCGGCAAGGCTATCAAACTAACCAACAGCAGCAATATAACCGATAGATTATTTAATAAAACACCCGCGTACAATTTACTTGCGCCAATGGTGAACCACAGTTGTTGTGTATGCAAAGGTTGTTGTCCCCATATTTTGGCGAATACTAATGCTGATAGTACTGCGCTAGTAAATATGGCAAAAGTTGAGACCCAACCACTCACCTTATTGGTTTTACCCGGCAGGCAAGCGTTTATTAAAAAGGCAATAAGCGGCATAGCTACTGCCGCGAGTGCATAGTAAACGACGGATATGTCCTGATATGGTATGGATGTATTCAAATTATTTTTTAATGGCTTGTTTTAATGTATCTGTTTTGGCTTGTTTGGTTGTTATGATAATAACTCCATTGTCACCCGCAGAACCGTATTTGGCTGTAGTGGAATCGCCTTTTAATACACTGATGCTTAATATATCATTTGGATTAAGTTTGTCAATGTTCCCTTTCACAATTTTATCGTCAATTATATATAATGGCGGTTTTTTAGTTGTATCAGGCGGAGCACATATGCATATGCTTTTGGTTGATCCTGACTTATTTACCGAATCTTTGGTTTGTGCTAAAGCACTAACGGACAAGAACAAGAAAAATATAAGTATCAATTTCTTCATTGGTCATCGTTGTTAGTGGTAATTACTACGGTAGCGTCGGTTTTAAATTGGCGGACGGTCTTAAATTCCACTTTTTTAATATTGGCCGGATCTAGTTCAGATAACTCTTCAACGGTATGTTTCGTGCGTGCTATCAGCATTGTATTGTTGATAACGTAGGATAGGTTATCATCGTTACCCTTCTTTGCTAAGTAGTTCTTGTATTTTTCAGAGAAAGGGATCAGCTTTTTTTGGTAGATAACAGCCTGGCCCTTCATAGTAGTTACTATCATGGCTCCGTTTGTAGCTTGCTTACCGTAAATGCCTATCGCTGTTGAATCTGACAAAAGAGCCGTTTCATAAATATCGTGGGATTTAAGGTCCTTGATTGATGGGACTATTTTTCCATCAACAATGTACAATGGTTCGTTACCGGTAGTTTGCGCTAAGGCGTTTACCGATATAAACAAACAAAATATGATGGTTAAAACTCTCATTATTCATCCCTCAGTTTGTCGACTTTATTAGGGTCGATGGTTTTATAGCGACGGTAAACGTTCAGTATGATAGCCAAAGCCACGGCTGTTGTGGCGGCGGCCAGTACAATAGCAAATAAAGCGAATAGTTGTCCGCCGTTGTTTAAGCGGTCGTATTTACCGAAGGCTACCAGGTTTAGGATGGCGGCGTTCAGCATTAGTTCAATACCTATCAATATCTGTATGGCGTTGCTTTTGGATACCACCATAAACAGGCCAATGCAAAACAGCGCCGCGCTTACCACCAGGAAATCGGTTAATGATATCATAGCGTTTGCTCCTTTCGTGATAGATGGGCAGCGCCTACAAGTGCCATCATTAATAAAATAGATATTGCTTCGAATGGCAGCAAATAGCGTGTCATTAAATTAATGCCGATGTTATCTGTGGTGATGCTGGTTGGCGTGATGACGTTATTGGTTTTTATCGCGTTGGTTATCCAGGGCAGATGATCAGCATCTACTTTAAGAACCATATTCAGCAAAACAATAAAGAATATCGCTGCCAAAAATAATGCAGCTACTTTATTGGCGCTGATGAATTGATTTTTTTGTTTTTGTAATGCATCCAAAGTTTCGCGGCCAGATAGCATGAAGGCAAATAGTATCAGTACTAAGATGCCGCCGACGTATATTACAATTTGGGTTATCGCCACGAAATCGGCCAAAGCCAAAACATACAGACCTGCAAAAGCAAACAGCGTAATGAAGAACATGAAGATAGACCTTACCAAAGTTTTACTCACTGCCACAAAAATGGCCGAAGCTAAAGTAATAAAGGCCATTACGTAGAAAAGCATCTGTACTAAATTCATGCACCTCCCTCCTTTTGTTTCATGGCTGCTAATTTAGCGGCTTGTTTTTCGGCTAATTGCTTATCCAGTAGAGCTTGCTTTTCGGCAGCTTCTTCGGCGGTCATATCCGAGAATTTGTAGGTAAGATCACTTAGCTCGAAAACGGTTCTATCGTATTGATTGGTCATTACGATGCATTCGGTTGGGCAAACTATGGTGCAAAGTCCGCAATACATGCATTTGGCCATATCGATATCGAACTTGGCTGCATAAAGCATTTTTTTGGAACCATCGGATGTTTGGCCAATTACTTCTGTGGCTTTGATTGATTCAATGTCAATGCAATTTACAGGGCATATTTTGGCGCAAAGGTCGCATACAATGCAATCGTCCATTTCCACATCTAACTGGTAACGGCCGACTTCGGGTATAGGTAATGATTGTTTGGGGTATTGTATGGTGTTGGTGCCTTCGAGCTGTTTAAAGTAATTATTATCGCTGGCGGGAACCACTTTTCTTTTAGCGTTTGAGGCAAAAAGATGCCTAATGGTAAGGCTAAGGCCTTTCCATGCAGTGGTAAATCCGTTGACCGTTGATTTTAGTGATTTAATGATTTCGTTGATTTATAATGTTAATTACTTTTCTACTTTCTATTGTTTAACACACCCTTGCTCCCTCTCATTAGGGGAACCGCACAGGGCTTGTGCTTTTTGTTCTTTTGCTCTTATCTACATTAAAAACACTCGCCATATGCCTGATATCAGCATGCAGGCAAACGCGAGTGGTGTTAGTACTTTCCAACACAGGCTCATTAGCTGATCTACACGGAGGCGGGGTAATGTCCACCGGATCCACATTTGGATGCCTACCAGGGCTAAACTTTTTATTAGTATCCAGATGATACCCCAGCCGTTGCCTGTTGTCCAGTCGGCTAAGTGTACTGCGCCGATATTTGGCAGCGGGGTGTTCCATGCGCCTAAGAAGAGCACCACGCTGATCATCGACACTAAAAACATCATCGAATATTCTGAGAAAAACACGAATGCAAAACGCATCCCGGTATATTCGGTATGAAAGCCTGCTACAAGTTCGGATTCTGCTTCAGGGATATCAAATGGGGCACGGTTACTTTCAGCCAATGAGGCGATAAAGTAAATTACAAAAGCGATGAGCAAATGCGGAGCCCTGAAAATATTCCAGGCGAATATGCCGCCTATTTTGGATACATCCCAAAAGCCAAAAAACTTCACGCCTTCGGTTGATAATATGCCTTGCTGCGTTGCGATGGTTTGCATATTTAATGATTGCGCGATCATCACTACGGAGATGATGGCAAAACCAGCCGGGATTTCGTAAGAAATGATTTGCGCTACGGAACGCATCGATCCTAAAATGGAGTATTTATTATTTGATCCCCAGCCGGCCATTAGTATGCCTAATGTTTCGATGGAGATGATTGCGAAAACGTAGTATAAACCTAAGTTTAAACTTGTTGGAACCAATCCCGGCCCCCAGGGCATAGCGGCGAAGCCCATATATACGGCTATGAAAATGATAGCCGGCGCCATGATGAATAGCAGCTTATCAGCGGCGGTAGGAACAATTAGTTCTTTTTGGATTAGTTTTAAGCCATCGGCCAGGGTTTGCAGCATACCGAATTTGCCGGTTTCGGTTGGGCCCAAACGGTCTTGAATAAATGCGGATACCTTACGCTCGGCATATACGCCAACCAAGGCAAATACGGCTGAAAACGCGAACAGCCCGATACCAATTGCGAAATATGTAAGGTAAAAACTCAATGTATTTTTATGGTAACTGCAAACTTAATAAATTATGTTGAAGAGGTGTTTAAATCTCTGTTGAAAGGGTAGACTTTTTTACTCACCCGACGTTGCTGCGCTCGTCGACCTCTCTCCGCCTGCGGCGCAGAGAGGTAAAGAACAATTCAAATTTCGGGAATTATTTTGGGAATGGTGGTGACAGTGTTTTGTCAGTGCGCGACATTACCCCTCCCACAATGTCATCAAGTTAAGAAAAATGTAATTTTAACGATGCTCCATAGGAACAAAATGTTGGTAGCAGATAGCATTTTAAACCATTTGGCGTGCCGTAGGTACGTAACATGTAGGTTACGTACCTGCGGCACGGTATTTATCTCGTTTTATTTTCTACCAACATATAACCCCTACGGGGTTTTAGGCTTAACTTAATGACATTGCCCCTCCCGAGGGAATCGCACAGAGCCAGAGCTTTTTCCTTGACTACGGACATCGACTCACCCCGACTACGCTGCGCTGGTCGACCCTCTCTTCGCCTGCGGCGGAAAGAGGGTGAAAAAATATTTTATCCTTTTGTCACTACTGATTGTGATTTTACCGGTGCGCCGAAAAAACTGGTGGCGTGCAGGTCAAAATCGGTAGTATCATCTGTTGTGGTGAAGAAATGCTGGGTGCCGTTTTGGGTGATGGATTGCTCCATTTCGGGATGGCGTTGCAGGTAGTCGATTAAACTTTTGGCTACAATATCGCCTTGTGCAACGGTTTGGATGTGTTTGGGCAGATAGGCCTGGATCTTGTCCTGCATTAACGGGTAGTGGGTACAGGCGAGTAGAATGGTATCAATATCGGGCGATTGTGCCAATATCTGATCCAGGTATTCTTTTACAAAATAATCGGCGCCGGGTTTGTCGTGTTCGCCGTTTTCAATAAGCGGCACCCACAGCGGGCAGGCTTTCTGGTAAACTTTTAGCTCGGGAGAAAACTTCTCGATCTCGAGCAAATATGAGCCTGATTGCACGGTACCTTTAGTGCCGAGAACCCCTATCTCGTTGGTTTTGGTATAATTGCCAATTACTTCGGCTGTAGGGCGGATTACGCCTAATACACGTTTTGACGGATCTTCGGTTTTAAGATCTTGTTGCTGGATGGTGCGTAATGCTTTAGCAGATGCGGTATTGCAGGCCAGGATCACCAATGGGCATCCCATCTTAAACAATTGCTGCACACACTCCCAGGTATATTGATGTATTGCGCTGAATGAGCGATTGCCGTATGGCGCGCGCGCGGTATCGCCTAAATACACATAATCATACTGTGGTAATTGATCAGCAATGGAACGAAATACGGTTAAGCCACCGTAGCCGGAATCAAAAATACCTATGGGTTTATTATTTAGCACTGATACAAAAATAAAAAAAGCGTTCCGGATTATCGGAACGCTTTAAATAAAATGATTTTATAATGTGATTATTGTAAGCCTAATTTAGCTTTTACAGGAACCATCAAATCATCACCTGCAGGTGATACGATCAATTCGATTTGTGATGAATCTAACACATAACCGTAACCTTTAGCAGCTGCAACAGCTTGTATAGCTGCACGAACTTTATCGGTAAGTGGTTTTAACAATTCGTTGCTTTTAGCTTCGATTTGTTTTTGAGCGTTATCACGGAAAGTGGTGATACGTGTTTGCATATCTTGTAATTCAGACTCAGTTGCAGTACGTGAAGCATCAGTCATAGTGCTTCTTTTCGCTTCGTAATCCTGGCCTTTGCTCTGTAATTCAGTGCTCATTGTAGCCAACTGATCAGAGAAAGTTTTTTGGTATGCCTGCATTTGTGTTTGCAATGTTTTCATCTCAGGAAGCAACTCCATTAATTGATTAGTATTAATGTAACCGATTTTAGATTGTGCTTTGGCAAAGTTGCCCGCTACTACCATGCATACTGCAACTAAAGCAACTTTTAATAATTTTTTCATTGTTTTTGTTCTGTGTTTAATTAATTAGTGCGATTATATATATAAATAATTTATTTAGCAAGAGCTCCGGGCTTTAAACCCAATTTTGTTATTACTTCGGCACTTTTATCATACCGGGGGTTAGCATACAGCATAATAACTTCGCTGTTTTTGTCAAATATCATATCCAAATCATCACCTTCGGCAACTTCCTGAACTGCTTTTGCTATACGATCTTGTATTGGTTTTATCAGTGCATTACTGCGTTGTACCAGATCGCCATCCGGGCCAAATTTTTGGCGTTGAAAATCTTTAGCGGCTTTTTCCTTATCATCAATCTCCTGTTCGCGCTTTTTTTTCATGTCAGGTGTCATCAAAACCTGATCAGCCTGATAGGCTTTATACAATCGGTCAACTTCCTGAAACTTGTTATCAACGTCGCGTTGCCATTGGTCTGATAGTGCATTTAATTGCTTTTGTACGGAGATATAATCCGGCATGTGTTTTAAAATATAATCAGAATCAACAAAGGCAAGGCGTTGCGCAAATGCTCCTGTGCATGCTGTTAACGTAAAAAACAATAGAAAAATTATTCTCTTCATAAATTTTATCCTGATTTAGTTAAACCCGCCACTTAAGCTCTGCGAAATTGAAAAGCTAAACTGACCCTTGTTTGCATCAGGTATACCCGGTATCTTATCGAAACCGTAACCATAATCAAGTCCAAGTAAACCAAATATAGGTAAAAATACTCTTGCACCAACACCAACTGAACGCCTAATGTTAAATGGATCATAAGCGCTAAAACTATCCCAAACGTTACCACCCTCAGCAAAGGCCAGCATAAATATAGTTGCTGATTCGCTCGCGATGATCGGGTGGCGCAATTCCAATGTGTATTTAGTGTATATCGGGCTACCTACGTTGTTATCAACTGTGTAGTTATCACCCACCGGTATGATAGAGAAGTTTTGGTAACCACGTAAGCCAATGATATCACTACCCTGTAAGAACTGGTAACTCTGCATACCATCACCACCTAATTTAAACCTTTCGAAAGGTGATTGACCTACCTGTTGGTTATACTCGCCCAGGAAGCCGAAACGAACCTGCGACATCAATACAAACTTGCCTACAATTTTAGTGAACCACTGCGCATCAAATTTCATTTTGTAATACTCTACAAAATGGTACCGTTGCTCCGGTGTTGCTATGGCATAGTTTATACCATTGAATAATGAATATGGCGGAGTTCCCTGCGCGGTAAATTTAATGTTTGAACCAGTTGTTGGGAAGATAGGTGCATCTAAAGAGTTACGGCTAAGTTCCTGTGTTAACTTGATATTGTATGACGTACCATTCTGGAACAGGTAACCGGTATAGTTGTCCAGGTTATAGTGATCCACGTTTAACGAGTAGTTTAACTGGAAGTAGTTATCAGGCCAGTTTAATTTTTTACCAAGAGTGATACCCACACCGTTAATACGTAACTTGTTGTAGTTAGGATCGGTTACGGCAACTTCACCTTCGGTTGAGCTTAATTGCGTGTAAGCTGATACCGCGAAGTAAATTGGTTTTTTACCACCCAACCATGGCTCAGAGAATGTTAGCGAGTAGTTCTGATATGTTTT
>JABDDX010000009.1:45460-47194 GCA_013287375.1 Bacteroidota bacterium | reverse complement strand
AAAAAGGATAAAACAACAAATAAAACGAGCACAATAAATGCCACCGCAACAAGCATTGGTTTATTTGAATATAAAGATAGCGTTGATGCCAATGATGTTTATTACAGAATTTTTATTCCGCTTACCAAAATCGGTACTCAAACAGTGAATTATGACGAGGTTTTTGATACTGGTTCGGCTGGTTTAACTCTTGATGCTTCGGGAATTATACCTGATTCTCTTATAACCAATACCGGATTTAAGTTTACCGGAGATTCAATAGTGGTAAATGGTGTTACCATAACCTCTACTAAATCTGTAATGGAATATGGTGATGCAACCGAAGGAACAAATGTTTATGGAAATGTTGCCTATACGAGTGTTACAATAGGTAATCAGACCGGTAGCGGAGTTACTATTAAACGGGTGCCATTTTTTTTATATTATAAAGTACTTGATATAACCGGTAAAGATTCGGTTAAAGAGACCACACCTCATTCGGCAGATATATTTGGTGTTAGCCCTGAATATAGCTACGCCAGTACACTAATTCAAAGCCCTTTAAGTTATTACACACCAGGTACGGGTTTAACGAATGGTTTTAAACTTACAAAGCTTACACAAGCAGATTTTACAAATGCTGGTGTATATGTACAAAACATCCTTACACTAGGCTTAACCAGTGCTGATTTGAACTCATCAGGTTTCATCATGCATAATTATACTTCAAGTTATACCGCACAGGACGGGTATTCACCCGATATACCGGGAACCATAACTTACAGTGGTAATACAATATCAGCAAATTTTTTATTTGATACAGGCACTCCCCAAATATCAATTATCGAAGATCCTAAGGCTACACAGAGTATAGGTATTTTACCTGCAAATTCGGTAATAACCTTAAAAACGCAGGACGGATTTACTTATACCTATACTACAGCCAAATCAACAAACGTTACAGAGGTGCAAAATCCTAATAATACAAAAGATTATCGTACCATTTTCAGTCTTGAATTTTTTACTCAGAATGAATTTTTAACTGATTATACTGGTCACCAGATTGGCTTGAAAAACAATTAAAGAATTTATAACCAAACAAAAAAATGCAACCAATATGGTTGCATTTTTTTGTTTAAGCCTTTTCTTTCATCAGCTCCACTACTTCCGGCCAGCTGTGAACGCGCCTGTGATGATTGTGATTGTAATTAAAGATTGAGTTGAACATTAGTGTTTCTCCTTTAAATGTATCTAAATTATGGGTCATATCATCAATCATAAAATCAGTGTTTATGATACTTTTATTGCCACAGAAAACTATATTTTTCCAGGTGATGAACGGGAAATTTATATTTAGCCATTGCAATTTTTCAGATAAACTTTGTGGAAACTCGACAGCAGCTGATACGATGTATATCTCAAAGCTTTCAGATAATGTTTTTAAAGCTTCAACAGCACCCGGCATAACCGGTGCGGTTAAAAAGAACCCGGGGGTATAAACAAATTTTCTTGCGGCGCCATCGGGGAAAGCTTCGGCAGTAGTAAGTCCCAATATATTTTCAGGTAGTACCTTTATTCCGTAATCGCGCTCGTACCAGTTTATAAAATGAGTATCTATATCGGCAATTACGCCGTCCATATCAATAGCAATAGTTTTTTTCATGTTAGATAAATTATGCAGGCAAATATATTGATGATTCGATTAGCCCTGTTTTGTTTTTGTCTGAAAACTATAAAATAAATAGCCCAGAGCAG
>JABDDX010000009.1:37623-45450 GCA_013287375.1 Bacteroidota bacterium | reverse complement strand
ATTGCTATTGATATGGACGGCGTAATTGCCGATATAGATACTCATTTTATAGCCCAGAGCAGGGAGGATCAATAAACTACCTAATAAAAGTCCCCACCCCAGATCATTGATTGTGGTCATAGGGGCGTGGTCTTTAAGTAAGGATAAATTATTACCACCCTTCACCATGATGATATTAGGAAAGTGACGATAACTTACAGATACCAATATCATAATAACCTGAAATGCTGCTAATATGCGGATTACTTTAGTGTTGCCTTTACTCAATAAATACCATAATAATACCAATGACAGCGATGCTGCAATAACTGCAATCAGACTAACCGGATTGCCAAATATCCAATGAGCAAGATGGACATTTTCGTGTTCGGCGGCTATAAATACTAATCCGCCAAAACCAACCGCAACCGCATTCATGATTACAGCTTTTTTTGTGAAGCGTTTAACGTCAAACTGTTCTTTAGCTTCACCAATAAGATATATAGCAGCAAGAAAACCGCACAAAGCCACCGTGAAAAAGCCAACCATTACCGAAAACCAATTAAGCCAGCTAAAAATATAGGTGCTTAAATAATCGGTAGCACCGGGATCTATCTGCCTCGAAATAACGCTTCCTGCAACTATACCTAAGAATAGCGGGGTTATAAAGCTTGAATACACAAATATGTAATTGTATAAGTCTTGCATCTTATCATCCTTTATCGCATCGTAATTACGGAAGGAGAAAGCTGTGCCACGGGCGGTGATACCTAAAAGCATGATTAATAAAGGTATATGCAGGTAGGTACACATATCGCTATAAATCACCGGGAAGCCCACAAACATTATTACCACCGCGATTATCAACCACATATGGTTCGCTTCCCAAATAGGGCCTATAGCTTTGTACATGGTGCGGCGTGTACGCGATTTATTATCGGTTGAGGTAAATAGTTCAATTATACCTGCGCCAAAATCGGCACCGCCAAGCAAAAAGTATAGCAGTATGGAAAAAAACAAGAAGATGATAACAACGTACAGCATATAATTATTAATTATGATCGTACAACTCAGGAACCATTTTAATTTGCCTGCTCAGTAAAAATACCACAGCAAGGCTCAGCGTAAAATAAATAAGCGTAAACAAGTAAAATGAGTAGTGAATGCCAGGCATTGGCGTAACCGCTTCGCTGGTACGCATTACACCTTGTATAATCCACGGTTGTCGGCCAACCTCGGTAACTGTCCATCCTGCCTCTACTGCTATAAAACCAAGCGGGGTGGCCGCTATAAATAATTTCAGGAACCAATTTTTATTCAGCCATTCACGCTTTTTCCATAGGGCAAAAAAGTAGAGCAACCCAATTGCTAATAAAAACATACCGATTGCAACCATTAACTGAAAAGCATAGTGTGTAACCGGTACATTGGGCTGATCTTTTTGCGGGATTTTATCTAAGCCATTAACGGGCGTTTTAAAGTCATCATGTACTAAAAAGCTTAATAAGCCAGGTAACTCAATGCCGTAATTAACTTTCTTGTTTACGGTATCTGGTATGCCGCCTATCAATAATTTTGAATAGGGTTCTGTATGGAAATGAGCCTCCATAGCCGCTAATTTAGCTGGTTGCCTTTGCGCAGCGCCTTTTGCTGATAGATCACCGCTTAAGGGTTGCAATATTGCAGCAACTGCACCAAAGGCAATGGCTATTTTAAATGATTTAGTATGGAAGGTCACATTCTTCTTTCTGAAGATCATGAGTGCGTGTATACCCGCAACGGCAAAGCCCGTAGCAGCAAAAGCGGCTATAGTCATGTGTAAAGCTTCGGAAAACCATGCCGCGTTGAACATAGCCTTAATTGGGTCGATGTTTGTATACTGCCCGTTAACGTAATTAAACCCGGCAGGGCTGTTCATCCACGAATTTGCCGATACCACCAAAATACCCGATACCACACCGCTAACGCCAACTACAATGCCTGTAAACCAATGGAACCATTTATTAAATTTATCCCAGCCATATAAGAAAAATCCCAGGGCAATGGCTTCAATAAAAAAGGCAACACCCTCTAACGAAAAAGGCATGCCAAATATAGGCCCGGCATGCTCCATGAATTTTGGCCATAGTAAGCCCAACTCGAATGAAAGCATAGTACCAGATACTGCTCCTGTAGCAAAAAATATGGCCACACCTTTGCTCCAGGCTTGTGTTATGTGTTTGTATAAAGGATTTTTAGTTTTTATGTATTTATAGTTTGATATAGCCATAAACACAGGCATCACCATGCCTATACAAGAATAAATAATGTGGAAGCCCAGTGATAGGGCCATTTGTGATCTGGCGGCTATAAAATCATTCATAATAGCATGTATGATAAAATATTATAATAACTGCACAAATATACCCTTTACTAATAGTAAGATTTGACAAATACTAATGAGTAAGTTTAAATAGAACAATTCTAAAATGCATAATTAATTGTATTTGTGATGTTTTAGCATATCGATATATAGCTTTTTAAATGTTTTTGTTAGAATTCTAAATTAAGTAACATGCTTATGTAAACTTGAATTACATAGCTTGCTTTGATAGGATAGCCTGCATTTTATTTTTATGTTTGTTTTACACAATTACCTTATAAAATGAATACAGCAGAACAAAATTTTGCCGCTTTAGGCCTAAGCCTGCCACCCGCTCCAAAACCACTTGGCGTATATAAACCTTGTTTGGTTGATGGTAAATATCTTTATTTATCCGGCCATGGAACTGTACAGGATGATGGTAGCTTGATCATTGGTCGTATTGGTGATACGATTACTCCAGAAGATGGTAAACTGGCAGCCCGCCAGGTTGGTTTAGCTATGCTGGCTACTATAAAGGCTAATATAGGCAGCCTTGATAAAGTTAAAAGGGTAATAAAGGTATTGGGTATGGTTAATTGTACCCCTGACTTTGAAAAACACCCATTCATTATAAATGGTTGCAGCGAGTTATTTGCTAAGGTTTGGGGCGAAGAGAATGGCATAGGCGTTCGTAGCGCGGTAGGGATGGGATCATTACCGGATAATATCCCGGTTGAAATAGAGGCTTTGTTTGAACTGGTATAATTAATAGTTATGACCGAGCAGCATTGGTACACTATTGAGGATGTTGATCAGCTGGATACACCTGCTTTGGTAGTTTATCCAAAAAGAGTGAAGCAGAATATCGACATGCTGAAATACATGATCGATGATGTATTTCGCCTGCGCCCGCATATCAAAACATTTAAAAATAAAGAGGCGGCACTGTTGATGATGGATGCCGGCATTACCAAATTTAAATGCGCTACTATTGCTGAGGCCGAAATGCTGGGGATATGTAATGCTCCCGATGTTTTACTGGCGTATCAATCCACCGGACCCAAGCTATTGCGGTTCATTAAATTAATTCAAACTTATCCTGATACCAAATTTTCCTGTTTGGTTGATAATGAAGCTTCGGCTAATGCTATGTCAGCCATAGCTGTTGAAGAAAATTTGTCGGTTAATATCTATATCGATTTAAATGTAGGTATGAACCGTACAGGCATATCTCCGGGAGATGAAGCTTTACAACTGTATAAAGCGTGTTTTCAATTGCTGGGGATAAATTTAATTGGCCTGCATGCTTATGATGGCCATATACATGACGCGGATATTGTTATCCGTACGGAAAAAGTAAATGCCTGGTACGAAATAGTAATTAAACTGCAAGATGAAATTTTAAGGGCAGGATATCCAAAGCCTGTAATTGTTGCAGGTGGTTCGCCAACGTTTCCTATTCTCGCAACAAAAAAAAGTATAGAGTGCAGCCCGGGAACTTTTGTTTATTGGGATAGGGGCTACCTGTCAGCTTTTGAAGAACAACATTTTTTAATTGCAGCGTTGCTGGTTGCAAGGATAGTATCGTTACCTGGAGAAAATTTGCTCTGTATAGATTGTGGGCATAAATCAGTTGCTGCTGAAAATGTATTGGCTAAGCGCATATATTTTTTGAATGCCCCTGATGTGAAGATCATAAGTCAAAGCGAAGAACATTTAGTTGTTGATGCAGACATGGGGCATAATTATAAAGTTGGAGATGTATTGTATGGCTTACCATACCATATTTGCCCAACAGTAGCGCTGTATGAACGCGTCATTACTATTGAAAATAACAATATCACAGGTCAGTGGCTAAATATAGCCCGGGATCGAAAAATTACCATCTAAATTCAAAATAAACTTTCAACTTATAATATGTTCACCATAGATGCCCACCTAGACCTTAGCATGAATGCCATGGAATGGAACCGCGATCTGCGGCAGTCTGTTGATGCAATTAATGCACGTGAAGAAGGTCTAACAGATAAACCTGATCGTGGTAATGCAACAGTTTCATTACCTGAGTTACGCAAAGGTAATATCGGGTTGGTAGTGGCAACACAAATAGCGCGTTATGTTGCACCTGAGAATACTTTACCGGGGTGGCATTCACCTGAACAGGCATGGGCGCAAACACAGGCTCAGATAGCATGGTACAAAACCATGGAAGAAGATGGGCAAATGGTGCAAATTAACGATTTGGCGAGTTTAGAAAAGCACATTAATCTTTGGCAGGATAATACGCCATCTGAAAATAAGCCTGTCGGTTATATATTAAGTTTAGAAGGCGCTGATTCTATTGTAACCATAAACCATCTGGAACGGGCTTATAATTATGGACTGCGCGCGGTTGGCCCCGCACATTATGGCCCGGGCAGATATGCCCAAGGTACAGATGCAACAGGGTTTATGGGCCCGAAAGGGCAGGAGCTGTTAAAAGAAATGGAACGCCTGAATATTATTTTAGATGCCACCCATTTATGCGATGATAGCTTTTGGGAAGCCATGGATCACTTCAACGGACATGTTTGGGCAAGTCATAATAATTGTCGTGCGCTGGTTAATCATAATCGCCAGTTTAGCGATGAACAAATAAAGGAATTGATAAGTCGTGGTGCAGTTATTGGCGGCGCAATGGATGCCTGGATGATGGTGCCTGGATGGGTAAGGGGAGAGTCGAACCCAAAGGATATGAATTGCAACCTGGATGTGCTGATAGATCATATGGATCATATTTGTCAATTGGCTGGTAATACGTTACATGTAGGTATAGGATCTGATCTTGATGGCGCATTCGGTACAGAACAATGTCCTTATGATTTAATAACTATAGCCGATGAACAAAAGATACCTGCCTTATTAAAAAAGCGTGGGTATACCGATATTGATTGCGAAAATATAATGCATGGTAATTGGCTTAGCTTTTTACGGAAAGCCTGGGCTTAATCCGAATCTTATCCCCAAAAAAATCATAATAGAACATAACAGCTCCCAAAATGTATATTAGCTTATGAATGCAGAGCAATCGAGATTAAAAGATTCAACCTGGAAAAAATGGGGTCCGTATGTAAGTGACAGACAATGGGGCACGGTACGAGAGGATTATAGCGCAAATGGTGATGCCTGGAATTATATTACCCATGATATGGCACGTAGTAAGGCTTATCGCTGGGGTGAAGAAGGTATTGCGGGAATATGCGACGATGACCAAATAGTTTGTTTTTCAGTAGCGCTATGGAATAAAAAAGATCCTATTATTAAGGAACGTTATTTTGGCTTAAGTAACCCTGAAGGCAATCATGGCGAGGATGTAAAAGAGCTGTATTATTATTTGGATAATACGCCAACGCATTCATACATGAAAACGTTGTATAAATATCCGCAACAAACCTATCCATATCAATGGCTGGTAGATGAAAACAAGCGTCGTGGTCGTAATGATCCTGAGTTTGAATTGATTGATACAGGTATTTTAAATAACGATGAATATTTTGATGTTTTTACCGAGTACGCTAAAAACACACAGGATGATATTCTTATAAAAATAACCATCAATAATCGCAGTATGAATGATTGCGAGCTGAATGTGTTACCAACCATTTGGTTTCGTAATACCTGGGCATGGGGATATGATAACTATTTGCCTGAACTCACTGCGGATTCGCATGGTGTAATTGAGGTTTATCACAATAAGCTTGGTCAGCTTTGGTTAAACGGAGAAGGATCACCTGATATTTTGTTTTGCGATAATGAAACCAATAACCCTAAGTTATATAATTATGCCGATGGAAAACCTTATTACAAGGATGGTATAAATAACCATATTGTTAATGGGGCAGATACGGTAAATCCTAAAAAGACAGGCACCAAAGCAGCCATCAATTACGATATTAAGGTAAAGGCAAAGGATAGTTATACAATCCGTTTAAGATTTTCATCAAACGCTAAGAACGGATTTGATGATTTTGACACTATATTTAATACACGAGTAGCCGAGGCTGATGAGTTTTACAAAGATATTCAGCAAAATAACCCCAATCCGGATAGCGTATTTGTGCAACGCCAGGCATTTGCCGGTATGTTGTGGACAAAACAGTTTTATTATTTCGACATAAACCACTGGTTAAACGGAGATCCGGCGGAGCCGAAACCTCCTATAGAACGTAAAAATGCCCGTAATAGCAAATGGCAGCATTTTAATGCACGCGATATTATTTCGATGCCTGATAAATGGGAATATCCATGGTTTGCCTCGTGGGATTTGGCTTTTCATTGTTTGGCATTGGCAAATGTTGATATGGATTTTGCTAAAAATCAATTAATGTTGTTGGTTAGGGTTTGGTATCAGCACCCTAACGGGGAGATGCCTGCTTATGAATGGGATTTTGGGGATGCTAATCCGCCGGTACATGCAAGGATGACTTGGGAGATCTACCAAAAAGATAAAGAAGCTAATAACGGTAAAGGCGATACTTTTTTCCTGGAACGTATCTTCCATAAATTAATGCTTGATTTCACCTGGTGGGTAAACCGTAAAGATGCCGCCGGTAATAATATTTTTGAAGGTGGATTTTTGGGTTTGGATAATATCGGTGTATTCGACAGAAATATGCACCTACCAATGGGCGAACATTTGGAGCAAGCTGATGGTACTAGCTGGATGGCTATGTACTCCCTAAATTTATTGCGTATAGCAGCTGAGTTGGCATCCTATAATAAAGCATATTCGGATATTGCATCTAAGTTTTTTGAGCACTTCATCTATATTGCCGGGGCCATGGCTAACCTGGGTGAGAATAATGAAGGTTTATGGGATGATCAGGATGGTTTTTTTTATGATCAGCTGCGTTTAAATGATAATACTACTCAAAAGATGCGGTTACGTAGTGTAGTAGGATTAATACCTCTATTTGCCGCTGAAATATTGGATACGGACGACATTATGAATAATCCAATTTTTCATAACAGGATGAAATGGTTTTCTGATAATCGGCCTGATCTTGCCGGATTGGTGTCGCGTTGGAATGAGACAAAGGGGAATGGTAAACATTTAATAAGCCTGCTTCGTGGTTATCGTATGAAATCGTTGCTTAAGTATATGCTGGATGAAAATGAGTTTTTAAGTGATTATGGTATACGTTCAGTATCTAAATACCATTTAAATAATCCTTACAGTGTTAATGTAAATGGGGTGGAATTTAGCGTAAAATATACACCGGCTGAAAGCGATAGTGGTTTATTTGGGGGTAACAGTAACTGGCGCGGGCCGATATGGATACCTATAAACTATATGTTGATAGAAAGCCTGCAACGCTTTTATCAGTATTATGGAGATGATTTTAAAATAGAATGCCCAACAGGTTCGGGTGTTTTTATGAATTTAAATGAAGTTGCCAATGAGCTTTATCGTAGGTTATCGAGCATTTTTCTGCGCGATAAAACAGGTAAGAGGGCTGTGTTTG
>JABDDX010000009.1:0-37613 GCA_013287375.1 Bacteroidota bacterium | reverse complement strand
GTGTTTGGCAACTATGATAAAATACAATCCGACCCTAATTTTAAAGATCATTTGTTGTTCTATGAATATTTTGATGGCGATAATGGGCGAGGGGCGGGTGCATCCCATCAAACCGGATGGAGTGGTTTGATAGTTAATTGTTTGTACAAGCGATAATTAAATATTATATACACTTAATGAAGATAAAATGCCCAGAATCAGGTAGATAAATTTATTCTGATTCTGGGTCTTTATCTTTAAGTTATTTCTTGGCAGCTCTCACGCTTTTAACCATCGCGACCGAAACCGCGCTTGCTTTATTGCCAAAGCTGTGTCTGATATAGGTTAGTACATCTGCAATTTCCTTGTCTTTCAAAAAATCATGCGAGGCCATTGTGTTTGAATAGGTATTGCCGTTTATTTCCACATCCTCATTAAATCCATTCAGAATTATCTTTATTAGTTTGGTTTTATCGCCCAAAACATAGCTTGTTTGTATTAATGGCGGGTTCATGTTTTGTACGCCATGCCCATCAACCTGGTGGCAACTTGCACAGTTTTGTGTGTATACTACTTTGCCATTAGCTATTGATAAAGCTAGATGTGATTTTATGGATTTTGATGAATGTTTTACTTGTGCTTTTAAATTGCTACAAGCAATAACTAAGAATAAAAGTATGAAAGCGGATTTTATAAATTTCATTATTTTTTGTAGCTGATTTTGTAAATGGTTCCTTTATTATCATCGGTTACATATAATGAACCATCGGGGCCTTGTGCTAAGCCACATGGGCGATGAACTGCATTTCCGCTCTCTTTTTGTGCTTGCGTACCGGCAAATCCATCAGCAAATACTTCCCACTTGCCATCGGGTTTCCCATCTTTAAACGGTTGAAAAACTACAAAGTAACCAGCTTGTGGTTCAGGCGCCCTGTTCCATGAACCATGGAAAGCTATAAAAGCACCATTTTTATATCTCTCTGGGAATTGATTGCCAGTATAAAATAACAAACCATCAGGCGCTAAGTGTCCAGGGAAAGCAACCTCTGGGTCAATGGTACCTTCGCCTGCTGTTTTTTTGCCGTCGCCGCCGTATTCAGGTGCTAGTATCTTTTCATGCTTTTCCTGATCATAATAAATATATGGCCAACCTGCATTATCACCTTCTTTTACAGCGTATAAACATTCTGCCGGTTCAATAGCTGATTGCTGGGTTGTATACAGATCAGGGAAAAGATCATGTAACTGATCGCGCCCATGTTGCATTACAAATAGTTGATTATCTTGTTGGTTCCAATCCAAGCCTACAACATTCCTTAATCCTTTTGCATAGTGGATGCCATCACCGTAATGCTGGTCTGGTTTATCAGCCTTAAACTCCCAAATACCGCCGGCAGAATCTAAAATTGGGCAACCTTTCCTGCCCATTGATCCTTTTTGACGATCTTTTTCCTGGCATGAATTAGAATATGCACCAACGTTTACATAAATGTTTCCATTGTTATCTAACACAACAGACTTTGATTCATGTTCACGGCGATTTAATAGTCCAACAACTATTCTTTCAGGCTGATTCGGGTTAATAACTTCACCTTTATCATTTAATTTATAGCGGTAAACATCTTCATTGGATGAAGCATACAGATAGCCATCTTTAATATACATACCTGTACCTGCATAGTTGCCGAAACCGTTAACAACAGTTGCTTTATCACCGGTTTGATGCAGGTATAAAATACCTTTACCGTTTTTTGCCCTATTTAGTTTTACATATATATCGCCTTGTTTAGTAATTGCGATATGCCTTGCACTACCCAAATTATCGGCGACTATATTGGCATCAAAGCCGGATGGCAGCGTTAGTCCTGCGCCATCTGCCGGAGTAGGGTTTTTTAATGCAATAGATATTACCAAAGCCGGAATTGCCATTAATGGCAATATATATGGCAGTAATCTGTTCTTTTTCATAAGTGTTTATTGGTGTGAGGTAAAGTTAGTTAAAAAACAAATTAACAATTGAATACGCTATTTAAACAACAGCAATTTTACATATAGGTTTAAACAAAAAAGCCACCCTATGGAGGTGGCTTTGATTTGTATTTTGGTAATTATCTTATTTAAGGTATAAGTCTGAAGTATTACGATAGCCGGCCCCGGTATTAGTATACCAGTCAGTAAACAAGCTTCCTGCAGCGGCAGCCCAGTCAGTAAAGTGCGGGTATGCCAAAGATATATTAACACCTTCTATAGGGTAAACAAACTGATCGCTATAGTTTAGAGCCCATGGCCAGTTATCAGCTGAAAGATAGTATTTCCCCTGTGACGGTACGGAAGCATCATCAGCAGTACCGAACAGTTTTGGATCAGCCTTGTCAGTTGGAGCATAACCCGGTAAGTGTATTTCATAACCACGTCTTCCATTACTGATCAGGAATGGATTAAATGCACTTGGAGTAAACGTTGATATTGCAATTGGGGAGTTAAGCGTAACTAATACTGCTGAACTATCGCTTACGACTTTATTTTTTGAATTTTCGGTATTAACGAAGAATGAAAAATCAGGATTGTTAATTAACTCATCAGTATTATCAAAAGGAATAATTACGGCATTAGTTTGTCCGGCTTCAACACCATTTGATGCCAATGTTATATAGTTGTTTTTAAATAATTGCCCGGTTACTGATTTTACAGCAGAGGCTGCTACTGGTAGCTGAAGGCCAAATCCATTTTTAAATGATGCGCCTGCAGCAGCAATTTTATAGTTTGCCTGTATGGTAACAACCTGATTTTGTGCATTACTAACCAGTGTATAACGATAATCTAATACAAGGTCATTCATGTCATAATCACCTTTTGATGGCCAATTGTCTTCGAATGCAATATTTGCATAAGTTGTAGCCGAAGGATAATAAGTTATATAAGCCCTTGTAGGATCATTCGGGAAAGCATCTTGTGAATCTGGCACGCCATCACCATCAGAATCAGTAGGAGTAGCAATCGGAGGTACACCTGTGTTTGATATTGCTGTAACCGGGTTTGAGGTGGCATAGAAAACAACGTCATTAAAGTCATTATCAGAACCGCCTGTTTGCCTGTTTAAATCTTCAAAGCCTATTAATGAAAGATTGTCGGTAGCATCATACAATACGATAGAGTGTTTCTTTAAGCTTGCAGTGGTTTCAGGGTTTAAAGCATCGTTTGAATAATATTTAGGTGCTGTAACATCTACTCCTGAACCTGTCCATGCGTTACCAAGTAAAATAAAACCAATTGATGTGCCTGCAGCAAATGTACCGAGGTGAACTTTGTTGCCCGGGATTAAACCGCCGCCTGAGCCTAAGCCAGATGCATTTGGAAATATAAGTGTTGCGTTTTTTATATCAGATGGTGTTTGCGGCGGAGTAGCAGTTGGGTAGGTGTAAAAAGCAAAGCTATTTAAGTTTCCTGCGCCCTCGGCTACAAAAGTAATCCATACATCAGCCGAAGCAGTTACATTTATTGTTGATGTATTTGTACTTGTTAAGTAGTTAGGATGGGTAGTAGCAACCGATTTTCCTTCAGGTAATGAAGCATTTACATATGATAACAAAGTCGCGCTGATGGGATCATTGGTTGGAAGCAAATATTTTGGAACACCCCAGCTTAATGGTATTGCTGTAGTGTTTACACATGCATCAGAAGTGGATGTATAGGGTGATGGATAACTAAATGTAGTTGAACCATTGGTTACACTAAATACAGCTAAGCTGCCTGTGGTACTGGTTGGATTGATAGTTGGCGTTGGAACAATATCGCCACTATAAACATTTGGGCCACCAATAATAGCTGTTATACTTGTGCCATTAATAGCCGCAGTTGCATTATGTAGTAAACCAAGGTATGACGGATCTATTATTAGTGTACTCAAATAAGTTGGAACACTAATTTTAGCTGAAATATTACCATTTTTATCGGTTACAGCAGTAAAAATTGCTGTGCCTGGTGCAGTAGTTGATGGCCGATAGACATTCACAACTACACCTGCCAGTGCCTCGCCTTTTGGCGATTGCAGGTATAAGTTTAAGCTTATATTACGAGATGTTGCGAAATTAAAGCCATCGGGAGCAATTTTATTGGCATTAGTTTTTGCAGGGCTCGAGTTGGTCTTTTTACAAGACATTAGTCCGGCTAAACTAATAAATAAGGCATAAGTAAATAATTTTCTCATATTGTTTGTTTATTGATATTCAAATAGGTGGAGAATACTTTTTACGTAGTTGTTCAAAGAATGTTCCAAAATCAAAATATGCTTAATTGCTGTTTATATTGATGTTTACTAAATAATTATGGGAATAAGGGGAATGTTTCCACAGTTTATTATAAATATTATGGGGAAAATATTACCCTATTATTGTTGATATTAAATAAGATTTAATATTTATGTAAGTTAAACATAATAGCATTGGTTTTTTAGGTGTTTGTAAAAGAAATGTAAATAACCTTTCGATAAAGTTATCTTTAGCCCATGGAACCTGTTCGCCCCGATTCTAAAGTACTCATTGAGATTGTTCAAACCAGGATGCCCTATGGTAAATACAAAGGAACGCCAATATGCGATCTACCATCACATTATCTGGAATGGATGAGCAGCCAGGGTTTCCCACCTGGTAAATTGGGTATGCTATTAGCCAGTGTTTTTGAAATAAAAACCAATGGTTTAAGTAGTATAATTACTATGGTTAAGAACGCGCTTAGAGATGGCAAATTGTAATTAACTTATTATCTCTCATTTATGTTATTATCAACCCGATGTAAGGAAATGCTGAACATTGCGACTAATACTGTAACTATGTGTTCATTATACGCAGCAATGACAAACCATTTAGGCTGATAAAGCGTATTTTGATATATAGATGAGCCGCACATCAAATTGCGCGGAAGTATCCATATTTAAAATATAAAAAATGAAGAAATCGATCTTGTATACATTATGTGTATTTTTTTTAGCAGGATGTGCTGCTAACGGGCAATCCACTAAATTCGCGAAGCTACCCCAAGTAAAACCGGGTGAAAGTGTGGCTGATTTCGCAGGTGGATGTTTTTGGGCCTCTACTGAGGCAATGTCTGAGCTTAGGGGAGTGGATAAAGTAATAGCTGGTTATGCTGGTGGGAAAACTGCTAACCCTACTTATGAAGAGGTATGCAGTGATAACACCGGCCATGCGGAAACTGTGCAGGTTTATTACGATCCTAAAGTAATTAGCTATGCTAAATTGGTAGAGGCGTTCTTCTACGCTCATAATCCAACCGAACTAAATTATCAGGGGCCGGATCAGGGGACTAGCTATCGTTCTATAGCTTTTTACCGTAGCCCTGAGGAAAAAGAAATATTGCTAAATACCATTAAGGAAGTAAATGCATCAAAGCATTACGATGCGCCTATTGTTACCCAGGTTGTGCCATTTACTGTTTTTTATCCTGCTGAGCAGTATCATCAAAATTATTACAAACTTCATCCTGATGATTCATATATAGATGCAGTTTCCAGACCAAAAGTCGAGAAGATGAGGAAGATGGAAAAAAGCCAATTGAAACCCCAGTTTCAAAATATGTAACAACAAAAAAGAAGCCCTTGCAATTTGCAAGGGCTTCTTTTTTGTATTGAGCTTTTATTCTCCTCTTTTTAATCCGTATTTCTCAATCTTACTGTATAAGTGACTGCGTTGTATATCAATATCATCAGCGGTTTTTGACACGTTCCAGTTATTTTTCTCAAGTTTGAACTTAATATACTCACGTTCAGCGTAATCTTTATATTCCTGGAAGTTTTTAAACTGGTTAAAGTCGGTTTGTGATGATGATGCCGAGCCATTACCTTCATGTGCAGGTGCTGAGGGATTAGCAAATGCTCTAACATCATTATCTGTAATAGTTTTATCACTCAGGATGATCAAGCGTTCTACCATATTCCTAAGCTCCCGGATATTACCCGTCCATGGCAAGGCTTTTAAGGCATCCAAGGCAGCTTCTGAGATCTTTTTAGGCGGCATGCCATAATCATTACATATTTCATCAATAAAGTTCTGAGTAAGCAAAGCGATGTCGTCTTTGCGCTCCGATAGCGGCGGTACGTGGATCAGGATCACACTTAAGCGATGGTAAAGGTCCATACGGAAGTTACCGGCTTCAATTTCTTTAAGCAAATCTTTATTCGTTGCCGCAACAACCCGTACATCTACCTCAATTTCTTTTTCGCCGCCTACACGTGTTATTTTACTCTCTTGTAAGGCACGCAATACTTTAGCTTGTGCCGATTGGCTCATATCGCCAATCTCATCCAAAAATAAAGTACCGCCGCTTGCAGATTCAAATTTACCGATACGTTGTTTGACAGCCGATGTAAACGAGCCTTTTTCGTGCCCAAATAACTCACTTTCAATTAACTCAGAAGGTATAGCCGCGCAGTTAACCTCGATAAGCGGTGCATTTGCGCGGTGTGATTTCTCATGTAACCAGCGTGCAACCAGTTCCTTACCGCTACCGTTAGCACCGGTAATTAATACACGGGCATCGGTAGGCGCAACTCGATCAATAGTTTCTTTGATTTTACCTATAGCCTGTGAATCGCCCAAAATTGGACGAACCTTGGATACCTTACGTTTTAATACCTTAGTTTCAATCACCAAACTTCCACGGTCAAGCGCGTTTCGTACGGTAATTAAAAGGCGATTTAAATCTGGCGGTTTTGATATAAAATCGAATGCACCTTTACGGCTGGCTTCAACAGCTGTTTCAACCGTGCCGTGGCCCGATATCATAATGAATGGCAGATCTGGTTTTAGGAGTAAGCCTTCGGTTAGCACTTCCATGCCGTCCATGCGGTTCATTTTAATATCACATAACACGAGGTCATAATCATCTTTGGCGATCATTTCCAGCCCGTCAATGCCATTATCTACGTCCTCAACCTGATAATCTTCATATTCCAGTATCTCTCTCAGTGTGCTGCGTATAGCACGTTCATCGTCAATAATTAAAATTTTGGCCATAGTTTATCTGTTGTTTCTCAACGAAAACGGGGTAAATGTTAAGCGTACTAATATATAGGATTTGTATAGAAAATTAAACACTTTTCTTTATACAAAAAATAACCCCTTTCTGTTTTGCAGAAAGAGGTATTTTTTTCAGCAGCAAACCTGTAAGCCGGGTTCTGTGCCGCCCGAAAGCGGTTTCTATCATTAATCTAATCCTGCCATTGCTGACAGGCTTGAGCAACCTACCCATCCTGGCGACTCATCTAAATGGGTCAAAAGCGAGTAACTTCCGATCCAGGACCTATTTGGTTTTTCAACTCCTGAGGTTTACCGCGATCCCGGTTACCCGGAAAAGCCGTGAGCTCTTACCTCACGTTTTCACCCTTACCCCTGATAAATCAAAGGCGGTATATTCTCTGTGGCACTTGCTGTCGCCGGCTGCCGGCGCCTTCCCGTTAGGAAGCAGGATACTCTATGTTGCCCGGACTTTCCTCTTCAACGAATTGAAGCGATAGAACGTTTTGCCCAGCAAAGGTAAGATTTTGAGCCGAACTGTACCACGAAACAACGAGAACATGTGGTACAGTTGGTATACTTTTGGCGTGATTTGTGGGCTAAAACATCTTAAAAAGCAAGTTTTTACATCGTTTTTACGTCGAAAAAGGCATCAAAAACACTAAAAAACAGCCATTATTAACCCGAAAAGTACTCGAAATTACTAAAAAATGATGTTTTTTAACAGTTTTTAGCTGGGTTAGAATTGATTTTTACCTTATTTGCCGCAGTTATTTAGCGCCGTTTGCACCTGGTCGTCAGTGAAAAGACCTTGCTTGTTACCAAAGGAATTGGTGACATAAGTAATCACCTGCGCCATTTCAATAGGAGAGAGGTCGGTGGCGGGCATAGTGCCTTCAAATTCCTTACCTGCAACATTTATCTTGCCGCTAAGGCCGTTTTTAAGCTGACAGGTTAGCTTGTTATTGTATGATTTAAGCAACGCAGTATCTGTAAGTGGCGGTATCAGGCCATTTAATCCCTGGCCTTTATCACCGTGGCAATTTTGGCAATGGCTTTGGTAAACTATTGCCCCAGCAGAGTAATATCGACTATATTCAATAGCGGCATCGCTCTGGCACGAATAGATCATGGCAAAAAATGCTAACAGACAAATCCCGCCTAAGATCTTGATTTTCATGTATGTTATTTGCTTACAGGTTCTGCTTTCAGTGTTTTTATATCGGCAATCAATTGGTCAACTTGTTTAGGGTCAGTGCCATCATATGATCCGCGGATGCGCTGTTGCTTGTCTATCAGTACAAAATAGCCCTGGTGTACATAGCCGCCTGCTGCAGTACTGTCTTGCGTTACACCAACTAAATAGCTTTTTGTTGCCAGGCCATACACGGCATCTCTATCGCCATTTAAAAACCACCAGCTATTACCACTAACGCCTAATTTGTCGGCGTACTTTTTCAATACTGCCACGGTATCATGTTTTGGGTCGATGGTAAAGGAAATTATCTTCACATCAACAGTATCCTTAAATGCATTGTATACATTCAGCATATTGCGCTGCATGCCGGGGCAAATAGAAGGGCAGGAGGTGAAAAAGAAATCGGCAACATAAATATCATTTTGCAGGTTTTTGCTGCCAACACTGTCGCCGTATTGGTTCACAAATTTAAAAGCTGGCACTGTTTGGTAAACCGTATCCGTTACCTGCTGCCCGTTAACCGTTTTTGTTTCGGCGCTGCGGTTGCCATAAATAGGCAACACTTTAATCGTATTTGATTTACAAGCCCCGAGAAGCAACATCAACACCAGGCCACCAATCAGTTTCTTCATTTTACTTTGTTTTTAGATATGTAGTTGTTTAATTTAGCTAATGTGATGTTTATTTGCGAGTCTATTTTTAAGATTTCTGCCTTTTGAGTAGTCAGGTAATCGATGATTTGCTCGTGAGTTTTACCGGTAAAATCCGGATTGAACTTATTCATCCAGTTCATCATGGCGTTATCTGCGTCATCTAACGATTTGGTGTAAAAAGCAACCGAATCCTTGGCATCCGTAGCCGGTATAGCTTTTAACAACATTTTGTTTTTCATGATAGCGCCATCGTCAACCATTAGCTTATCATGCGTTTTTATTACATCGTTTAGTAGTGTTTGTTCCTGCTTTTTACCATCATTACAACCAAAAAGGGCAACACAGGCAAGTAATGGTATAAATAATTTCTTTGTCATGGGCGAGAAGATTATCAGTGGCAAATATCAAAAATAAACGCTTTACAACAGCATCAATTGCCTATCTTATATAAAAAATGTAGTCAGTGATTGGTAAATTTTCAACCCCGGCAAATTTTAATTGTTGCCCGGATACAGAAAGAGTATATTGCATTTAGTATGAAAGTTTATTTTATTTTGATATTGCTGTTTATTATCAGATTAGCAGCAAGCGCCCAAACCTCAATCAAGATTATATTAAAGTCGAATTTTAAAGTTGATAGCGTATCTATAACAGATATTAGTTTCCAAGAGTTTTATGAATCGGCGTACAAAGACACGTTAGTTTTTTCTTTTAAAAAGAACAATATCGATTGCTATAATATAAGATACTCTATAAAGCAAAAACGCTATTGGAAACAAATTTGGCTTAATGCAGGGAATGTAACCGTAGATGCACATTTGGCAGATACGGCGCATATGATTATTGATACCGTTATAAATTCTCCGGTATATTATAGTGTAGCTGATTACTTTAAACAAACATCCAAGATAGCTAAGGATACAATTGCACGTAATGCGTTTATGTTGTACGAAATTGAGAAAAATTTGGAAAATACACGTTCAATAGCTATAGCAACTGACTACATCAATTTCAATGCAAACTCAAAGGTTAACCTTTTAAAACTTAAGTTTCTTTTATCCCGTCAAAAAACTGATTTCAGTTGGTTCCGATTTTACTCCGTTGGAATTGAAAGAATGAATAAAATTTTAGAGATAAAGAATATTGATTTCTCTCAATTCAACTTTATCAACAGGAAAAACGAAATTGTGGGTATTAATTCAAAAAGTGACCAATTTACGCTATTAGACTTTTGGTTTGTAGGCTGTGTGCCATGCATGCTACAACACAAAGAATTGAAATTAAATATGCATAAACTAATCCGCAACCATATTCATATTATAGGTATATCAACTGATAAAGAAAAAGAAATGGACTCTTGGAATAATTATCTTTCAAAACACGGCTATAACTGGGATAATTACCTACAATCGGGCGCTAAAACATTGTCTGATTATTTATCAATAAATGCATTCCCCGAGTATATATTATTAAATCAAAAAGGAGAAATTGTAAAAACATATGGTTCTGTATATGAGGTATTAAATAGCTTGCAAATTAATTAGGGATGGTAAGACCGCCTATTCAAGTGTTCACCCTTGAATAGGTACTAAGGTAGATATCAAAAATAAACGCCTTACAACAGCATCAATTACCTATCTTATATAAAAAATGTAGTCAGTTAAGGGTAATTTTTCGGCCCCTGCAAATTTTAATTGCTGCCCGGCCTGTGCACGATGATGCGTACCATGGTTAATTAAATGCGCCAGCACATCTTCCAGTTGGTTTTCGTAACTATCGCCTTTGGAATTTTTATATGGGATGACATTTTGAAAATTTGCCTCACTAAGTCCGTTTATATAATCTATCCAGACAGTGTGATTATCGTCAATCAATTTTTCAAAGGTATCAGCTTTCCAGTTGGGCCATAAAGCGCCGCCAATAGCAGGCAAGCCTTTGCAACGGTTGAGCCATATCTGCTGTGCCGCCAATAAATGCGCCATCAGTTTTACGGCCTGTTCCGGTTCCCCGGCATTAATAATAGATTTTAAGATGGCCTTATTGGCAAATTGATCGTAGTTGAAGAGTTTGAGAAAATGGGATTTCATGATAAACAAGCACATTCAATGATTAAGATTTAACAAATAACAAAATTTCATTTTAGTATTTGCAAATTTCACTTTATTTAGCAATCTTTAGTTTAAGATAATAAACCTTTGCCTTGAATTACAATAGTAAAAGTAATGATCGTGCTGCGCCTGTACAACGGGAAGAAACGCCCGGGAAAGGGATCAGCTTTCCTGCAGTTCCTATTTTAAAACAGCATCCGCAAAGTGAAAAAGAATCTGAATCGTTTAAAAGCGCTGATTTAAACGTTTTGCAAGCTAAACCTGTAAACCAGGGATCGACAATAAAACCATTTCAATCAAATAATCCTGTTCAAAAGAAAAATACTACCGGACTGCCCGATGATTTGAAAGTGGGTGTTGAAAAGCTTTCTGGTTTTAGTATGGACGATGTAAAAGTGCATTATAATAGCGATAAGCCAGCCCAGTTGCAAGCCTTTGCATATGCCCAGGGGGCAGATATACATGTGGGGCAAGGACAAGAAAGGCATCTTCCTCACGAAGCCTGGCACGTGGTACAGCAAAAACAAGGCAGGGTGCGGCCAACTTTGCAAATGAAAAATGGTGCTACCTTGAATGATGATATTGCACTGGAGTCAGAAGCTGATGCTATGGGGGCCAAAGCATCAGCTAAAGTAGAACCGAAAACGGATGCTTTTATAGATACATTATCCGGTACACTAACAAAGGGTCTGCAATCAACATTAAATAATAATGCGCCTCTGCAGTTAACACAAGATGATGCAAGTAAATATGTTTATAGCCATAAAGATGATTTTTATAAAATAGACGGTATAAAAAATGGCCTATTTAAAGGTTGTAAACATTTGGTAAATAGTAAGCTGGTGTGGTGGGAAAAATGGGGAACCGAGGATAGCGAAGAAGATGTAGACGAAGATGATAATGTGATATATTTAACACAATATGTAGATGAGAAGGTAGATAAAAAATGGGTGGAAGAATGGGTTGCGAATAAATCACTTCCGTCTAAACTTCGCTTAGGATTGTTTTATGCCTGGAATAATAACCAGGAAGAGGAATCTGTAGAAGAAGATGAGTTTGCCGAAAATGTGGAAGAGGCCGAAAGTAATATACTTTCTCAAGATCTGATTGCTGATCTTGTTAAGGATGTCTCCAAACTTAATGTAAACAAAGAGAACAAGCTTACCCGGTCAGATTCGTTCACTTTTGGCACTAACAAAGGAACCGGGGTTTTTAAACCTGATGACATCCTCAAAAAAATGACCGACAAGGTTACGATTGAAATAGGAACTAAAGGTGTACAAGAGGAATACCCTGTAACAAACTCAATTCAATTAGCAGGCCTTTATATTCGTGCTTATGGCGACGATGCCAATAGTAAGGAACGCGTGGCAAGCACAAAATTCGTTTTTAACCTCGGTGGCAGCCTTGGCTTGTATAGGGATACTACTGGTAATGGTGATCTGTTTTATTTTCCGTTAGTAAAGAATGAAGGCGAAGAAGTTTACAAGCAGGAGGGTGGTTCAACTGAACATACCTGGGATAAACTTGCGAAACATCTTTCAACGGTTGAGGGGTTGGAGAACGTTCACGTCAGGCTGGCCGAAGCTTTATCGAGCGAATACACAGGCACGCTTAGTAAATCAGAAGTTATTGCTATTGGCGCAATGCTGGCAGATGCCAAATATTCTATACAAGGGTGGCTTTATGCAGTTGAGGGGCTTAAGAAATATAAATTTGATGGAAAAACGATTTCTAATCTGTTTGATGTTATAGGTGATCCTTTCTGGAAATATTCGCTAAATGCCTCAAACGACAAAAATAAGGGAAAGAATTCGTCGGGGATGGGTAGGCAAGCAGGGGTAGGTTACAAGGATATATATTTGACACAGCAGGAAAAAGTTGTTGAAGAAAAGGACAATAAAAGAAAGAGAAGGGACTCAATAGATGAAGAGAAAAAGGACTCGACAAATGAAGAGAAAAAAGACCCGGCAAATGAAGAGAAAAAGGAATTTAAAAAAATAAAACTGATTAAAAATCAGGAACAAACAGTTACAGATCAAGAGGAAAACACCCGGGATATACAGGATGAAGATTCAGAGAATATAGAAGATAATGAAACGGAAATAAAAGAGGAGAACTTAAATCAATATTGAGTGCTATTATATCCGATAAACTTATCGATTTAAATAAATACGTTTGCTTTCGAAGTAATATTAAAAAATCAGGTCATTTTCTTTATTGAAAAAATAAAATAATACTAGGTGCAAAAGATTCATCTCTTTGCCGAACAGCGAAAGAGTGCTCAGCCAGCGAAACGTAGTGTTCTCAAGATGCTAGTTAACAATAACATAACACAACTAACACAATAGCTACACAATGATGTTATACCTTTAAGTAAAAATTAAAGGATATGAAACTTATAGCAAATTTTTTAAGGCTTGTTGGTAGTTTTCCTGAATGGATAATGCTGAGAAGCATGCGCTCATCGTTCATGCACTAAGCTGTTATTCCAAAATTTTTTCTTTTATAAGAAATATAATGCACAATTTGGGCATTGTATTGGCTCAAATTAATGGAACTTACTACGCAGCACGGGGATTTTAACAGACAGAATTTTGGCGATGATTTTATTTGGGGAGTGGCAACGGCCGCGTTCCAGGTGGAAGGATCATGTGATTGCGATGGTAAGGGAGAATCTATTTGGGATGTTTTCGCGGCAAAACGAGGAAAGATTAAAAATGGTGATAAACCACACATAGCCTGCGACTTCTACAATCGATATAAAGAAGATATCGACCTCATAAAACAACTTAATATTCCAAATTTTCGGTTTTCAATATCGTGGTCACGCATACTACCATCAGGTACCGGCGAAATTAACCAGTTGGGAATTGACCATTATAACCGGGTAATTGATTATTGCCTGGAACAAGGCGTTGAACCCTGGGTTACTGTCTATCATTGGGATCTGCCGCAGGCGCTCGAAGCTAAAGGTGGCTGGACTAACCGAGAAGTGGTGAACTGGTTCAGTGAATTTGTGCGGGTTTGCGCTAATAACTTTGGCCATAAAGTTAAAAACTGGATGGTGATGAACGAGCCATCTGTTTTTACAGGTGCGGGCTATTTTTTAGGCGTACATGCACCGGGTAGGTTAGGTCTTGGTAATTTTTTACCCGCCGTACATCATGCACTTATGTCGATAGCTGCAGGGGGGAGGATACTGCGTGAGCTGCTGCCAAATACAGCCGAAATAGGGACAACCTTCTCTTGCTCATACATCGAACCCAAAAGTGATAAACCCCGCGATGTGGCAGCCGCTAATCAGGTTAATACATTATTAAACCGATTGTATATCGAACCTATACTAGGCTTAGGTTACCCGGAGAAGGATTTACCGGTGCTGAAAAAGATGAAGAAATACATCCGGCCGGGCGATGTAGAAAGTATGCAATTCGATTTTGATTTCATTGGCGTACAATTGTATACCCGCGAAATTGTGGAGTATTCGTTTCTTACGCCATACATCCATGCTAACATCGTGAAAGCGAAAAAGCGTAATGTGCCGCTTACCGATATGGGTTGGGAAGTATATCCACCGTCTATTTACGAAATACTCAAACAGTTTAATCAATATACTAATATTCGTAATCTATACATCACCGAAAACGGCGCCGCTTTCCCCGATGAGGTTAAAGATGATGTGGTAAACGATGTAAAGCGTACCGCTTATTTGCAGGAGTACTTGCAACAGGTATTAAAAGCTAAAAAAGAAGGTTGCAAAGTAAGTGGTTATTTCGTGTGGACACTGACTGATAACTTTGAATGGGCTGAGGGTTACAATCCCCGTTTTGGATTGATACACGTGAATTTCGATACTCAGAAGCGCATCGTAAAATCATCGGGCCAATGGTATGGCGATTTTATAAAAGCCTAAGCAGCCGGTTTGTTTAGGGTGACGAAAAAGGTAGTACCCTTATTGTTTTCGCTCTCAAACCAAATTTTACCATTGTGATTCTCGATGATCTGCTGGCAGATGGAAAGTCCTAATCCAAATGATTTTTCACCAGCTGTACCAGGGCGTTTCGCATCAGTAAACATATTAAATACGTTTTCTTTTATATTGTCGGGTATACCTATACCTTCATCAGAAACGCATATTTTAACTTCTTTGTCATTGCCGATCAGTTTTACCTGGATACTGGCGCCATTTGGGCTGAATTTTATAGCATTGCTTATCAGGTTGCTTATTACCCGCCAAACTCTTTCACGGCTTACCAACAACATTTGGGGGGCATCAAGTAATTCAGTTACTATTTTTTGATCTTTTTCAGCAGCTTTAAAATTCATTATCTCAACGCTATTGCTAACAAGCAAGTTAATATCAATCAGTTCCTTATTTGATTTCCCTATTTTATGATTTGTAGCCTCTAAAATTTCGTTAATCAGTTCAAGTGTATTACTCGATGTTGAATTTACCAGGCTGATCAATTCCTTTTGTTCATCGGTATATCCATCCTCAAGCATTACGTTGGTTAGCGATACAATACCGCCAATCGGGTTTCTTAAATCATGCGCTACGGTGCGCAATATCCGGTCTTTTTCCTGGCCGTTGGTTTTTAGTTCTTCCAGCGTAGCCTCTAAATCGTTTTTTTGTGAATTGATCTGTTGATTTAGTTCGCTTATCGCCTTTAAATCTCGTTTTGATCGCCCCCAGTTCCTGAAAACAAGCAGCAAAATTATAAGAACCATTATTCCAACCAAAACAGCTACGAATAAAAATATTTTCTCTAACTGGTTATTGTCTTTAAGCGCCTGTATCTGGTATTGCTTATCGTAATTAGCTAATTGCTGATTAACGTCTGTTTCTTTGATATATAAGTCGAGTTTGCTCAAGGAATCCTTAAGCTCGCTATAGTTTTTATAGTAACCTAATGATTGAGCGTAATCTTTATTCTGAACATAGTATGCACTCATTAACCTGTTCCACGCAGTTAATGCGCTAAGGTTTTTTACTGTGTCCATCTGCCTGTGCAAATCCTGCAGCAAGCTAAATAATGGTTTAAGCCGATGTTGTTTCAGGTAAAGATCAGCAAGGTCAGCCTCAACCAATTCAGCATCATAATTATCATAAGATTTCCTGAGGTCGTAAGTAATGCTTTTTTGAAGGAGTTTCTGCGCATCTGAATAATTGCCCTTATTATACATTAATTTGCCCAGATCGCCCCATGTTACAGCGCGTGCTATATCAAGCCTGTAACCAATATCCTTAAATCGATTACTATATTTGTTGATGAATGCTAAATTTTTATTAAAATATAAAGCCGCGCTATCAGTATTGCCTGAATTCAAATAGCTTTCGCCAATATCGTTAAGCAACTCCTGCCTTTGGTAAAAGGCCCTGAAATCATCACGATAAGCAAAACTTTGCCTAAAGCTTTCCTTAAAATAATTAGCAGCCAGGTTATAATGCGATTGCCTGAATGATACCATACCCATACGGTAAGTATATTCGGCTAATAAAGAATTGTCCAGGTAGTTCTTACCTAAAACATAACCTTCATAATAGTACCGGTAAGCGCTGGTATATTGGTTTAAGTCAAAGTACGCATCACCCTTAGCAAAGTTCGCATCGGCGGTATTATAAACGTACTGCTTTAAATTGGTGAATTTGCCCGCTAGCATCATCATGGTATCGCTGTACAGTAACTCTTGTTTTCTGTCGCGCGAGATTTTCTTGCTGTACATAAAATGCGAGCGGTAGTACTGCAATCTATCTGAAAGGGTGGGGCTGCTTAATTGATTGTATTTAATATTAAGATAAACTATCGCTTCTTTTTCCTTTTTTGTAGCATTTAACCGTGAAACACTATCATTAATAACACTAAATTCAGGAGAAAACTCACCCTTATCTATATCTATCGGTTGTTTTTTTTTGCAGGAAGAGAAAAATAATATTAACGCCGATCCTACAGCAAGCCCAAACATAAGGCTTACGTGGGGTAAGTTAAACCTTTGGCGTAAATAATTATTCGTAAACATTAATCAATTGTTGTAACAAATATATTCAATTATTCATACACGGATGAACATGTTTGGCAAAAAAAATAACTATTAAGAAAGGAAAAACAATTACTTAAAAGCCTCTTCGCCAGTAATATCCATTCCTGTTATCAATAAATGAATGTCATGTGTTCCTTCATACGTAATAACCGACTCAAGGTTCATCATATGTCTCATTATTGGGTATTCTCCGGTAATTCCCATACCACCCAGCATTTGTCTGGCCTCACGGGCAATGTTTATGGCAACCTCAACACTATTACGTTTTGCCATGGATATTTGAGCCGCAGTAGCGCGGTTCTCATTTTTCAGGGTAGCCAATCGCCATACCAATAATTGTCCTTTGGTTATTTCGGTTATCATCTCGGCCAATTTCTTCTGCTGTAATTGGAAGGCCGCTATTGGCTTGCCAAATTGCATGCGTTGTTTGGAGTAACGCAAGGCAGTATCATAACAATCCATTGCCGCGCCAAGTGCGCCCCAGGCAATACCATAACGGGCCTGATTAAGGCAACCTAGCGGACCTTTAAGCCCTGAAGCGTTAGGTAACAAATTTTCCTTCGGTACTTTAACATTATCAAACACCAGCTCGCCCGTAGCCGATGCCCGTAACGACCATTTGCCATGCGTTTCAGGCGTAGTAAAACCTTCCATGCCGCGCTCAACTATTAATCCTTTAATTTTTCCGGTTTCATCCTTAGCCCAAACCACAGCAATATCTGCGAACGGCGCGTTCGAGATCCACATTTTGGCACCGTTTAACAGGTAATGGTCGCCCATATCCTTAAAATTGGTGGTCATACCGCCTGGATCTGAGCCGTGGTCAGGTTCTGTCAATCCAAAACAACCAATCATTTCACCGGATGCTAATTTGGGTAGATATTTCTTACGCTGTTCCTCAGATCCATAAGTATAAATAGGGTACATTACCAATGATCCCTGTACCGATGATGTTGAACGGATACCCGAATCCCCGCGCTCAATCTCCTGCATTATAATGCCGTACGACATATAGTCTAATCCGGCTCCGCCATATTCAACAGGGATAGTCGGCCCAAAAGCGCCTATCTCAGCCAATCCTTTTATTAATTGTTTTGGGAATTCTGCCTTTTGGGCGTACTCTTCAATTATGGGAGTTAATTCCTTTTTTACCCAATCCCTTACGGTTGATCGGATAAGTTTGTGCTCATCGGTAAGCAATTCATCTAATTGGTAATAATCAGGCGATTCAAAAAGGTCAGTCTTTGGCATAGCATTATATTTGGTGCGGTAAAGCTAATGAAAGCAATTTAGATTGGGCAATTTGTTACATTTGATTTATGGTTGAAATAAATTTAAATGGCGCTGAATTTTTTGCCTACCACGGCTATTATCCCGAAGAACAACTCTTAGGCAGCAGGTTTTTGGTAGATATATCGGTAAGCTTTTTACCCACTGAAGATCTCGCTGAAGATGAGCTCCTGAACACCGTAAACTATGAGCAACTATACAACATAGCCTGCGAAGAAATGAAAATCACCCGCAAGCTGATTGAAACCGTAGCGCAAGCCATTGCCGATACCATCAAAAAAAAGTTTCCGTTTGTGAAAAATAGCAGGGTATCAGTACAAAAAATAAATCCCCCACTAAAAGGAAAAGTTGGCTACTCCAGCGTGGTTATTTTAGGTTGATATAGAATTTTAAACTCATGGCTTATCATAAAATAACAGCCGATATTCTCCAAAAAATTACCGTTATTGTAGGTAGCGATGCGGTTATCACCAATCATGATGATTTGGAGAAATACAGCCACGATGAAACGGAAGATCTTAGCTATTACCCAGAAGTAGTTGTAAAACCAAGGTCTGCCGCTGAAATATCCCAACTATTAGTCCTGTGTAATCAATATCTAATACCCATTACACCAAGAGGGGCAGGTACAGGCCTAAGCGGCGGCGCGTTACCCGTTTTGGGTGGCTTGCTGATCTCGATGGAGCGCTTTAATCAAATCCTAAACATAGATGAAAGAAACTTGCAGGCTACCGTTGAGCCCGGTGTAATTACCGAAGTATTCATGGATGCGGTTGCCGAAAAGGGTTTGTATTACCCTGTCGACCCGGCGAGCAAGGGCAGCTGTTTTATCGGCGGCAATGTTGCCCATGGTTCAGGCGGCCCAAGGGTGGTTAAATACGGCACTATCCGCGAATATATTTTGAACCTTGAAATGGTTTTGCCTTCCGGCGAAATCATCTGGACAGGTGCCAATACGCTTAAATATGCATCCGGCTATAACTTAACACAACTGATGATCGGTTCCGAGGGCACGTTGGGAATCGTTACCAAAATAGTCACTAAACTTATCTCACACCCAACCGCCGATGTTTTAATGCTGGCGCCGTTTCCAACTAATGAAAGCGCTTGCGCTGCCGTGGCCGAAATATTTATGGCAGGGGTAGTGCCATCTGCGGTAGAGTATATGGAACGTAAATGCATTGAATGGGTTATTGAATACAGCGGCATTGTATTTGATTTGAAGGATGGGGATAACGCCTTCCTGCTGATTGAAGTAGATGGAACCGACAGGGATGTGATATTTTCCGAATGTGAAAAGATAAACCAGGTATTGGAAAAATTCGGTTGTAAGGATGTGCTATTTGCTGATACCGCCGCACAAAAAGCCAATCTTTGGAAGATCAGGCGCACCATAGGCGAGTCGGTGAAAATAAACTCCGTATATAAAAAAGAAGACATGGTAGTTCCCCGTGCCGAATTACCTGCTTTAATAAAGGGTATTAAAGGAGTTGGTGATAAGTTTGGATTTGATTCTGTTTGCTTTGGCCATGCCGGTGATGGTAACCTGCACTTAAACATAGTGCAGGGCAGCATGAGTGATAACGATTGGGTCAACGAATTGGATAAAGGAATCCGCGAAATTTTCGAATTAACTGTATCTTTAGGTGGCACTATCTCAGGTGAGCACGGCATAGGCCTTGTTCAAAAGGAATTTATGCCGATAAAATACACCGATGTGCATTTCGCTTTATGGAAAGGTATAAAGCAAGTGTTCGATAAAAATAATATATTAAACCCCGAAAAAATATTTTAATGGGCCCAGCCGAATTTCATATTGCTAATGAAGATCTTGTCAAAATAGGCGTCGCCATTTTATGCGGCGGTATTTTAGGTATCGAGCGTCAGTACAAAAACAAAACCGCCGGATTCAGGACTATAATCTTAATCTGTCTTGGCTCAGCTATATTTACATTAATAGCACAGCGCGCGGGTTTAGGTGTAAACATCAACGTAATAACGGGGATAGGTTTTATAGGTGCAGGTGTTATTTTTAAGGATGATATTGCCGTAACAGGCTTAACTACAGCTGCCGTTATCTGGATCTCAGCTGCTATCGGTATGGCGGTAGGGGCCGGCGATTACTTGCTCGGTATCATTTCATCGGTGATTACTATTTTCGTGCTAACCGTATTTCACTTTCTGGAGAATTATCTGGATAAAATACATCACGACAGGTTATATACCATCGTTTTTGATGATACAGAATATACTCATTTACTCCACATGGAAGACCGGGCTAAGGCGCACAACCTTACAGTGCGGGTGATAAGGGTAAATAAACAAAATGATAACCTACATGCAGCTGTAATGGTTACAGGTCATAAAAAGCATATTAACAAACTTAGTCAGGAGCTGTTAATCACGCCTCATATCAAATCCTTTTAGTGAGTATTGGATATTAATCCCGGCTCATCATAATCAATCATCCGTTGCCTTTGGGCCGCAGGTATGGTTACCGATTTATTGGCTGTGTAATCATAGCTGATGCATACCGTTTTACCGGTGGTGCAAATTTCTTCGCCTTCAGGGGTTATTTTAACCAATACGTGCATTACATCAAAGCTGCTGTTGCCTATGCGGGTAACGCGTACATAACAAGCAATTTCATCGTGCATTACAATAGGTTTCAGATAGTTTATTTCTGATCGGCCTAAAATAACGCCGCTTTCATTCCAGTCCCACTTAGCTACATCCTTCCAATAGTGCGATCTCGCTATCTCAAAATAGGTTAAATAAACAGCATTGTTCACATGTCCGTAGGCATCCATATCCGAAAACCGGATAGCGATAGGTGTTTTGTACTTGTATTTTGAAAGGTTTTCAGTCATAGGTGTCAAAAAGTCGGTAAAGATTTGGTTTTAACCGTCATAATGTCTGCAGAAACGCCATTTTAGGGTGTTGGTACAACAGTTGAACAGTATGTTTACGAAAGTAATAAAAACAAAACTTTAGGAGGATATAAAAATGACTTTAGTAAAATTTGGAAACGGACAAAAAAATTACCCGGTGAACCCATTCTTTAATGATGTGTTCGATAGCATTTTAAACGACACATTTATTGGTGATAAATTAATATCACGCGTACCGGCAGTAAACATAGCAGAGAACGAAAATGAGTTTCATATTGAATTAGCCGCTCCCGGCTTAAAAAAGGAAGATTTTAAAATCAACTTAGATAAAAACGTACTAAGCGTATCTGCTGATAAAAAAGTAGAAACTGTTGAAGGAACAAAATTCAGCAAACGCGAATATAACTACACTTCATTTACAAGGTCATTCACCTTGCCTGAAACGGTAGACCACTCAAAAATTGATGCCGAATATACCGATGGCGTATTAAAATTAACAGTGGCAAAAAGAGAAGAAGCTAAATTTCAAAGCAGAGAAATAGCTATAAAATAATAAGGTTTTGTTTTCATAATAAGTGGTTTAGTTTGATAGAAGGCCGTTCCGCAAGGGGCGGTCTTTTTTATTTGGGATTTCAGATTTACGATTTTAGATTTATTAATTAAAAAATCCGAAATCGTAAATCTAAATTCTAAAATCAAATTAATTCCTCATATTAATATACTGCAAAGGCTGCCCAAAGTTATCACTCCGGCAAAGACTAATTACAGCCTGTAAATCATCAATTTTCTTAGCCTGTACCCGTATTTGGTCATCCATTATAGATGCCTGTACTTTTAAACCGCTATCTTTTATCTTTTTAATAACTTTTTTAGCGGCTTCTTTATCAATACCTTCCTTGATCTTGATCTCCTTGCGGATCATATTACCTGATGCAGCTTGCTGGTTGCCATCAAGGTCCAATGCACTCGGGTCAAGCTGCTGTTTAACCATGCGACTGATGATCGCATCCTGAATAGCTTTTAGCCGCATATCGTTTTCCGTAAGTACGGTAATTACGTTAGTTTTTTTATCAAGATCAATAGTGCTTTTAGAGTCGTTAAAATCATAACGATTCAAAATTTCTTTCTTGGCTATGTTGATCGCATTATCAAGCGTTTGGCCGTCAATTTTGCTTACAATATCAAAAGTTGGCATAATGGTTTATTTGTTAACTAAACAAAATTAGCAAAAACTATGTCAATCGACACAATTAATAGATCATACAAATCAAGCACTGTCCCCTCGTTAACCGCCCAAAACCGGCATCGTCTGGCTCGGCTAGCACAGACCCAACTAAAAGCACTAACAATAACAGAGGCAGGCGCAGCCGGGAGTTTTCTTTGTTACTTTCTTTTGCGGAAAAAGAAAGTAAATGCAGTTCATTACAAATATGCAAGCAATTTCTTCGTATCTTAAAAACACTTAACATAGCAAGAAGTTAATATTAAGTTAACAAATAAATAAGCAGCTTTGTGGAATCGCGCCCATAAAGCCGGTAATAATATGGATATTAAACACATACCTCTAATTAACAGGGAAATAAGCTGGCTCTATTTTAACGACCGGGTTTTGCAGGAAGCTGCCGACCCAACCGTCCCGCTGATTGAACGGATTAAGTTTTTAGCCATATTCTCTTCAAATCTCGATGAATTTTACCGTGTTAGGGTAGCAACGCTTAGTCGTTTATCTAACCTGAACGAAAAAGCGAAGGAGATTTTGGGTTATAATCCCAAAAAGATACTTAACCAGATAAAAACCATCGTAGTAAGGCAGGAACGCAAGTTCAACAACCTGTACGAAAACATTATTGTAAAGCAGCTTGCCGAAGAAAAGATATTTATATTAAACGATACCCAGCTTAACGTATCACGCGGTGAGTTCGTTAAAAAATATTTCAGGGAAAAGCTGTTACCTATGCTGGTACCCATCATGCTTGACGAGGGCAGGCCTTTGCCTGAGCTACGTGATCGTGCTGTATATTTCTATGTAAAACTTATCAATAAAAAGAAGACAAGATACGCGTTAATAGAAATTCCGGATAACCTTTCCCGTTTTATTGTTTTACCTGAAACGAATAACCTGAAGTTCATTATCCTGCTGGATGACGTATTGAGGTATAGTCTCGAAGACATATTTTTTATTTTCGAGCATGATAGTATCGAAGCCTTTTCTATACAGCTCACCCGTGATGCTGAACTTGATTTGGACAAGGAAGTAAGCGGAAAATTCATCGATTCATTAGCTAAAAGTTTACAAAAACGCCAAAAAGGCAAGCCGATGCGCTTGCTATATGATACCGAGATGCCGCTGGATATGCTTAAAAGTCTGGTACTAAAAATGGGCTTACATGGCGAAAGCCTCATTCCGGGTAACCGGTACCATAATTTTAAGGATTTTATCAAGTTCCCCAACGTCGGCCGGCCGGAATTGGAATATCAAAAATACCTGCCGCTACCTGTTAATGGACTGTCCTTTGGCAAAAGCTTAATGAGCATGATCGCCAAAAAGGATTATCTGATCAGCAGCCCATACCAATCATACGATTACGTAATCCATTTTCTGCGTGAAGCCGCCATCGATCCAAAAGTAGTAGAAATAAGCATTGCTGTTTATCGCCTCGCATCAAATTCAAGGGTGATACACGCTTTAATTAACGCAGCCAAAAATGGCAAAAAGGTAACCTGTTTAGTTGAACTAAGGGCCAGATTTGATGAGCAAAATAACATCGGCTGGAGCCGCCAGCTAGAAGATGAAGGTGTGAATGTACTTTACGGTATCGAAAACTATAAGGTGCACTCCAAAATATGCCTGGTTAAGCGCATGGAAAAAGGCAAAGCCGCCTATTATTCCTGCTTATCTACCGGAAATTTCAACGAAAAAACCGCGGTAATGTATGCCGATCATACCTTGCTCACTGCAGATAAAAGGTTAACCGGCGATCTGATAAAAGTATTCAAGGCTTTAAGTAGAGGCATTTTAGCCGAAGGTTTAAAGCATCTGATCGTATCGCCAATAGATTCAAGGCCTGCTATTTACAGGTTGATCGACAACGAAATGAAGAATGCGAAGGCTGGTAAAGAAGCCTACATGATCTTCAAAATGAACAGCTTGGCCGATGAGCAAATGATAGCTAAGCTGTACCAGGCAAACAACGCCGGCGTAAAAATAAAACTAATTGTAAGGGGAATGTGCTGCCTGATACCGGGCATCAAAGGTTATAGCGAGAATATTGAAGTAATCAGCATTGTAGATAAATACCTGGAGCACGCCCGTGTGCATATTTATTGCAATGATGGTAAAGAGTTGCTGTTCCTTACCTCGGCTGATTTCATGACCCGCAACATCGATAACAGGGTAGAGGTTGGCTTCCCGATTTATGATGAAAACTTGCGCAAAGAGGTTAAGGAAATCATCAACATACAACTAAGCGATAATACCAAAGCGCGCGAAATAAACAGTCACAATACCAACAAATACCACAAAACAAAAAGCGAGATACCGAGCAGGGCACAAATAGATATTTACAACTACCTAAAAAATAAAACCAAATAAAAATTGAGATACGCCGCGATTGACATAGGATCTAATGCCGTAAGGCTTCTGATAGCCGATATTATTGAAAACAATGGTTCGGTATCATTCAAAAAAAATACATTAATAAGGGTACCCCTACGTTTAGGCGACGACGCATTTCTCAATCAGCATATCTCCGATAAAAAGGCTGATGACCTGGTAAAATCTATGCACGCATTCCGCAATTTGATGGATGTTTACAAGGTGAAGGATTACATGGCCTTCGCCACATCCGCCATGCGCGAAGCCAAAAATGGCGATGAGGTTGTAGCACGTGTAAAAAACGAAGGCAACATCGACCTGGAGATCATCCACGGCCAAAAAGAAGCCAAAATCATCTACGCGAGTCACGCCGAGCAAACTATCGACAAAAATAAAACATATCTCTATATTGATGTAGGTGGTGGCAGTACCGAGCTTTCTTTATTTTCGGATGGAGAACTCTTTGCTTCGCGATCATTCAATATCGGCACCATACGTATGCTCGATAACCAGGATAAGGAAGAAACCTGGAGTGAAATGCACGATTTTATCCGCGAGCACACCAAGGTGTTTAAAGGTGTGTATGGTATTGGTACAGGGGGTAATATCAATAAACTATACAAGCTATCTGAAGAAAAAAGCGGCATGCCGTTGTCATTCGCCAAACTCAAAACGCTTTATAATTATTTGAATTCGTTTTCGTTGAAAGACCGTATCAATGTGCTCGGTCTAAATCAGGATAGAGCAGATGTGATTATCCCGGCCTGCGAAATTTATATAACCGTTTTAAAGTGGGCAAACATTAAAAATATTTACGTACCAAGTGTTGGTATGGTTGATGGAATTATACAAACCCTTATCGAGAAGAACTTTACAAAGTCATATTAAAATTATTTTAATTTATTATTAAATAATTAACAAACAGTTTTACTACATTTGTAGTGCCCTTTTAGGGCATGTTTTTCATAGGTAGATGTAGGGTCGGGTATTTATATTCGACCCTTTTTTTGTGCCCTGATTTTTATCTGCCTATCTTGCCGCCATATTTATCATGAAGAAGAAAATTGTAGTCGCCATTACAGGGGCAAGCGGTTCCATTTACGCCAAATTATTGCTGGATAAATTGCAAGAACTAAGCGCGCAAATAGCCGATGTGGGCATCGTAATGTCTGATAACGCCAAGCAAGTATGGCAGGTGGAGCTGGATAACGAGGATTATAAAAACTATCCCTTCAAATTCTACAGTAAATATGATTTCATGGCACCTTTCGCATCAGGCTCAGCTAAGTTTGATACCATGATTATCGTGCCATGCTCCATGGGCACCTTAGGCAGGATAGCTGGTGGTATATCTGATGATCTGATCAGTCGTGCTGCCGATGTCATCCTAAAGGAACGCCGTAAACTGATACTGGTAGCCCGTGATACCCCCTTTAACCTGATCCATATCCGCAACATGCAAATAGTTACCGAAGTCGGCGGTATCATTTGCCCGGCAATACCATCATTCTACAGCAAACCAAAAACTATTGAAGAATTGGCTATGACTGTTGTAAACCGTATAATAGATCTAGCAGGCCTTGAAAGTGAAAGCTACCGCTGGGGAGAAGAATAACTAATACAGTAAATAAGCTTTATTGAAAAAAAATAGCATAATTTATTTAATACTATTTTTAATATTTTTATCTTGCTCGCTTAACCTTATTTATTGCAATTATGAAATCAAAATCTACAGCTTACATTTTATGGTTTTTTCTGGGTTTTTTAGGTGTCCATAAGTTTTACCTGGACAAGGTAGGCATCGGCATACTCTATTTTTTTACATTTGGCTTATTTGGCATAGGCTGGCTTATCGATCTTTTTACCTTAGGTAGCCAGGTCGATGCTTATAACAATGCTTTATTCATCAGGCAAATGGGATCTAACCACAATAACAATGTAAATAATATTGTGGTTAATGTTCCGGGCCAACCTCAACAAGTAGCCCAAGCAAGTGTAACCGAGCAATTACATAAACTGCATGAGCTAAAAGAAAAAGGTATTATAAGCGAAGAGGAATACAATACACAAAAAGGTAAAGTATTAGCCTAAAAGTACTTCTAATTTCAGTTGCTGATTAATTAATCGGCAACTGAAAATTTTAATACATCATACACTTCATTGTTAAGTGGCAAGCAACTAATATTTAAAATTCCTATCTTTGTGGCTTCAAAATGGACAAGAAGGTAGCTTTTTATACACTGGGATGTAAACTGAATTATTCAGAAACATCGTCTATTGGCCGCTTATTTAACAATGCGGGCTTTAGCACTGTTGATTTTACCGATACCCCCGATGTATTCGTGATCAACACCTGTTCGGTGACTGAAAACGCCGATAAAAAGTGTAAAAAGGTAGTTAAGGAAGCTCTTAAAATATCGCCTAACGCTTATGTAACCATTGTAGGTTGCTATGCGCAATTAAAACCAAAAGAAATTGCCGAAATACCCGGTGTTGATATGGTTTTAGGCGCTGCCGAGAAATTCCAGATCGTTGATTATATCACCGATTTAACTAAAAATCCCAAAGCGTTAGTTTATAACCAGCCGGTAACCGAAGCTAATCAGTTCGTGTCCGCATGGTCAATAGGCGACCGCACCCGTACCTTTTTAAAGGTTCAGGATGGTTGCGATTACTCTTGCACGTTCTGTACTATCCCTTTGGCCCGTGGCGCAAGTCGCAGTGATACCATCGAGAATGCAGTAAAGCAGGCGGAAGAAATCGCTGCATCAGGTGTAAAAGAAATTGTATTAACCGGTGTAAATCTGGGTGATTTCGGCATTAGAGATGGTAAACGTGAAGACAAATTCTTCGATCTGGTTAAAGCTTTGGATAAAGTTGAAGGTATTGATCGTATCCGTATCTCATCTATCGAACCTAACCTTTTAACGGATGAGATCATAGAATTTGTAGCTACATCAAAACGTTTTGTACCGCATTTTCATATCCCGTTACAATCCGGTTCTGATAAGATATTGGGCCTGATGCGCCGTCGTTATAAAAGGGAACTATATGCCAATCGCGTAGCTAAAATAAAACAGCTAATGCCCGATTGTTGCATAGGAGTAGATGTGATTGTTGGCTTCCCCGGCGAAACACGCGAGGATTTTATCGACACGTACAATTTTTTAAATGATCTGAACGTTTCTTACCTGCATGTATTTACTTACTCTGAGCGGGAAAATACCCCCGCAAGTGAAATGAAAGGTACAGTACCGGGTTCAGCCCGTGCGGAACGTAGTAAAATGCTGCACATACTGTCAGACAAAAAACGCCGGGCTTTTTACGAAACCCAGCTAGGCAGAACGGATGAGGTATTGTTTGAGGGTGATATTAAAGATGGTTTTATGCATGGTTTCACCCGTAACTATGTAAAAGTTAAAACCAAGTACGATCCTGTTTTAGTTAACGAATTGAAAACCGTTCACTTAACACAAATTTCACCTGATGGTGATGTTGAAATAACAGAGTCTGAAGAGATATTAGCGCATTAAAGGCTATATTGCCACAAATTATACCACATGTTCCCAAACTTAACCTCACTTATATATTATTTTTTTGGTGTCACAATTCTGCTTCCCGTACAAACATTTGGTTTTTTTGTAGCCATTGCTTTTATAGGTGCTTATTGGGCTTTTGCTGAAGAGTTTAAGCGCAAAGAGAAATTAGGCGTTATACATTCATTCAAAAAGACAATCACGATAGGTAATCCAATTTCAGCAGCCGAATTGGTTGGTAACGGGGTGTTTGGCTTCATTATCGGCTATAAAATAGTCGATGCCATATTTAATTACCACGCACTTATTGAAGATCCACAGGACTTTTTATTATCAACAAAAGGTAACTGGATAGGTGGGATTATTATGGCCGGCGTTTTAATTTATTGGGCTTACGCCGAAAACAAAAAACAAGTATTACCTCAACCAAAAGAACAAGTTATTAATGTACATCCTCATGAGTTAATGGGGAGTATTTTACTTTGGGCCGCTATTTGCGGTTTTGTAGGCGCCAAACTATTTAATGGATTAGAGAACTGGGACGATTTTATGAAAGACCCGGTTGGTATGTTGATAGGCACCAGCGGTTTTACTTTTTATGGCGGATTAATTTGCGGTGGCGCTGCGGTACTATATATTGCTTATAAGCACGGCATAAAACCATTAACCATGCTGGATATTGGCGGCCCCGGTATGATGTTAGCCTATGGCTTAGGCCGCATAGGCTGCCAGATGAGTGGCGATGGTGATTGGGGAAAGGTAAATCTATTACCTAAACCGCATCTATTAGGCTGGCTACCCGATTGGATGTGGTCATTCAGTTTCCCGCATAATGTAAACGACGAAGGTCTGCAAATACCGGGTTGCATAGGCAAATTTTGCCATGTTTTACCGGCACCGGTTTGGCCAACATCTTTTTACGAATGTGTTACCTGTATATTATTGTTCTTGTTTTTGTGGAGCATCCGCAGTAGAATTAAAACGCCGGGCGTATTCTTTGGTATTTATTTGATCCTTAACGGTATCGAGCGCTTTCTTATTGAGTTTATCCGTGTAAATACAAGGTACCATATTGGTGATTTCTCTTTTCCACAAGCACAATTAATAGCTGTTTGCCTTTTTATAGCAGGCGTAGTGTTAGTTATACCTGGATTAAAGTCCAGCCAAAAACACGAAGTAAAACATGGTTAGTACTACAAAAAAACTAATCAATAACCAGGTTGTACGATTTGTGCTTTCAGCAGGAGCTGGTTTTATAGTAGATATATCCGCTTTTTACCTTTTTTATCATAACCTGCTTACCGAAAAAACTTATCATATTTTCAATGCTACTGTGCGTAATTCAACCATATCATTAGCTATATCATTTTTTATGGGTGTAATGGTGAATTTTCTGATCACCCGGTACCTGGTTTTTACGGAATCAAAACTGGCCCCTTATAAACAATTCGCACGCTTCATTTCTGTTGCTACTATTGGCTTTTTTGCTAATTTGGGTGCAATTAAAATACTAATCCAGGACTTTAACATGTACCCCCCCGTAGCACGTATCGTAGCTGCGCTAAGTTTATTTTTTGCCAGTTTTTTTGTACATAAATTATTCTCATTCAGCTTGTCACTAAGGCACCATGCAGTACATTCAGATAACCAATAAAGTTATTGAGGTTTCCAAAAAAGCCAGCGCATTCATCCGCGAACAAAGAAAAACGTTCGATCCTGCTAAAATAGAATACAAAGGATTAAATGATCTGGTTTCTTATGTAGATAAAACCGCCGAACAGATCATTGTAGCCGGATTGGAAGAAATCCTCCCCGAAGCGGGCTTCATCACTGAAGAAAAAACAAAAACCAAAATTGGCGAACGATTCAACTGGATAATTGATCCTTTAGATGGTACTACCAATTTTATCCATGGTTTACCTGTATTTTCAGTAAGTATCGCGCTAAAAGAATACGATGAATTAGTATTGGGTGTAGTATACGAAGTCAATCAGGACGAATGCTTTTATGCCAGCAAAGGCTCACCAGCCTATTTAAATGGTAAAGAAATTAAAGTAAGTAACAACCCAACCGTTGCCACCAGTTTACTGGCGACTGGCTTCCCATATTACGATTTTACTAAACAAGCGGCCTATATCAACCTGTTCACCGAACTAATGAAAAGCTCGCACGGCCTACGCCGTATGGGTTCAGCAGCTGTCGATCTGGCTTATACCGCTTGCGGACGTTTTGAAGCTTTCTATGAATATAATCTAAACGCATGGGATGTAGCAGCCGGAATACTAATCGTAAAGCAAGCAGGAGGGGACGTGATAAATTTCAGCGGTGGTGATGAAGTAATTGATACCCGGGAACTGGTTGCCACCAACGGCAAAATAACAGCAGAGTTATTGGATTACATACAGAAGTATTTTAAGTAAAGGGACCTACAAGCGCAGTCGAAATCTAACCGTATGCAATCTCATTATTTAAAAGAACCCCGTCGGGGTTTAATGTTGGTAATAATAGCATAAAAACAAACATACCGTGCCGTTAGGTACGCAACATCAGCCAGGTTCCGTACCTAATGGCACGCTAAATGGCGTTTATACAAATTTTCTACCGACATTTTGAACTTACGGCGCACCATAAAATGATTTCTTCTAACACTCTGTATAGCCCAACACTGATTTCCCACACTGGTTTCAGTCTGAGCTGAGACCTCGGATAAAGACAGTTTATAACTGTCTGAAGAGGCCATACATGTAAATGCGTAAACAAAGAAAAGGTGTCATACTGAGATTCTCGAAGTATGTGGTCAGGCCTTTACGCTTACCCTTCGAGTGCCTCAGGGTGACACCCTTCGCACAATTTTCTTTATGTTATCTATTATAGCGCTTCAGAAACCACTTCGGTAACTTCAGGTACCATACGTTTCAATAAGCTTTCAATACCAGCTTTCAAAGTAACTGTTGATGACGGACATCCGCTGCATGAACCTCTAAGCTCTACAGTAACCACACCTGCATCATCAAATGATTTGTAAGTGATAGCGCCACCGTCAGATTCTACAGCCGGGCGCACATAATCGTGTAGTATCTGTTGTATTTTAACTTCAATATCCGAACCTTCAAAGTCTCCTTGTTCAGCTTGTTCCTCTAGTTGCACAGCCAGTTCAGCTTCAACAGCACCTTTAACAAACTCTTTCACTATTGGCAAAAGGTCATTCCAGTCGCTGCCTTCGGTTTTAGTTACCGTAACAAAGTTACTGGCAAAGAAAACGCCGTTCACAAACGAAAACTTATAAAGCTCCTTAGCAAAAGGTGATTTTTCAGCACTTTCTTTAGTGGCAAAATCGGCACTACCGTTAATCAGCAACTTATTTACAATAAACTTCATTGTTGCCGGGTTCGGGGTAGACTCAGTATATACGTTGATATTCATCTTGATTACGCTTTAAATATTCTTTAACAAATTTAGGTAGCTTTTTGATTTATTTAACACTGTTAAATTGTTATGACCGGGTTATGACTATGTTTTGGATGTGTAGATGTGCGAATGAAAAGAATTAAAATCATCTGCACATTCACTCATCCGCATATTTGCACATCCTAAAAATCAAATCCCTGTATAATTCGATGGCGATACCTTCTTAATCTCTTCTTTAACGCTATCACTTACCTGTAAAGTATGTACAAATTCCGCAATTGTATCCGCATTAATATGTGTATTGGTACGTGTAAGCTCTTTTAATGCCTCGTATGGGTTTGGATAGCCCTCACGGCGTAGAATGGTTTGTATAGCCTCTGCAACAACAGCCCAGTTAGCTTCCAGATCAGCACTGATCGCACCTTCATTCAATAACAATTTATTCAAACCCTTGATAGTTGACTTCATCGCAATAACGGTATGGCCAATCGGTACACCAATATTGCGTAATACGGTTGAATCGGTAAGGTCACGCTGTAACCTTGATACCGGCAACTTCGCCGCTAAATGTTCAAATATTGCGTTAGCTAAGCCTAAGTTACCTTCAGAGTTTTCAAAATCTATCGGGTTTACTTTATGTGGCATAGCCGATGAACCCACTTCGCCGGCTTTTATTTTTTGCTTGAAATAGTTCATGGATATATAAGACCACATATCCCTGTCCAAATCAATCAGTATATTATTAATCCTTTTCAATGCGTCACATTGCGCAGCGAAATTATCATAATGCTCAATCTGCGTAGTGAACTGCGAGCGTTTCAACCCTAAAATATTATCTACAAAATTATTACCAAATGCTTTCCAGTCGATGCTGCCATAAGCGATATTGTGTGCGTTGAAATTACCCGTAGCACCGCCAAATTTAGCAGAGTAGGGTACTTGCTTTAATAGATGTAACTGGTTTTCCAAACGCTCCACAAAAACCTGTATTTCCTTACCCAAACGAGATGGCGATGCAGGCTGACCGTGTGTGTGTGCCAGCATAGGGATTTTATCCCACTCAGCAGCGTATACTTTTAATACACCTATCAATTCGTCAAATAAAGGATAATAAACATCAGCCAAAGCTAATTTAAAACTATATGGGATAGCTGTATTGTTAATATCCTGCGATGTCAAACCAAAGTGTATAAACTCTTTATACTCAGCAATATTAAGCTTGTCAAACTCTTGTTTTATAAAATATTCAACCGCTTTAACATCGTGGTTGGTTACTTTTTCAATGTCTTTTATACTTTGCGCATCAGCTTCACTAAAATTTTTGTAGATGTTTCGTAACTTTTCTGTTATATTTCTATCAAAGTTTTGTAATTGAGGTAAAGGGTGCTCGCATAAGGCGATGAAGTACTCAATTTCAACATATACCCGGTATTTAATTAATGCGTATTCAGAAAAGTAGCCGGCTAATTGAGCGGTTGCATTGTGATAACGACCATCAATTGGCGATATAGCTGAAAGAGGAGAAAGTGACATAAATATATTTTTTTGCAAAGGTAACAATTATGCCGATTGTCTGTAAAAAGTAATTTGAAATGGAAACTTTGAAATCTAAAAATGTTTCCATAGTTTTGTTTCGAAATTACAGATGATTACAATAGAAAGAATAATTGAGGGTGGCGAAGAGCTTTTTTTAAAGGCTGGCATAAAAAGCGTTACCATGGATGATATCGCCAGGCATTTGGGTATATCAAAAAAAACTATCTATCATTTTTTTAAGGACAAAAATGATCTGGTTATTGCCCTGGTAAAAAAGAAGCTGAAGGAAGATGAAGATCAAATGGCTGAGATTATCAGCAAGTCCGGTAATGTGATAGAGGAAATGATCAATATGATGAATTGTTCTGAAGAAATAATTTCCCGGATTAATCCTATTGTGATCCATGATATGCAAAAGTATCATCCACAGGCATGGAAAGAGTTTCAAAACTTTAAATCAGGTGTAGTAATACAGACGCTGGAAGAGCTGTTAACCAAGGGAATAACCCAGGGTTATATAAGACCCGATATTGATGTTAAAATAATATCCAGAATGCGGGTGAATCAGATTGAACTTGGGTTTGATGCATCAGTATTTCCAATAGCTGAATATAATACCTGGAAGGTACAACAACAGTTTCAGGAGCATTTTAACTATGGCGTATGTACACTAGAAGGCTATAAACTTTTAGATCAATATAAAAACAATAAACCGGATTGATAACACTACTGACATACTGCTGTCAATCCCGCTAAACATATTTGAAAAAATTAAATAAATACCCTATTCACACATATATACAAATGAGAAAATTAATTATTGCCGGAGCCTTACTTTGTGGCATAGCTGTTAAAAGCTACGCGCAGCAAGCCCCACCTGATACCGGACACACTCATAATTATAGCCTGGCCGAATGTATAAGCTATGCTTATCAACATCAGGATTCTGTGGTAAACGCAGGTTTAGATGTTAAAAGCGCTGGCTATAAAGTTAAAGAAACCATTGGCCAGGGTTTACCGCAAATTAGCGGAACGGCCCAATTTCAGGATTACCTTAGGCTGCCGGTAACGTTGGTTGATGTGTCTTCATTTGAATCAACCGTACCTAAGGGTACCTTAGCGCCATTTAAGCTTGGATTAAATTATCAAACTACTGCCGCTTTAAATCTTACCCAAAAGATTTTTGATGGTAATTATCTGGTTGGTGTAAAGGCTAGTAAAACTTATAAAGAACTTTACGAACGCAGTTTAACACGTTCTCGTATTGAAGCTAACGTTAGTGTAACTAAAGCCTATTATCAGGTTTTGGTAAGTAACGAGCAAATAAAATTGCTTGACGCAAACATCAAACAATTAAAACAGCAATTAGATCAAACCACTGCCGAAAACAAACAGGGTTTGGCCGAGCAAATAGACGTACAGCGATTAACTGTTCAGTATAATAACCTGGTTACGTCGAGAGATAATACTGTCAGACTATTGGAACTGAATAACGAGCTGTTAAAATTCCAGATGGGAATGGCTATTACCGATGAGCTTACACTAACCGATAAACTGGAAGATATCAATTTTAACGATGCCATAGCAAATAGTTCTGATACATCGTTTTATCACAACAGGATTGAATATAGCTTGCTGGAAACTCAGAAAAGATTAAATGAATATGATCTAAAGAGCAAAAAAGCACAGTATTTGCCAAGCCTTTCAGCCTTTGCAAATTACGGTACAAGTTTTCAAAACAATTCATTTGGCAATTTATATTCTGCTAATTATCCATCCAGTTATATCGGCCTAACTTTAAATGTGCCGATTTTTACAGGCTTCCAGCACCTTAACCAGGTTAGGGAATCAAAAATCGCCATCATAAAAACCGAAAACGATTTGTTTAACCTTCGCAACGGAATAGGGCTGCAGGCTAACAAAGCCCGTATCACTTATATTAATGGTTTACAATCCCTAAAAAGCCAAAAAGAAAATATGGGCCTTGCCGAAGAAGTGTTAAGGGTAGCAAAAATTAAATATTCACAGGGCGTTGGTTCAAGCATTGAGGTTACTCAGGCACAAACCGATCTCGATAGCGCAGATAACTCATACATACAAAGCTTATATGACGCTTTAATTAGTAAAGTTGATCTTGATCAGGCTTACGGACGTATTCAATAAACATATCACGATATAAAATAAGACACATGAAAAAAATATTATACATATCAGCAGTACTGTTTCTGGCAGCATGCTCAAACAACAAACCAAAGGATAAAAAAGCTGAATTGGCTGATCTGCAAAAGCAACAAGCCGAATTAAATTCCAAAATTACCGCATTACAGGCTCAAATCGGCGGGCAGGATTCATCAAAAATCGCCGATATAAGTGTTATTGCTGTTAAGGCGGGGCGATTTACCAATTATGTGCAAATACAGGGCAGGATAGATGCACAGGATAACGTAACGGCATATCCACAGGCAAATGCTATTATAACTGCTATTAATGTAAAAGTGGGCGATCATGTGCATAAAGGACAAGTATTGGCACAGTTAGATAATAGCGTATTGGTACAAAATATTGCGCAGGCGCAGGCACAAGAAAATTTATCTAACACTTTATACCAACGCCAAAAAAACCTTTGGGATCAAAAAATTGGTACTGAAGTTCAGTTTTTGCAGGCACAAACGCAATTACAAACTGCTCAAAAACAAGTTTCTTCCTTACGCCAGCAAGCTGATATGTATCGTATCGTATCACCAATTAATGGTACTGTAGATCAGATGGATTTAAAACTCGGGCAGGTTGCCGCACCGGGCTCAACAGGCATTCGCATAGTAAATGCTGATGTGTTAAAAGTAAAGGCAGATGTACCCGAATCTTATTCAGGTAGCGTAAATCAGGGTGATAGCGTTAACGTATTGATACCTGATGCAAATGATTCGCTTAAAACCCGTATCTCATTCGCTGCAAAGGTTATTGATCCTTCATCTCGCAGCTTTGCCGTAGAGGTTAAACTTCCTCATCGCATGGATTTTCGCCCTAACATGACTGCCGTTATTAAGATCGCTAATTATTCAAAAGCCAATGCTTTCGCTATACCGGTAAGTAGCATTCAAAAATCTGAAAATGGTGATTATGTTTTTGTTAATGACAATGGTGTTGCAAAACGTAAAGGGATTACCGAAGGTGCTACATCCAATGGCCTTACTGAGATAAAATCGGGCCTTTCAAATGGCGATCAGTTAATAACTGATGGCGCGTCTGATTTGGAAGATGGCGACAGAGTGAGAGTTATTCAATCCGTTAATTAATTTTTATAAAATATTGATCTAACATGAAAGATCTCAACAAAGAATTTAAACCATCAAGCTGGGCAATCGAAAATAAAACAGCCATTTATGTGCTGATATTTTTGATTACCGTATTAGGGCTTGTCAGTTACAATAACCTACCGAAGGAAAATTTTCCAGATATAGCGCAGTCAAAAGTTTTCGTAACAACCGTTTATAATGGTCAATCACCTCAAAATATTGAGTTGCTAGTTACAAGGCAGCTTGAAAAACAACTAAAATCATTAAAAGGCTTAAAAAAGGTAACATCAAATTCACTGCAAAATGTATCCTCAATAACATGCGAGTTTAACGCTAATGTTAATATAAGGGATGCTAAACAGGATGTGAAAGAAGCTGTTGATAAAGCTCAACAGGATTTGCCACAGGGGGATGTGAATTTAAAGGAGTCTACCATTTCTGATATCAATGTTGCCGATTTACCAATTTTGTATGTGAATATTTCGGGCGATTATGATCTGAAAAAATTGAAAGAATATGCCGACAATTTGAAAGATGATATTGAGAGCTTTAAAGAAATATCAAAAGTTGATGAGATTGGTGCCTTAACGCCTGAAATACAGATAAATGTTGACATGAATAAAATGGCAGCAGTACAACTTGGTTTTAGCGATATTACCCAGGCAATTGGTAACGAGAACATCATCTCATCAGCAGGTACAGTGACAACTGATGGTGTACGCCGCAGTATCGACATTAAAAAGGATTACAAAAATGCTGCTGAAGTAGCCGCTATGGTTATTCGTAACCCTAAAGGACAAGCCATTTACTTACGTGATATTGCACAAGTAAAAGATTCGTTTTTAGAGCAGGAAAGCTATGCGCGCTTAAAAACACCTAACAGCAAAGATTTTAAAAACGTTATTACCTTAAATGTAAGTAAACGCGCCGGCGAGAATTTGATTGAATCTTCTGACAAGATCAATGCCTTAATCGCCCAAAAAGAAAAAACAATTTTCCCTAAAGGTTTGCACATAACTGTAACAGGAGATCAATCTGATAAAACCCGTACTA
>JABDDX010000008.1 GCA_013287375.1 Bacteroidota bacterium | reverse complement strand
TTCTAAACCCGACAAAAATTGAATTTTGCTTTTGAGCAATTCAAAATTATGATGTGATAAGTGTGTTGTCATAAGGGTAATTTAAGGTGCCAGAGCCAAAAACCATTCAACTTTTACTTTAGGGAAACTTTTAATTTCGCCAAACTAAAACTTTACTTAGATAAATATACTAGCTATACGTAATGTAAGCTAATAAAAGATTCCTAAAAGGGGTAAAAACTAATAATGGATAGAATGAATAAACTTTCACACGTATAAATACGGGTGAAAATGGCACTACACTGTTATCTGGCGGTTTTTTTTAACAATAACAGTAATAATGCATTTTCGGCTTTGGCTTCCGAATAATTCTCATTTATTAACAATTTAATTTGCTGATCATGTAAACTATTGGCGGCAACCTGCAATATTTTGGATGAGGCTAACTCAACAGAATCTAAATGGTATAAGTAAGTCACAATCATCAGATCACGAAACTCCTGTTCGGTAGCATGAAGTTGAAGGGCCTCGAAAGCATTTTCTAAAAACGTTATTAATGGCTGACATTTTTCAAATGAATATTGCACCTTCATGATTGCAAAAAGCTGATCAATGCGCAATAGCTGCTTTTCGGTATGGAGGATAGTTTCTTTAATAGCCTGTTTTAAATCGGCAAAAGCTGCTTCATCAAAAATTTCAGGTAAACGCTCGGCAAGGTGCGATTTTGCACAGTACAAACGATTAAGATGATCAATGAAAAGAACTTTAATTTTTTCAGATCCAATTGTAGCTTTTGAATTATCAGTCAACGGTATACAATTATAATGAGGTTAATAAAACAGTCGAATTATATAAAGCTACAAAATTGTATATACAAATCTCGTTTTTCTACATATAATTAAAATATGTATTAAAAAAGAGGCTTGTTTTTATTTAAAAAGCATTTTTGTAATAGTACAAATTAATTTATTTATCAATTAACGTGTGCGAAAAATAAAGATACATAGCTGTAATTAGCTATTTAATTGTTAGTTTAGGTGTGCATATTGAATATATAAATTACCAACCTTAAATAATTTAACGGCTATAATATTAATGATGAATATTCTCATTATTATCCCATGTTTTAATGAACAAGCATCATTACCCCGGTTAATATCAGACCTGGAGAACTTAAAGCTTCCCGAAAAATATAATGTGAGCGTATGCGTAGTAAACGACTGCTCAACCGATGATACCAAACAAGTTGCTAAAAAGCTGGATGTTATATTGATTGATCTCCCGGTTAACCTGGGTATTGGTGGCGCGGTACAAAGTGGGCTTAAGTATGCACTCCTCGATAATTACGATTTGGCGGTGCAAATGGATGGCGACGGGCAGCATCCACCAGCGGAATTACAAAAGATGATAGCCTGCTATGAAGAAACAGGAGCGAGTTTGGTAATTGGTTCACGTTTTATTATAAAGGAAGGATTTCAATCATCTTTTTTACGACGATTAGGCATTACCTATTTCCATTGGTTAAATAAATTTTTTACCGGTAAAAGTATTTACGATAGTACCTCGGGGTTTAGGCTATTTGATAAAAAAGCTATACAATTAGGTGCCCGTTATTACCCGGATGATTATCCGGAACCGGAATCATTGGTATTCTTTTCCAAAGCAGGTTTAGCTATAAAGGAAACGCCGGTTGTGATGGTGCATCGAAGTGGTGGGCAATCATCTATCCGAAGCTTTACCTCTTTTTACTATTGTGTGAAAGTTACTTTAGCTATGTTTTTTTCGTTTATCCGTAAGCCATAATATTATGTTGCGAATTCAAATCATTACCATAATTGCCAGTGTGGCATTTTTGTTCCTGGTATTTCGAATGGTTGTTAAAGGGCGACTGCGCGAAGAATATTCGATAATCTGGTTATTATTTACCGGAATATTGGTTACTTTTTCTTTTTGGGAGAAGGGATTATTATTGGTTTCGAACCTGTTTGGCGTTTATTTACCTGCTAACCTGGTTTTTACCATATCTATATTTATCGCTTTGGTTTATCTGTTGCATTTAAGCGTAGTCGCATCAAAACTGCAAAAGCAAAATAAACTGCTTGCTCAGGAAATGGCGCTGATGAAAATTGAAATAGAAAAAATGAAGGAAGAAATAAAACCCGAATAGAACTCTTATCCAGCATAATAAACACCCTCTGCTGTTCGAAGTTTTTAACTTCGAACAGCAGAGGGGCTTAAAAAAATAATGATTTAAAGTCTCCCCAACCGGGGGAGATTTAGAGGGGGCTGAACTACTTATTCAACATAATAAATATCCCCATCAAAACTATAAAGGCGCCTATTGCCTGTTTAATGTTTAAGCTCTCCTTTAAAAAGTAGTGATTCGCTATTAAAATGAATATAATAGAGGTTAGGGTAATGATGACCGATAGCGTAGTAGCAATATCCGCTAAATAAGGGATTTTGAGCAGTGTGCTGTTGATCAGAATAAAAGAAATTCTTGATAAGATAGCCAAACTCATGGACAGGATAAACCGCCAGTTAAATACCAGCGAAATGATATTTTTAAACTGAAACAGGTTACCTGATATTAAACTCCGTTGCCCCAAAAGAACAATTGAAAAAGCGGTGGCCAGGCAATAAACAATTACCAGTGCAAAGGTTAAGGCTATCATATTTGATGATGGTTTATCGGGTTTGGTTAATTTATATTTCACAGGTCGGCTTTTAGTTTGTTATCGGCATAGCCTAATGTGTATATCCACGAAAATACACGGGCAATTTTATCGCCCCAAATCATTTTAAACATTTGTAATTCCTCTTGCCTGCGTTTTCCTTCGGATAATTTAAGTGTTGTTTCCGATTCGGCATGTATACGGTGTTTCATCAGTTTTTGGTTGATGAAACAAAATGAGCCACGCTTTTTAGCCAGCTGATACCATGCAAACCAATCCAGGGCAACGGTAAACTCAGGCGAGAATCTAAAATTGCCCAACCCATCCAGATTAAATGATACCGAAGGGCAGCATATCGGATCGCCAAATATTAAAATTGATTTTTTTAGCCAAGTGCTGCGTATGTTTTTTTTGAAGATGAACGGAAACAATAACGCTTTTTTAACAAAGCTGTTCAGGTTAGATTTTCTTGCTTTGCCATCAATCAAGTCTTCATAATCAGTAAAGGCGATGAGCGTATCACTATTTGCTGATTTGAGTAATTCATTAGTAAAATCCGGCTCGTAAATATCATCCTGATGGGCGATAGTTGCCCATTTGGTTGATGTTTTGGATAAAGCGAAATTCCAATCGTTAGCTATTCCGCCATTATCGTTCACAAAATAAGCGAAGCCATATTTCTCGGCTATCTGTTTTGAAAAATCAGTAGGGGTAGAGGTAGTTAGTATAATAGTGCTTTTAACCGTTTGGTTAAGCAAACTTTGGATGCATTGTTCCAGGTATTGGGATTGTTTGTAAACGGGAATTACAAAGGTGTGCATCAATTACTAATGTTTATTATATGAGGGTTTGTAGGGCTAAATTAAGTACAAATTGATAATAATGCTTATGTGTTGCTCATAAAGTTTAAAGTGATCCAATGTCATTTCAAACATACACATATATCCAAGCGTCATTGCAATGACAATAGTTTATTGTTTAATACTTTATAGTTGAAAAGAATAAGCGATGTAATATTCGTGATGCGATAACGAAACTGGAATGGTAAGTTCCTGATTGTTTTTTAATAGAACCGGAATACCAAGCGGGTTTTTACCTATGCTGATACTGATATTATCTTTAAGATTATCAATCAAAAAAGCCCTTACTTCAGCTGATTGAATTTCAGTATCGTCGCTATCAATCCACTTTATACCCCAATGGGTCCTGCTAAAATCTTCAGCGCCGTTAACTACCGTGGAGATAAACTCCTGATAGATCAAGGAGCTTGAATAAAGTATGTGATCGCCAAATTTGACAGTAGATCGAATGGTTGGAATGCCATTAAAGCCAATGCCTGTTAATTTGATAGCCTCAAAACCCGATAAGGTAAATCCGAATGGAATTTGCACATCACTTACCACAAACTTTACAGGCGTGAAAAGTATATCTGCATCAATCCGTTGCAGAAACTTAAATGCCGATTCTTTTATTGACCATAATAGCCAAACGAAAACTTCAAAGGGAATATTTGCGAAACGAGACTGTTTATAAAGCGCGGTTTCGGTAGGGGTAAGTATTTTTGAATAAAAGTTTGGTTGTTTTGTGCAGGTAACATTTATAGCATTTAATGATACGATATCGTTACCCGTACTCAGCATTATTGTTTTTGGCCTATTTTTTCGCTTATCACATCGATGCATGAGCCAACATTCATCATTTTATCGGCTTCATCGTAATCAATCTCAATATCGTATTTAGCTTCGGCATCTATAATAATATCAACCAAATTGGCTGAGTTTATCTTCAGGTCTTTTAACAGGTCAGTATCTTCATTGATTTGGGCCAGCATCTCTTTGTTCGTAGTGTAAGGCGATATCACCTTTTTCAGTTCATTTAAAATCTCTTGTCTGGTCATTATTTAGTTAAATTTTGAAAGTATTAAACAGGAATTCACATCCCCAAAGCCAAAATTCGCTTTCGCTACAATATTAACTTCTTTTTTTATCATTTTAACAGGCAAACTATCAACGCTTACCAATTTTGTTATTTCGGGGTTCGGGTCATCCAGATTTATGTTTGGATGAACAAAGCCGTGTACTATCTGCAATATAGATGCCACAGTTTCAATTGATCCCGCCGCGCTAAGGCTATGGCCGATCATTGACTTGAGGGAATTGGTGACTGGGAAATTATCTCCCCGGCGATCCAATGCATCGCACCAGTTTTGTATTTCTTGCTTGTCGGCATTGGTAGCGGTTAAATGTCCGCTGATCAGATCAATTTGATTTGGGTGGATGTTTGAACTTACCAATGACTCATTGATACACCTAAGCACTCCCGCCGAGCTTGCCGCCGTCATCGTACCACCTAAACGTTGCCCGCCGGAATTTGTTGATCCACCCAAAACCTCAGCATAAATTTTAGCCCCACGTGCCAATGCGAAATCCAGATCCTCCAAAACCAAAGCGCCAGCACCTGAACCAGGAATAAATCCACCTGCAGTTGCGCTCATTGGCCTTGATGCTTTTTCAGGATGATCATTAAACTTACGTGATAGTACCCGCATGGAGTCAAATGCTCCGAAAACATAGGTATCTACATGCTCTGCACTACCAACCAGCATGCGTTTGGCGTAGCCGTGTTTAATGTATTCGTAACCCATTAAAATAGCCTGTGTGCCAGTTGCGCAAGCGGCAGAGTTCGTAAGTACCTTATTCCCGAAGCCTAAGCGACCGGATATATAAGACGTTACCCCGCTATTCATCGCCTGCTCCACCACACGTGAGCCTAGTTTTTTAACTTCTTTATTATCAACGCGGTTTATTACGTTCCTCATAGCCTCGGTATCGGCAATGCTGTTGCCGAATACACAGCCGGTTTCCCAACGGGGCTCCTCGGTTTCGAAATCCATGCCGGAGTCTTTCCAGGCATCCAGCGCAGCCATCAGTCCGTAGGCTATGTTAGTGCCTTTTAAACCGTGCAAAGTAACTTCTGATATGTAATTGGTAAGGCTGTCCCATTTAAAATCGGGCATGCCTGCTACCTGGCAACTGAATTTAAGCTCATGATAATGGGGCATAAACTTTATGCCTGATATGCCATTTTGTATAGCATGCAGAAAAGCCTGTATGCCTATACCATTGGGCGAAACCACCCCCATACCTGTTACCACTACACGATTACCCATTTTTAACAGCTATCTTTTTTATAATGCCTGCAAAAGTGCCACTGGCAATCAGTTCTTTATCGCTATCCAGCATTTCAACATGACATTTTAATTTACCAAAACGAAAATATTGCTTTTTTGATATTACCGTAACTTTTTCACCCGGCAACACCATTTTGTAGAACGATACATCAGTAGAGGTAAGCAGTGGATACAAGGAATCATCATCCATAAAATTGAAATCAGTTTCCTTCAACACTAAAAATATACCTAATACTACCAGGCCAATCTGTGCCATAATTTCGGTAACAATAACACCGGGAGTAACCGGGTTGCCCGCGAAATGATCTTCGTAAAAAAAAGCGTCCTCTTTTAAAGTGTATTCGCCGCGAACTTCATCCTCGCTCAATAACAATATGTTATCAACAAAACGAAACGAGGATTTATAGGGTAAATGACTTAATATATGGTTATTCATGTAATATGCTCTAAATGTTAACGACAGTGCTCTCCGCCATCTACGTGAATGATCGCGCCGTTTATCCAAAACGACTCATCAGTACACAGCAGGTAGATAACACCGGCAACGTCTTCCGGTTTTGTAATTCTGCCAAGCGGGTTGCGCTTAATGCCTGCTTTAATTAATTTATCGCTGCCCGGTATCTTTTTTAATGATGCGGTTTCGGTTACACCGGCCTGTATCACGTTTGTTTTTAATCCGTAAGCGCTAAATTCTACTGCCATATATTTCGCCAAACTCTCCAATGATGCTTTCGCGATAGAAACGGCTGCATAGCCTTCCCAATATTTATGCGCGCCTTCGCTGGTAAGGCCAATTATACGTCCATCGGCGTTAAACAGTTCGGCTTTTAATAAATCACGCGTCCAATCCAGCAAACTATTCGACATGGCGTAGGTAGTCATCTGTATATCTTCGATAGAAAGCTCATTGTAAGCTTCATCTTCTACCGTGCCGTTTTCAATAGTCAGTGGTTTTAAATTCCCCCGGGCAATACTGTGCAATAACAGCTTTACGCTATGTTTTGGGGCGATCTCTGCAAATTGCTGTACAAACGAAGCCCGGCTTACGGTATCAAGCGCGTTGATATTATGGGGGAGAATAGTTATCCCATTCTCTTCAGCTATTTGTATGAATTTAGTTTTGAGTATTTTTTCGGCACCGGCAATTTCGCGGTAAAGTACGGCTACATTCATGCCATGTTTGGCCAGTTTTTCAATAGCAGCAAACCCAAATCCGCTCGATCCTCCCAAAATAACTGCCCATAAACCCGAGAATTGTAGTTTTTTATCCATCAAATCGCTTTTAAACTATCGTAGCCATAAACTGTCTTATGTTAATGCCGGGGCCAATCATCAACAAATAAAAAATTGAAGCCCCAAAGTAAGTGAAAGTAAATTAAATTTAACAGATGGCAAATATATAATGTAACAAAACTTGTTATATTGTGTTACACAGCCGTTAAGCTAATTATATAAAATTGTATAATACAGGTATAATTGCCAAAGCATTTATATTTATTATGTTTGAGAAAATGGGAAAAGTAAAATTTAAGATATTATTAGCTTTAAGCATACTGCTTTTGCCTGGATTGACGCAGAAAAGCATCGCCCAGCAAAAACTGAGATTTGATAAGGAAGCATTTTACAACGTGATGGCGAATGGTGATGTAAATGCCATAGATAATGAGCTGATTGTAGTAACAGGCTATGCAACCACTAACAAAGAAGGTTATGAAGGCGCACTGCTCCTAAAAAAAGCAGGCCTAATTAGTGGACCCAGGAAGAAACTCGACCTGTTTAAAGCAGGCCGTATAAAGTTGGAAACCGCAATACTTAATAATCCTGATAATGTAGAGAACCATTTTTTAAGGCTTGCTATTGAGGAACATGCACCTAAAATTGTAAAATACCATGCAGATATTGAAACTGATAAAGCAATTGTAAAACGGGAATTCAAAAACCTATCACCTGTGGTGCAGCATGCGATATTGGATTACTGCAAGAATTCTAAAGTACTTCACGCTGAAGATTTTTAATTCATTAAAAAGATAGTTTTTTAACTTTGTTGAGAATGGATAAAAAGATCTTAGCTATATATTACACGCAGTCGGGCCAGATGGGTGAGATCGTTGATTCGTTTACCGCGCCGCTTGTTGATGCCGGTAATTCGGTGGAAAAGGTGGTTGTGAAAACGGTGAAAGACTTTAACTTTCCATGGACAGGCAGCAGCTTTTTTTCGGTGATGCCATCCTGCGTGTTGAGTATACCAACTCCGCTGCATCCCTTAAATTTTAAGGAAGAAAAATACGATCTGATCATTTTAGGCTATCAACCCTGGTTTTTATCGCCAAGCATCCCAACCAATTCTTTATTGCAGGATGAGGGCTTTAAAGCCTTATTAAAAGATACTCCGGTAGTTACTATCAGCGCAGCACGTAACATGTGGATAAACGCTTATGTACGCGTTCGTAACTCATTAAAGGAGGCGGGGGCAAAGCTGGTAGGTAATGTGGCTTTGGTTGATAAGCACCCGAACGTAGTAAGCTTTGTAACGATATTTTACTGGATGTTATCCGGCAAAAAGGAACGTTACTTAAACATATTCCCCAAACCGGGTGTTGCTGAGGAAGATATTACCAATACCAAAATTTATGGCGAAACTGTTTCAAGGCATTTAGAGTATAATACCCTCGATAGTTTACAGGATGAATTGATAGAACAAAAAGCGGTAGTAATTAAATACCCGCTGATGTTTACCGAAGCCAGGGCAAAACCTATCTTCGCGGTTTGGGCAAAGATCATTTCAAAACGTAAAAATCAATTGCCTTGGGCAGCGGCGTTTAAATATTATCTTTTTATCGCGTTGTTTTTAGGTGCGCCTGTTTTGCTTACATTAGATGCTGTTTTTTTGAAGCCTTTTTCGGGAGGACGAATAAAGGCTAAAAAATTAAAATATTTACAAGTAAATAACTGATACTAATAATATAATATGTCCGATACTAGTGTTTATATCAATCATACCTCGGCTTACTTTCCGAATGAGCCCGTTTCGAACGACGAAATGGAATCATACCTGGGGTATATCAATAATAAGCCTTCAAAATCAAAAAAAATTGTACTGCGTAATAATGGCATAACCAACCGTTACTATGCGTTAACTAAAGAGCATAAATCAACACATACCAATGCCCAGATGACGGCGCTTGCTGTTAGGGAATTGTTTGATAATGATCCTGAAAAGTTAAAGAATATTGAGTTGCTTTCCTGCGGTACTTCATCGCCCGACCAAATGATACCAAGTCATGGCGTGATGACGCATGGCTGGTTACCTGAAGCAGGTGGTATTGAGGTAGTATCACCATCTGGCGTTTGCTGCGCGGGAATGCACGCCCTTAAATTTGCTTACTTAGCCATTAAATCAGGCGAAGTTAAGACAGCGGTTGCAACCGGATCTGAAAGGTTCTCGGGCTTATTAGTTTCTGATGTTTTTGAGGAAGAAGCACAAAAGTTGATTGAGTTAGACGAGAATCCTTACATCGCTTTCCAAAAGGATTTTTTAAGGTGGATGCTATCGGATGGCGCATCAGCATTTTTGTTGACTGATAAGCCTAATCCCGATGGTATTAGCTTAAAAGTGGAATGGATTGAAGGTGTATCATACGCTAACGAAATGAAAACCTGCATGTACATGGGCGGCGATAAACAGGAAGACGGATCGTTAAAAGGCTTTATGGATTATACGCCTGAAGAGATCATGACTAAATCTATCTTCAGCGTAAAGCAGGATATTACTTTATTGAGCGATAATATTGTGCCTTTAGGTGGCAGAAAGATCAGGGAAATATTCGAGAAAAAAGGTCTTGATGTTACCGACATTGATTGGTTTTTACCGCATATCTCCAGCAACTTTTTCAAGAGTAAAATATTTGATATGATTGAGGAATACGGCGGTGGTATCCCTTACGAAAAATGGTTTATCAACTTGTACACCGTAGGTAACGTGGGTGCGGCATCAGTTTACCTAATGATAGATGAGCTTTTCAAAAGCGGCCGACTTAAAAAAGGCGAAAAGATTTTATTGTTAGTACCCGAGAGCGCACGTTTTTCGTATATGTATGCAATGCTAACTGTTGTATAGCACAAAATACAGCGTCATTGCGAGCGAAGCGTGGCAATCCCCGACTTTGCATACCGCCCTGTATAATTTGGGATTGCCACGCTTCGCTCGCAATGACGATAGTTTAATAGTTAAAGGTTCGCAATAATGAAAAAGGATGAAGTACCGCAGGATTTAAGTTCGCTTGGTAAAATAACCAAGGAGCTTTGTTATGCGACAGATAGTTCGGGTAAATACGTGGCGGCTTTAAGCAGTGGTTGGGATGTTAAAATAACTGCGCTTGATGTTGCCTGGGGCGATATAGAAAAACGTATCGCGGCAGCAAAACAAAAAGTGTTGAATAAAGAAGCCAGTCAGCTATTGTTTTTTATGGAATACCGGTTGATGGACATCAGCATTTTGGCAGGCTATACGGGTTTTTGGAAATGGCAGATCAAACGGCATTTAAAGCCCGAAGTGTTCGATAAATTATCAACCCAAAAATTAGAAAAATACGCCGAGGCGTTTAATATAAAGGTGGAAGACCTTAAAAGTATGACCATTCATGAAGACTGATTTCGAGCACCGTCAGGGCGCGCATTGTGAATCGGGCGTTACCAGTAATTTATTAAGCATTGCATCCAACGGTAAAATAACCGAGCCACTCGCCTTTGGCATAGGCGCGGGATTGTTTTTTGCTTATATCCCTTTAATTAAGATCAATAACGGCCCGGCTATCGCGTTTCGCACCCTGCCGGGGTATATATTTAACCGCACGGCTAAGTCGTTGGGGATACCTGTAGTTAGTAAACGCTTCAGCTCCAAACAAAAAGCCGAATCCTATTTAAACGAATGTTTAGAAGCCGGCAACCCGGTTGGCTGCCAGGTAGGGGTATACTATCTGCCTTATTTTCCTAAGGAATACCGTTTCCATTTCAACGCCCATAACCTGATTGTTTACGGTAAGGAAGGAGACAACTATTTAGTGAGTGATCCAATTATGGAAACCACAAACGTGATGGATAGTTACCAATTAGAAAGGGTACGATTTGCAAAGGGCGCGCTAGCACCTAAAGGGCACATCTATTACCCAAAACAAGGTGCTATCATTACTGATGAAACTATAAAACAAGCCATTAAAAGCGGCATTAAAAAGAACGTTTATAACATGCTGAACATACCCGGCAGCTTTGCGGGTATATCAGGTATCAGAAATACGGGTAAGAAGATAAAGAAGTGGCGAGATAAGTTAGGGATTGAAAAATCGAAACTGTATTTGGCCCAAATGGTGCGGATGCAGGAGGAGATTGGTACAGGCGGCGGCGGATTCAGGTATATTTACGCGGCGTTTTTGCAGGAAGCAGATGCTTATTTGCCGGGCAACCAATTGGCCGAAATATCAGTACTATTTACACAGGCGGGCGACATGTGGCGCACAGCCGCGGTACATGCTGCCGGGATATACAAAGGGCGCATCGGCAGTCAGGATGATTTTAATAAGATGGGCGATTACCTTATAGAAATTGCTGAAGTTGAGAAAAACGCCTTCGAAAGGCTAAAAAATATAAAATGGCAGTAACCCCATTAGCGATAGAAGTTGAAAACATGGGTTTCCATTATCCCGGGAACGCCGAAGTTTCTTTTTCGGGCCTTAATTTAAAGGTAGAGAAAGGCGCGCGCTTTGGTTTGTTTGGGCCTAATGGTGCTGGCAAAACCACGCTCATTAGTTTGATGACAGGTTTGCTTACTGCCGATAGCGGCCATGTTAAGCTTTTAGGCCATGAAATGGGTAAGCAAAATAACAGTGCTACCAACCGCTTATTTGGTTTTGTACCACAAGATTTTTCCTTTTACCAGGAATTAAGTCCGGCTGAAAATCTGGAGTTTTTTGGGGCATGGTCAGGTTTAAATAAATCAACCATAAAAAGAAGAACCGACGAATTGCTACATATATTGGGGTTGGAAGAAGTAAGAGATAAGCAAGTTCAAAAGTTTTCGGGTGGGATGAAACGCAGGGTTAATTTAGCCATTGGCGTAATCCATAACCCGGAGATATTGTTTTTAGATGAGCCTACCGTTGGGGTAGATGTGCAAACGGGCCATGCCATCATCAATTACCTGCTCGAACTAAATAAAAATGGTACTACGCTTGTTTATACATCGCACCAACTAAGCGAAGCTGAAGATTTGTGCCAACAAGTGGCGCTAATTGATGGCGGCAAAATAATAGCGCAAGACAGTTTACGCAATATGCTGAAAGACCATAAACAGGAAAGCCTTGAACATTTGTTTTTAAACTTAACCGGAAAGGATTACCGAAACTAATGTTTAAGCTTTGGGCAACAATTGTAAAGGATGTAAGGATATTGCTGCGCGATGTGGTAGGCATATCACTCATGTTTGTGATGCCGATTATTTTGGTGGTAGTCGTTACCAGTATCCAAAACAGCACTTTCAATCTTGTTAACAAAAACAAGCTATCCATATTAATTTGTAATAGCGATACCGGGCAGTCAAGCCAGCAACTGATCAAATCGATTAGCAAAATAGGCATGTTTAAAGTGTCGTTGATGCCTTCAGATAAAAGCGCGCAACAAATGGCGGATGCCATGCACGATAATGACGCGATGCTGGGTTTAATTATCCCATCTGATTTTTCACGTAAGGTAGAAGCTAAGTCAAAAAACATAGCGAGCAAAGCCCTCACCAGTTTCGGCTTGGCGGGTGATAGTAGTAAGAAGGTGGGCGACGTTGATCCGCTTACGTTATACTATAACCCAATTTTACAGGAATCATTAAGGTTATCGGTACAAGGCGGAATCCGAAGTGCATTACAATTGGTTGAAAGCCGTGAAACATTGAGAAGTTTATACTTTTCTATCAACGAAAAGCAATTGCCTGAGAAACTCGAAAACGAAATGCTGAATAACAACACAGCCATTAACGAGATCCCGGTATCAAAGGACGGTACGCGCGCCACACCAAATGCAACCCAGCACAATGTACCGGCATGGACTATCTTCGCGATGTTCTTCGTCATCATGTCGTTAGGCGGGAGTGTGGTGAGGGAAAAAGTAAGTGGTAGTTTTATCAGGCTAAAAACATTGCCTACCAGTTATCTGGTTGGGATATTCTCCAAACAGATCACCTATCTGGCAGTTACCATGCTACAGGCAGCGGTGATATTCTCGATGGGTATATGGCTATTTCCATTTTTGGGCTTGCCCGCGTTGAACTTACCATCTGATATATTAGCCTTGATCATCGTAACCGTAATATGCGGTTGGTGCGCAGTAAGCTACTCCATTTGTGTTGGTGTTTTTGCTGATACACAGGAGCAGGCCAATGGCTTTGGTGCAGTGTCCATAGTGATATTAGCCGCGATAGGTGGTTTAATGGTACCAAGCTTCGCGATGGAAGGCTTTGCTAAAACGGCCGCTAATTTTTCGCCAATGCACTGGGCATTGCAGGCTTATTACTCGCTGTTCCTTGAAGGAGGGAAACTTAAAGACGTGGTAAACAATATTATCCCTTTATTTATTATAACCGTAGTACTCCAATTAATAACTTTTTGGGGGCTTAAAAGAAAAAATTTGATATAATTGCCGCAAATGGAAACGACAGAGCTAAAAGAACAACTGAAAGTACAGATCATAAAATTTTTAAATCTAACCGATTTAACGCCTGTTGATATTGCGGACAACGAACCGTTGTTTGGTGAGGGCTTGGGTTTGGATTCTATTGATTCGCTGGAATTGATCGTTCTGCTAAAAAAGGAGTACGGCATCGACATTAAAGATCCCCGCGAAGGCCGTAAAGCATTGGTTGATGTAGCCACTATGGCTGATTATATCCAACTGCACGGTAAGAAATAAGTTATTTTGCATCCATTGCCTGTGTCCTCACAGGCAATTATTCTGAAAGTTGTCTGTGAGGACACAGACAAGGGGTGTGAAAGGCTGTCATGCTGAGCGTAGTCGAAGCATGTGCGTAAAGGCCTACCCACATGCTTCGACTATGCTCAGCATGACACCTTGATAGAAAATATTAAGCTTACGTAGCCGAAATCAGCATCAACGAATGATATTTACCTTGATAATGATTATAGATCAAAACTTTTTTAGGTGAAAATGCCCCGAAGTTACCCTCTTTTACCGTCTCCGGAACGACACCACCTTTAACAATATTAGATGCCAGCCACAATGCGAATGATGATGAAGTTGCGTACTCACCGCAAAGGTGTTTGTAATTAGCAAACGATTTATTTTTGAAAAAGGAATCGTTTAAATTCTTATAGATCTCATCGTTTTTAGTATCACCGTTTTTGCCGGTTATAATCAGATCGATGTCCTCAATACTCAATTCATGAGATTTTAAAAACTCAGCAATGCTTTCCTCAATAGACTTTGGTTTATATAGTAATTTAAGCCCTGTAAGCTGCGCTAAGTTATCCGGCGACTCTTCGCTGGTTGCTAAAAAGAAAGCCGCGCCTTCGCCGCCTATGGTGCCATTGGTGGGCGTGTCGTAAAGCGACAGATTTGATACCGGCCATCTTTTATATAATCCTAAACGACTTAATACGGTAAAGCTGGCATCTACCATTTCTTCAACCCCGCCAACCAATATGTTGTCTGCTTCTTGTTCGTTTAAAAGCATTATGGCATCAAACAGGGCGCTTTCAAATGAGATACCTTTATGTACAAACGTATTATTGTAATTATGGCATTTCAGCATCAAAGCTATCTGCGCGGCAACAGTATTATGGGTTGATTGTATAAACGCAGTTGGTGGCAGCATTTCTTCTTCCTGCTCAACTATGCGGGTTAAAAAGGTAACGGTATCTGCTATACAGCCCAATGCCGTGCCTGTAATTACAGCGCCGGGCATATCCACATCAGCCTGAGTCAAACAGCTTTTGGCAGCGGCAATCCCCATTTTAATTACATGGCTCATACGCCTGATCTGTTTTGGGTCGATAAATTCCTTGTAGTCAGGTTCAATAGCTTTTAAGCGGGTGCCGGTTGATTCAACAATATCAGTCAGGAAATCGACCGAATTAAACGTGTTTTGTGGCGATACACAGGCAGACGAGCGGATATATACTTTCATAATTAAATAGCCGAAAATATAAGTGATGTACAATTGCCGCCAAAGCCAAACGAGTTCGACATAACGTGTTTAATATCCTGCTTGGTCATTAATTCTTTTACCGGTTCAAAGGGTGTCTCATCCATACGGGTCTCAAAACGCAGGTTGGGATAGATTAATTTATTCTGAATAGCCAATACCGAAAATACAGCCTCGATACCACCACTCGCACCCAGGGTATGCCCGGTATATGATTTGGTAGAACTCATCAGTGGATAATCCGGCCCGAACAAACGTTTTATAGCAGTGCCTTCGGCGCTATCATTATTGGGTGTGCCTGTACCGTGCAGGTTAATGTAATCAATATCGGTAGTTTTCAAACCGCTTTTCTTCAAAGCGCCCTGCATAGCCAGGTAGGATCCAGTGCCATCCGGCGATGATGCCGTTTGATGATAAGCATCGTTGCTGTTATTATAGCCGCTTAACTTACAATATGGTTGTTTAGCTAATGTCTGAGCCACTTTTTCTGATACCAAAACCAAATAGCCTGCTCCTTCACCCAAATTCAATCCTTCACGGTTTTCATCAAAGGGTTTGCAAAACTCTTTATCTAGTATCATTAGGGTATTAAAGCCGTTTAGGGTAAATTTGGTTAGCGAGTCGGTACCACCAGCGATCACCACATCAAGTACATCATTCTTTATCAATCGGGCACCGTAAAATATCGCGTTAGCTGATGAGGAGCAAGCCGTACTAACCGTAGTAATAAAATCGCTGATGCCTAATTTATCGGCAACCAGCTCGGTCATGCTGCCACACTCATGGTCGAATATATCCCTTAGCTTGCCTTTGCTATTATCAGCTAAAAACTTAACAAAAAAATCTTCGCTTTTATCCATCCCGCCAACCGAGTTTGCGGATACAAAACCAGTGCGTAAGTTATTTAAATCAGGGATATTAGCATCATCTAAAGCCTCTTTCGCGGCAACAGCACTTAATAAAGTAGTGCGACTAATATTTGCAGGTAAATCAGCCAAAGCAGCCAGTTCATCATTACTCAATTTTACTTCTGCAACGGGTAATTGCGTACGATAAATGGTATCTATCATCGTAATGTCGCTCATGCCTGCATGCTCACTTTTAAGCGAAGCAAGGTTCTCGGCAACATTATTACCGATAGCCGAAATTACGCCAACACCTGCTATGTAAACTGATGAACTCATATTGTTTAAACGTTGTTATCTAATCCATTAATTAATTATTTGTGGATTCACCCTCTTTCCGCCGCAGGCGAAGAGAGGGTCGACCAGCGTAGCGTAGTCGGGGTGAGTCAACTAGCTATGCATTTGCGTAAATGCCTCTCCAATATCACTCACCCGGTCTTTGCTTCGCTCGACCTGCCCTCTCTTCCGCAATCGGGAAAGACGGCAGGGGGAACACAAAATCATATATAATTAATCTTTATTAAAAATCTCATCCATTCTCTCCGCCGAAAAGATAGCCGACTTATCCGTCTTTTTCTTTTCAACCAAAAACAAAACTGCTTTATAATCCTGTTCAAAAACATCCACCCAGCCGCAAATACAGGCTTGCATTATGTTTTTATCCAGTAAATAATTTACTTGCTGTGCTATAAATTGGGCGTCAAAATCAGGCTGAATATAAAAAGCCTGTTCGCCTTTAAAATGGTTGCGGATACAAATTTCGCCAATAACAATATTAGGCAAGGTATACACAAATAAGGAGGGACTTGCCACATCCTTAATACTATCCCAATATTTAACATCATCGTCCAAGCTGCTGTTTGCATTAGCCAGTATAACCCCGGTTTCTTCAGGCTGATATGCATCTTTGTTAAAAGTATCTTTCAATAAAAATTCAGCCGCTAACCAACCCAGTTTGCTTAAATTATCCATTTTATAAAACTTAGGATAAGTTAATTGTAAATGCTGATAGGCTGCCAACAGTAAACCCGACAGATCACTTTGTTGCTCAAAAATATTAACACCATCTTTAGTAATGGTGCCATTATGTATGGAACAAAAACCGGTTATATTTTTTTCTGTAAGCAATTTGATATTGTTAGATGCCAAAGATATTATTTATTCAGATTGTCATTTCGACCGGAGGGAGAAATCTTCTAAAACTTGCAAAGCGAACAAGCAAATCGCAGAAGATTTCTCCCTCCGGTCGAAATGACAATGGGGTTTTATTATTTCCCAAAAATCACCGCAGCATTACAACCCCCAAAACCCGATGCAGTTTTTAAAAAGTTATTTGCTTTAAGGCGCGTAAGGGTAGCGCAAACATTAACCTTTTCAGGGTCGGCGGATTCTGTAAAGCCTATAGTTGAAATTACCAGCGCTTGTTTTAATGATTGGATGGATATAATGGATTCTATCAACCCTGCTGCGCCTAAAGTATGGCCGTAAAAGCCCTTCAAACTATTTAGCGTCACTTTTTGCAATCCTGATATGGTTATGGCGTTTGCCTCCATCTCATCGTTATAAACCGTTGCTGTACCGTGGGCCGATATAAAATCAATGTTAGCAGATGTGAAATTAGCTTCTTGTAGGGCATTCTTTATAGCCCCAGCCAATTCCTGCCCGGTACGTGACGGGCCCGAAATATGGTTAGCATCGTTACTTATCGAACCACCTTTTACCTTAATATTTTGAGCGTATTTGTGATTTGTAGAAAGAATAATAGTGCCCGCGCCTTCGCCTAAATTTAAACCATCGTGTTCCTTGTCAAATGGTTTGCATGGCCCCACACTTAAGGCCTGAAATGATTGGAAACCCGACATGATAAATTTCGAGATCACATCCGCGCCGGCTACTACCGCGTTTTCATATTGATGGGAACGTAATAACCTTGTTGCGGTTATCACACCCAAAACACCTGAGATGCATGCGTTTGAAACCACGATCGGCTGGTTTTGAAACCCAAAGTGTTCAGCTACAAGTTTTGCAGAGTTAGATAGTGAAATCCTTTCTTTTAACTCATCGGTAATAGCTTCATCCTCAAGCAAACTGATATTTCCTTTTGTTGAGGATATGATCAGCACCGTTTTTTTATCGCGAACATCAACGCCGCTACCATTTAATGCATCAGCAATAGAAGCAATTAGCAGCTGCTCAAATTTGGTATAATTATGCTCGTCAGCTTTAACAAAAGTTTCGCCTTTTTCAAATAGTGAAGCAAAAAATGGCAGGGCAGATATGGTTAAATCAGTATGCTCTTTTACCCCGGAAATATTCTCCCTCAGCTTCGCGAAATTTTCGGCAGTTGTTTTGCCTAATGGCGATAAAATATTATCGGCAACAACAAAAACTTCAGGCTCGTTTAGTTCATTTATATTGCTCATTCACTAATCAATTGCTTCTATAAATTTATAACCCGGCAAAAGCATTTATGTGGTTGGTGCTTTCTAAAAACTCTTTAATTTTTTTGGCTTCTTTATACTTAGGCTGATCATCAATGAATTTAGGGAAGATCTCGCGTACGGTATCATATAATGAACGAGATAATGATGACAACCTATCCTGACATTCCAGATAATCTATCGCTTGCAAAATGGTCATCAATTGAATGGCCAATACCTCAAAAGAGTTATCAACTACACGTTTAGTCATCAATGCGGCATTGCAGCCCATACTCACAATATCCTGATTGTCATTATTGTTAGGTATGCTATGCACATACATTGGGAACGATAGCGTTTGGTTTTCCGCAACGGTTGATGTCGCGGTAAACTGCATGCCCTGCATTCCGAAATTAAACCCTAATACGCCCAAGTTTACAAATGGAGGTAGTTTTTGGTTCAATTTGCTATTAAGCAGGTAATTCAGTTGCCTTTCTGATAACATCGACAGCTTGGTTATGGCAGTTTTCAGTTTATCCATTTCTAACGAAACATAATCGCCGTGAAAATTACCGCCGTGGAAAATGTTATGGTTTAAATGGTCGATAACCGGGTTATCATTAACCGAATTCAACTCATTCACCAACACCTCTTCCGCCTGCACTATCGTATCGAATATCGGCCCCAAAACCTGGGTCACACAACGTAGCGAGTAATATTCCTGTACTTTATCTTCAAAAACTTCCTGGTCCAGGTTATCCGGATTGTATAAATGCTCCGACCTGTCGCGGATCATCTTGCTATCCTTCAAAATATCGCGCATTAACGAAGCGATCTTGTTCTGACCCTTATGGCGTTTAACCGCATTCAGTTCCTGCGAATAATGGTCATCAAATGCCTCCACAATCTCATTGATCATCGATGAAAACATCAGCGACCAGTTTAACAGCTTTCTTGCCTGGATGATATTCAGCATGCCAATCCCCGTCATAGCCGAAGTGCCATTCAAAACAGCCAAGCCTTCGCGGATATGAATCGACAATGGTTTGATATTAAAACGGTTAAATATATCGATGGTTGGATGAACCACACCTTCAAAAATAACTTCGCCCTCGCCAATTAAAACCAAGCCTAAATGTGCAAGCTGCACCAAATCGCCGCTGGCGCCAACGCCGCCATGCTCATAAATACACGGACTAATATTTTTATTAATGAGTTCCTTCAACAACTCCACCAAGTCCAAATGCACACCTGAATAAGCCAGCATAAAGCTGTTCAAGCGGGCAACCATTAAAGCTTTGGATAGCTCGGCACTCATTAATTTTCCGCTGCCGGATGAGTGGCTACGGATCAGGTTATATTGCAGTTGTAGAATGTTCTCCTCGTTTACCTTGTATTGCGCCATCGGCCCAAAACCGGTATTGATGCCATAAATAAGTTTGTTAGACGAGAACTGTTGCAGGAATTCGAAATTGGTTTTAACCTTTTCTAAAGCGGCCTCGTTAAGGGCTACTTCCTGGTGTTTATAAAGTATTTCAGCGAAATTTTCTAGAGTAAGGGTGCTTTGTCCAACAAGTATCACGGGCAAAATATTTTTTAAAAACGAAATTTATTAAAGGGTAAATGTATAAAATATCTGCCGTTTACGCGTGCAGTTTTAAACTTCATACATTTTATTGTTGAAAATTGAACCACCTGTGCAAAATGCCATGGTGCATAAAGGTTTCGGCGGGAGTGAAACCTGCTTTTACCAACACATTTTTTGAGCCGGAGTTAGCATCATCAGCAATGCCATAAATAGGGTTTAGTTTAAGCTGATTGATGCCATAATTCAGGCATGCTTTAGCCGCTTCGGTAGCGTAACCCTTACCCCAGTATTTCGGGATCATCCGATAGCCCAGATCATAATAATTGATATGCCCGTTAACGGCTTCATTAATGAATTTGAAACCTGTCCAACCCATAAAGCTGTTCGTTTCTTTTTCAATCATCGCCCATCTACCAATACCATGATCAATATATTGCTGACGAATAAAATCAATCCTGCCCGGACTTTCCTCCCGGGTTTTTATAGGTTGATTCCCTAAATATTGATGTACCAGCGGATCAGATTCAAGTTCAAACATCCCATCAATATCTTCTGGAATGACCTCGCGTATAACGAGGCGTTCTGTTTCGATAAGTATCGCCATTCAAATTAATTCCGTTTATCCACAAACTTAATCGCCTTTCTGCTGGCCTCGCTAAACTGCATTTTTTGTATAGCCTCGGCGGTCACATACTTTATGTGCGGACTAACCCTTAACCTCGCCTGTAAATAAGCCCTGATGCGGTGATCGCATTCCTCGCTTATTTCAGATGGCACAATATAGATCAATACCTGATCTAACCCGATTTCATTGGATGAAACCTCAATTACAAAATCCAGTATTTCTTCCCGTTCATTCAGCAAATCAAATAGTGCAGGAGGGTACAATGTTGTGCCCTTAAACTTAATCATCTGCTTTTTACGACCCATAATGGATGACAAGCGCAAACTCGTCCTGCCGCAGTCACATGGCTCATCAAAATACATGCACATATCGCCGGTTTTGTAACGTAGTAATGGCATGCCTTCAACGCCGAGCGTAGTAATGGTAACCTCGCCGGGTGTGCCGGGCGCGACTTGCTGGTTATTTTCATCCAGTAACTCTACAATAACCAATTCAGGCTGGTAATGCCCGCCTTTGCCTTCCCCGCATTCTGTAAACGCGGTTTGCATTTCGGTAGAGGCATAAGTAGAGTACAATTTAATATCCCATGCCTCGGTTATCTTTCTACCTAAAATATTCAGCGAAAAATCAGTATTGCGGATATTCTCCCCGATACAAATGGCTTTTTTAACTGATGTTTCATTTATATCGATGCCGGTATCCTTCGCATACTGTATCAGTTTCAATATAAATGATGGCACAGCCACAATCGCCGTCGGTTTTAACCGTTTAATGGTTTCCCATTGCAATGATGGCACACCCGGACCCAAACGGATAATACCCGCACCCAATTTGCGTATACCCAAATAGTAAGCAATCCCCGCCATAAACTGCCTGTCAAGCGTAAGCATCAACTGGTAAGTATCATCTTTTGAGCCATCAGCGCAGCTAAAAGAACTATACTCGTTATATGCTAAACGCTGTAAATCATTTTCTGTAAGGGCGATGGTTACCGGATTGCCCAACGTACCCGATGTGGAGGTATATTCAATAACATCTTCAGCAGGTACGCATAAAAAGTCGTTATTGCGTTGCTGCAAATCGTCTTTTGTTGTGGTGGGGATGGAAGCCAGATCAGCAACTGTTTTTACAGCTGATATATCAATATGATGCTTCGCGAAAAGCTCTCTGTAAAAAGGTGAATTTTTAGAAAGATAAACTAATAGCTCCTGTAATTTTTGCTCCTGCATTGCGGTTTGCTTATCTGTCTGTTTATCTTTTTCCTCTATAAATGTCATTATTTCTCAATAATTACTGCTGGTACTACTATTTATGTGTGATCAGGCGTAATATTCAAACCCATATCACTCCAAATTTAGTAAAATTGCTGTTAGTGATTACATGTTGAAACATCTGTAACCGCAATTTGTAACGTATATACTTTTAAATATTAATAATGCTCAAAAGGATTTTCATTTACATACCGCTTTTTTGCTTCGCGATAATTACGCAAGCACAAACTAAACATCGTTATAAAGATATTATATACCAGGGGATTAGTATCGAAAAAGATCAAACCTATAACCCTTCAGCATCAAAAGATGATGAAAAAGCCTATCTGTTTGATCTTTACCGCCCAACGGGTGATGATGCCAAACACCGCCCCTTAATTATTTGGATGCACGGTGGTGGATTCAAATTTGGTTCAAAATCTGCAGAGGGTGTTGAGCTTTGGAGTAAAACATTCGCCCAGCGCGGTTATGTTTGCGCTAATATTAACTATCGCCTGAGCAAAAAAAATCCATTGTTCCATTTTGACGAACTGCAAAAAAGCAGCTATTACGCTGTGCAGGATGCCAAAACCGCTATTGCATTTTTTACCCTGAACGCCACAAGGTATGGCATCGACCCTGATAAAATTATCCTGGCTGGAAACTCGGCAGGTGGGATCATAGCCCTGCAAGCTGCTTACGCTACCAACGCCGAACTGGCCGATATGGCCAAAATAACCGGCGATAGCATAGCGGTTAACCATCCGCATAATCGTGCGCATGTTGCGGCAGTTATCAACTTCTGGGGTGCCATTTACAACCTCGACTGGCTTAAAAATGCAAAAGTGCCCATTGTTACCTGTTTAGGCAGTGAGGATGGCATGGTATCACCAACACACAAAAGTGCACCTCTATATGGCGGCGAGGATATTCATGCCAAAGCAGATGCTTTGGGTATCCCCAACGAATTAAAAGTTTTTGAAGGTTACTCGCACGAGTTGCAAAAACATTTTGATCCGTTGTTCTCAGGTGGTAAAGGCACTAAGGAACGCTGGTTGGAAGCCGGACAGTTCTCTGCAGACTTCCTGTACAAAAACGTGATTGAGTAAGCACATAAAACATTATTCAGCTCATAATGTTAACATACTATCACCTAACAGATTTCAATTTATGAAGTATTTAAAAATCGCTTTGGTTGTTATGTTGCTAATGGGCAGCGTACAGCTTACAAGGGCAAAGGCTGTGGTGTTAACTGCGCCAATAACATTATTGCAACGTTTACCACCTCCGCCGCCGCGCCCGCCATTACCTTTTGCCCGCAGGCATCATTACTACAGGCATCACAGGAGGCATACACGTATACACATTCACTTGCCACCTCCGCCGCCTCGTCCACCATTGCCGAGATAAAAGAGATCTATAACATTTTGTGGATGGCTTTATTTCCTTAATGTAGAATGTAGGGACTTGTGAGATACCTTTCCCTGGAATAGGGAAAGGAGGAGGGTAGGGTCAAAAAAGCGACAAGTTTTAAAAGCAATTTCCCTGAATAAGCGGGTAGCCATTAGGTTGCCCGCTTTTTTTATGCATTTTTTGATAAGCTGATAGAATTCTTAATTCAAAATAAACTAATTGTTAATTGAGGTTTAACTATTAGGAATTCGCTTTGATTTTTAATAACATGATTACTGAATGTTAATGTTCTGTTTATAACGCGTAAGGTAATTTTACATTTAAACAAAACCGCCTCATGAATAAACATTACCACACCGAAAAATTGAATTTTACTGCGTTGCAGGCAAAGTTAATGGCCGCCACCGGCATTGCATTGGTAATAATAACCAGTGCCTTTTACAGTTGCAAAAAGAATAACAACAACAACAATTCTTCAACTTCAGGTATCAACAAAGTAAACCATGTGGTAGTTATCTACATGGAAAACCACAGCTTTGATAACCTGTACGGCTCATTCGCGGGCGCCAATGGCATATCAAATGCAACCGCTGCCAATACAACACAGGTTGATGGAACAGGCAAGGTTTATGCTGTATTGCCTGGAGTTGTGGGTGTCCCGAATGGCAGCTTGTTTCCCGCAAATTTACCAAACGACATTTTTAATATTGACCAATATGTGCCTAATGATATGATTACCCCGGATGTTACGCACCGTTTTTACCAGGAGCCGTTACAAATTGATGGCGGTAAAATGGATAAATATGCTTTTTATAATATTCCGGGCAGTTCTGGCGGTTTATCACAAGGGTATTACCAAACCAGCCAGTTGCCTTTATTGGCCATGGCCGAAAAATATACACTTTGCGATAATTTTTTCCATAGTGCTTTTGGTGGGTCGTTTTTAAACCACCAGTGGTTAATTGCCGCTGCAAGCCCTACATTCCCCAACGCGCCGGCCGCTGTTATTGCAAACCCTACATTATTAGCTAATGGCAATCTAACAGCAGACGGATTTGTAACACCTGCTAATTCTCCTGCAGGTACAAGTGGCAGTTTTGCCGTTAATACTTGCTACTCGGTAAATGCCCCGCATCCGGCAAGCACCGCTGTGGCAAACCTGGTACCTAACCAAACAAACCCTACCATCGGCGATAGGTTAAATGATAAAGGGGTATCATGGGCCTGGTATTCGGGAGGTTGGGACGATGCGCTGGCAGGAAACCCGGATCCAAACTTCCAATTTCATCATCAGCCATTTATATATTATAAAAACTATGCCGACGGCACAGCGTTAAAAGCGGCACACCTGAAAGATGAAACCGTATTTATAGCTGCTGCCAGAGCCGGTACCTTGCCTGCTGTTTCCTTTGTGAAACCACTGGGTACCTATAACGAGCACCCTGGTTATTCTGATGTAACAGCAGGAGAAAGCCATGCGCTTGATTTAATAAATGACGTATTAAATGGCCCAAATGGTAAAGACGTTGTAATTATTGTTACTTATGATGAAAATGGTGGTTTCTGGGATCACGTTGCACCTCCGGTAATTGATGCGTGGGGTCCTGGAACTCGTGTGCCTGCGATTATCATTTCACCGTTTGCAAAAACAAGCTTTGTTGACCATACGCAATATGAAACCGTTAGTATCCTTTCTTTTATCGAACAAAGATGGGGTTTGTCGCCGTTATCAACACGCGATAAAAATGCTAACCCGCTTAGCAATGCTTTTAATTTTTAAACGTTTTCTAAACCTGCAATCGGCAGGCAATAATTTATTGATACAAATAAAGGAGTGGCCGAAAGGTACTCCTTTATTCATTTATTTGAATAACAACATATTTTGCTGTTCTGAGCATGGTGAAGAGTCTTAATATTACAAACCGGTAGCTTATTATTGAAAGGTGGTAAACATTAAAGATGCATATGCTTTTTTCTCTCCTGCGCCGAATGACTAAAGAGTGATTTTACATTAATGAAGAAATTTATTTTTATACCTCTATTGCTTATTTTAATTGCTGGATACACACTCTACTCTTGTAAGCCAACAACTCATGCTCCTGAAAAAAAAGTCGCGCAAATATTAGTGTCACAAATTGACAGCCTTACTATTTGCAAAAATAACCTCCTGGCGGCAGTAGAGGATGGTAAAGCTGATGCAAATCAATTGCAGCAGCTTTTTTTGCAACTAAGACTTAGCTATAAAAAAGTTGAATGGGCCACCGAATATTTTGACCCTGCAACCTCCCGATTTTTTAACGGGCCGCCCGTGCAGGAGATTGAAATGGCCAGCGGACAGGTATTTGCCCCTGCCGGCCTTCAGGTTATAGAAGGTTATCTTTTCCCGAAGTACGATATCAGCCAAAAAAAGGAGTTAATAACACAGCTTAAGCTATTGCAAAAGGGTTGCGATAAATATAAAAGTCACTTTGCCAATATCGGTATTTTTGACTGGCAGGTATTTGATGCTACAAAACTTGAAGTATTCAGGATATTATCCCTCGGTATTAGCGGTTTTGATAACCCGCTCACGTTAAAAAGTTCACAGGAATCGGCTGCAAGCCTTGAAAGCATGAAAACGGTTTTGGCTTTATATGAGGATAGTGAAGGAACAGAAAGCTTGTCGGCAGAATTTGGCGGGGCAATAAAATATCTTAAAGCGCATATCAATTTTAATTCGTTTGACAGGGCCGCATTTATAACAGGATACGGTAATGTTATAACAACCAGCATAACCAACCTGCGAAAAAAATTAAATATTCGGGAAACTACCTATAACCGTTTACTGAATATGGATACAAAAACAATGTTTGATAAAGGTGCATTCAATGTAGATGCCTTTAACCCAAATGCTTTTGAACCTGGCCAAACTGCTGTTACAACTGCTAAAAAGATAGCGTTGGGGAAAGCGCTTTTTGCAGATCCTATTCTATCTGGTACTAATACAAGAAGTTGCCAGTCATGCCATCAGCCAGAAAAGGCATTTACAGACGGGCTCGTAAAAAACACTATTATTGGCAGCAATAAACTGATAAGAAGAAATACGCCTACGCTGATAAACGCGGCCCTGCAACCCGCGCAGTTTGACGATCTGAGGGCCATTACCTTAGAAGACCAGGCGCTAGCCGTAGTGCAAAACAAGGATGAAATGCATGGTTCTATGAAAGTGGCGGCACAACGGCTTTGGCAAAACAAATACTACCGAAAATTATTTACTGAGGCTTTTCCTCAAAAAAACAGAACAAGCATTGATACGCTTGAGGTGATGAATGTAATTGCTGCTTATGTACGTACACTTGTTGCCCTTAACAGCCGCTTTGACGAATATATGCGTGGTAATAAAGCCGCGATGAACCAGGAAGAGATTGGTGGCTTTAATTTGTTTATGGGTAAAGCAAGGTGCGCCACCTGCCACTATATGCCACTATTTAGCGGCGCATTCCCGCCAAGATATGTGATAATTGAAAGCGAGGTAATTGGCGTTCCACAAACTATAGCCGAAGCCGCTATTGATACTGATATGGGCAGGTACAATATATTAAAGACTCCTGCTTTTAAGCATGCTTTTAAAATTCCTACAGTTCGCAATGCCGCGCTTACGGCGCCCTACATGCATAACGGGGTATTTACTACCCTACAGCAAGTAATGGATTTCTACAACAAAGGTGGTGGCGCAGGTTTAGGGTTAAAAGTAGATAACCAAACCCTTGCTGCCGATAAGCTTAATCTCACCAAAAAAGAATGTGATGAAGTGATTGCATTTATAAAAGCCCTCGACAGCAAAAAACAGATCGATTAAAACGTTAATCTTATATTAAACTTGTCATTCTGCGTATCGAAGAATCTTCTTCGATACGCAAAGCAAACTATGCAAGAGTCATATGCTGACAAACTCGTGTCAGCACTTTTTTAATTTACACTCCGTAAATTAGTAGAATCCTTTCACGGTTGGTATATCACCGTAAATAACAAATCTTCTTAATTCCAACTATTCGCTTGTAAAAGCGTACCAAATGTTCTTTGACATATTATAATCAACCGAAGTTCACCTCTTTCCGCCGCAGGCGAAGAGAGGTCGGCAAGCGCAGCAAAGCCGGGTGAGTCATCTACGCTTCAATAAAGAAACCTAATGGTTTTTAAAGCTTTTCTGTCATTCTGAGCACAGCGAAGAATCTGTAAAGTAGTTTATCCCATACAGGTTTTTCGCTCCACTCGGAAGGGAAAATCAGGGTGATAATTTAAAACCAAAGGTGGTTATTCCTAATTCGATGCATCAAAAACAAGCACAAATAGGGGTAATTTAGTATCTTTACGATGTGGCAACCCCTAAGAAACCTGCATCCAAAAAAACTGCTGTCCGTAAAAAAAACGGGAAACAGGGTGGCTATTGGAAGTTTTTAATTCTGGTTTTACTGCTCGTTTTGCTCTCACCATTTTACTATGGCTATGTGTTAAAGGTATTTACATCGGGCTGGCAATGGATTAAAGACCGGGGCGAAAATCCACATTACCGCACTTATAAAAGTTTCAATATTCATATTCCGTCGCAATACACCATTCATGGTATCGATGTTTCTTACGCCCAGGGGAGAATAGACTGGCAAAAAGTAAGGAGGATGAATGAAGACAGTGTGCACGTTAGTTTCGCTTTTATCAAAGCTACTGAAGGATTGCTTAAGGTTGATCCCTATTTTAAACGCAATTGGCGCGAGGCCCCTAAAAATGGTATCACCTGTGGCGCCTATCATTTTTTAAGAGCGAATAAAAACGGCCTATGGCAAGCCCGGTTTTTTATGCAGACAGTTAGCATGGATAAAGGCGACCTACCCGCCGTTGTTGATGTAGAAACATTAGATGGTTCTTCGCCTGAAGAAATGCGCCTGCAACTGCAATCTTTTTTAACCTATGTACAACAGCGAACCAAAACCAAGCCCATCATCTATACCACGCTTAGCTACTACGCCGCATACCTGGCCAGTTATTTTGATAATTATCCGTTGTGGATAGCACATTATGACCATTCTGATTTATACGTTGATCCTAACGTCAAGTGGTTTTTTTGGCAGCACTCAGATAAAGCCCATGTGAATGGCATTAATCACGTAGTTGATTTTAATGCTTTTAAGGGCGATAGCATCGCATTCCAGCAAATGCTGTTGCATTAAAATTAAACGATTGTCATTTCGACCGGAGGGAGAAATCTTCTACAAGAAGTAAGTCATACTATGCAAATCGAAGAAGATCGAAATGATAACTATACCTCAATACGTTATGTGTAGGGCTGTCATCCTGAGCGTAGTCGAAGGGTGAGCGGAGAGGCCTGCCCACATGCTTCGACTACGCTCAGCATGACCCTTTTTGATCTTCTAAATACTCTGCTCCCGCTGTTTGTGTCCCCACAAACAGCCATAATTAAGCCTTTGTTGGTGTTGTCACCAACAAACTATTTATTAACACTGTCCATCCAAATATACCTGCCCCCATTCTTCACAGCATCAGTATGGCTATTCACATCAATCACCATCACCTTTGGCGCGTTTATCTGCAGAGTAGGCCAATGAGCCAATCCGCTCCCGTTAGGGTTGCCATTCTTAATGAAGTTGGCAAAGTAGTTTTCCATTGTAGCCGAAACGTTGTAGTCGTCATCTGTCCAGGCATAAACTTTATTGGTTGCCAGGTTGCCTAATGCAAACTCAATTTCGGAGGCATGAGCCGCGCCAATGGTGTTGCCGTCTCTTTTTCCATCAACCTTTGCTGGACGCATATGCGCGAATAAATATTGATATACAGGTTTCTCGCCGGTTTTAGCTTGCATTTGTGCAAATTTCCAGGTATTGTAAACGATGAATCGATCAGCTGCAAGGTTTGTGGCAGCTGCTTTAACCTCATCATCAGTAGCTGCAGGGTAATGTTTAAAAGCCTCATCAGCATTCGGTCCGTAAAGCCTTTGTAAAGCGGTTTTGTAGTTACCTACAGTAGCTGAATCAATACCAATCACGCTGTGATATTCTACTTCGGCTGAGTTCCAGCCCACTAACAATGGTACGTGCATCTCCAATCCTTCATCAAATATTATTTTGGGCGATTCCGGTAAAAAATAACCGTCTATATCGTTCGGAAAATGTGCTCCTTCGGAAAGTTTTAATAACGAATCAGCGGGTATCTTGCGCATATCTTCCAATGAGATCGCGCCTATTTTCTGCGTGAATTTCACTCCAATATCTTCCGCTTTATTTAATGGCACCGGCAAAGAAGTACCCAATACCGAACCACTTTCCGCGATAGCGCCCACAAACAACCCCTTAGAAAGCGGTGAAGCCACCTGCGCGCAAACTGACATAGATCCCGCAGATTCACCCGCTATAGTCACATGATTAGGATCACCACCAAAAGCAGCAATATTCTTTTGTACCCAAAGTAAAGCCGCATGCTGATCCATCAACCCATAATTTCCTGATGATTGATGTTCAGACTCTTTAGTCAGTTCCGGATGGGCAAAAAAGCCAAATACCCCCAACCTATAGTTGATGGTAACGGTAACAATTCCCTTTTTAGCCAGGCTCTCCCCATCGTAGCGATATTCAGATCCATCACCCGCTATAAAACCCCCACCATAAAAATAAACAAGTACAGGCAGTTTTTCCTTCACTGTTTTAGCAGGCGTCCAAACATTCAGGTAAAGACAATCCTCACTTTTGCCCGCGCTGCGGAACTGCATATCACTATAAATTGATGCCTGCATAGCTTGCGGACCGAAATGATCTGCCTGTCTAATGCCGTCCCAATCTGATGGTGGCTGCGGTTCCTTCCAACGCAAATCACCAACCGGTGGCTGCGCATATGGTATCCCCTTAAACGAATGTATCCCGCTTGCCTCAACAACACCCTGTAAAGTGCCGTTGGCTATTTTAACAATAGGGCCATCATTTTGCGCGAAAGCGATATTTGAAACAGCTACCAGCAGTAGTACGGTTAATTTTTTCATAGGAGATAGTATTGGAGGCTTGTAGCTTCAAATTTATATGTTTGTCATATCTATCAAAGAAAATATCAAACTATTATTACAAAATGATCGGATAATATCGGTTTTCCCAATTGTCATTCTGATTTAAATTGTCATTCTGAGCGGAGTGAAGATTTGTAAAGTGGTGGCGAATTGCAAGTCATTTAGGCGTTCCCGCTGATAGAAGCGGGCGGGCTGTCCGCTCATACTGCACAGGCCTTAGTCACAGGCGGGTATCCGCTTCCATCCCTAACGCAATATTCGACTAAACAAAAGCACTACCCTACGTTAACCGCTATAAATCGGCATCGTCTGGTTCGGCACCCACACCAGAAGTAGCAGCACTAACATTCAAAGAAGCAGGCGCAGCCGGGAGTTTTCTTTTGGTTACTTTTCTTTTGCGGAAAAAGAAAAGTGACGCTTAGCGCAGCGATACCACAGGTAAGTATACATCAAGCAAATAAAACTCTCCATTAACACACACTACAGAATAACGTAACAATTTGATAATCTGATTTTTTCGTAGAATAAGCATGATATCGATTTCTTTGATTAATAAACTAATTAATCACTATTGCTCACCCAAAAAATCAAATTATGCTCCATGTATTAAGTGCAATCACCCTGCCATTAATTGGCGAGGTTAATTTAAGCACGTCGCTGCTGATTGTTTTTGCTATTTGTTTACTGGCGGTTGTCGGCTTTGAGTTTGTTAACGGTTTTCACGATACGGCTAATGCTGTTGCTACGGTTATCTACACCAAAGCATTAAAACCGGTTTATGCTATTCCGTGGTCAGGCACCTTCAATTTCCTTGGTGTATTTTTAGGCGGTGTAGCTGTAGCCATGGGCATTTTAAAGCTATTACCTTTGGATGAACTGATGAAGCTGCCCGTGAGCGTAGGCGCCTGCATGGTGCTGGCCGTATTATTGGCCTCCATCGTATGGAACTTAGGTACATGGTATTTAGGTATACCCTGCTCCAGTTCGCACACCTTAATTGGTGCCATGATTGGCGCTAGTATAGCTTTTACCTGGTACTACGGTGGTACAGGTGTAAACTGGGATAAGGCAAAAGAAATTGGTTTATCACTGATCTTATCGCCACTAATTGGTTTTGGTGCCGCGGCAGGGTTGATGTACCTGTTGATCCACGTGATCAAATGGAAAGCCCTGTTCCATATCCCGGAAAACGAAAATGATACCCCGCCCATATTGATCCGTTTATTGCTGATCACTACCTGTACACTGGTAAGTTTCTTCCACGGCAGTAACGACGGACAAAAGGGTGTTGGTTTATTAATGCTGATACTGATCGCCTTTCTACCGGCAAAATTCGCAGTAAATCATGAAGCATCAAGCGATAAAACGCTGGCCTCGTTAAACAGAACTGAGCTGGTGCTGAGCCATGTTACAGCAACGGATGCAGCAGGTAAAACCTTAATATTAAGCGCTGATTCTGCAATAGATAAAACTAAGGCGGCATTAGCAAGCAGCAACCCGGCAGATAAAACCTATAAATTCCGCAAGCAGATAAAAAGCGCAGGTAAAGATGTAACTGCAATATTAGCGGCACAGGATATTAAACTGGTAAACCAGGATAGGGCAACGCTTACAGAAACCTCAAAAGACCTTACCAACCTTACCGACTTCGCGCCGATATGGGTAATTGCAACTATATCAATATCTTTAGGTATTGGTACTATGGTTGGCTGGAAACGTATTGTAGTAACAATAGGAGAAAAAATAGGCAACCAGCATTTGAATTATGCGCAGGGTGCAAGTTCGGAGCTGGTAGCTGCCGCAACTATAGGCCTAAGCAGCAGCTTTGGTTTACCGGTGAGTACCACGCACGTACTATCAAGTGGTATTGCCGGGTCGATGCTGGCATCAGGCGGGGCAGGTAACCTGAACAGTAAAACGTTAAAAAACATAGCTTTGGCATGGGTATTAACTTTGCCGGTTGCTATAATTTTAGCATTTTTATTATTCCTGTTCTTCCACTTATTTATTTAATGCTTTAAAGCAATTCACTTAAAAATATTGAAAAAATGAAACAAATACTTGTTGCTACAGATTTTTCAAACAGCGCGGCCAATGCCATGGAATATGCTATGCACTTAGCTAAAATATTGAACATGGAAGTATGCGCCATACACGCCATTGGCCCCACCGAAGGCATTAACAATAATACCTATAACGCTATTTTTATTGATGATTACTACAACAATAAACGCCAGGCGCTAAAGGATTGGGTAGCCAAATTTACCGATCAGGATGAGTTTAAGGATATTGAAGTAAATACCGTATGTGGTGTAGGCTTCCTGAAAAATGTAATAGGTAAATATATTGAGGAGCACCACGTTGAGTTGCTGGTAATGGGTATGACCGGTTCTACTAACCTTTCAGGTATTGTGGGTAGTAACGTAAGTACCATTGTTTCGGCAGTAAAAATACCAACGCTTATCATCCCGCTGGAAAGCAAATTTTCGGGCGTGCCGGTTATTACACTGGCTACTGATTACGAAACCAGGTTATCCGCCGATGATGTAAATGCTTTGAATGAGATGGTTGAAGCCTTCGGATCGAAAAATATGAAGGTATTGTACGTTGCCGAAAGAAAAGATTCTAAATACATTGAGGCCGGCGAAAGCAAACTGCAGGACCTGATTAAAAATGCCGAACTGGATTTTAACTATATAACTGATAGCCGCCCCTTAAATGGTATTATGCAATTTGTTGAGGAACATGATACCGATATTTTATGCCTGGTGAAACATCACCACAACATAGTTTACCGCCTGTTTAACCGCAGCACCGTAAATCAGATCATGAACAAAACGGTGAAAGCCATATTGGTACTGCACGAATAACCACAACCTAAGTTTTATACAATTTCACAAACCATAAAGCCGCCAAAAGCGGCTTTATGTATTTAAAAACCTTGCGTTTCACCTCTTTACGCCATCGGCGTAGAGAGGTCGACCAGCGCAGCGTAGTCGGGTGAGTAAACGAAGCGCGAAAGAGCAACCATATTTCCCCACCCTCCTTGCGCGGCAGGCTAAGGAAGGGTAGACGGGCGCAGCAAAGTCGGGGAGGGTAAACGAAGCGTAGAAAAGCAAATTAGCAAAGGCGCTTTGTCATTCTGAGCATAGCGAAGAATCTGTAAAGTAATTTGCACCTGTACAGATACTTCGAACCTCAGCATGACAAATCATTTTTATAAAAAACTCATTAAGGAAGAAGCAAATCTCATCTTCCGAACACCTATAGTGTTTTACCACATCACCCGACAATTACTACTCATCAATACTCAAGTGTATTTGGCACAATTATAGACTTATTATTAAAATAGATAATTTGTATATTGCGTATAACTTATATGCTAAAACGTGTTTATTGTAGCTAATTGATTTAAATGGAAGAAAAAATACTTAATACAGATTTGTTAATCAATAGGTTAGTTGAAGAGGATGAACCATTTCATCACGTAAATAATCCTGCTGCCGATATAAAGCCTGTTATAAAAAAATACCTTGGCATACCCAATAATGCCGAAAAAACGGGGAATAAAATCTACTTTAGTGATGGCGATGCAAAAGTTGAAGTAACCGTTGTTACCGATGAAATCATTCGGATTCGCTTGGCGCCACATGGCGTTTTTTTAGAAGAATTCTCCTACGCGGTTCCCAAATTAGAGCATCAGGCACCTGAATTTGAACTGTTAGAAACTGAATTTGAATTTTTAGTTTCAACACGTGTGGTAAACTGCCACATCCGCAAAAAAGATTTCTTTATTTCTTTCTCTGATAAAAATAATCACGTAACCAGTACCGATGCTGTACCAATGCACTGGGAAGAAAACGTAAAATTTGGTGGTTACTATGTATTCTGCACCAAAACCTGCCAAACAGAAGAAAGCTTTTTCGGCTTAGGCGATAAACCAACCGAGTTTAACCTGCGCGGTAAACGCTTAAAAAACTGGAACACCGATGCCTACTCATTCGCCTGGAATCAGGATCCGCTGTACCGCAGCATCCCGTTCTATATTAGCTTGAATGAGGATATAGCACACGGTATTTTCTTTGATAATACATTCAAAGCACAGTTTGATTTTGGTGCCGAGGATAAAACCAAAACCAGTTTTTGGGCTGATGGCGGAGAGTTGCAATACTATTATATCCACGGTCCGCATATGATGGATGTGGTAAAAAGCTACCACCTGTTAACCGGTACACACCCAATGCCGCCCATGTGGGCATTAGGCTACCACCAATGCCGGTGGAGTTATTATCCCGAGGCTAAGGTTAAAAAGATCACGAACGGCTTCCGCGAAAATAAAATTCCATGCGATGGTATCTATTTAGATATTGACTATATGGATGGTTACAGGTGCTTTACCTGGAACAACAAATACTTCCCTAACCCTAAAAAAATGATAGCCGAATTAGCGGCTGATGGGTTTAAAACCGTTGTAATTATTGACCCCGGTATCCGTGTGGATGATAATTACGAGGTATTTAAAGAGGGTAAAAAGAACCATTATTTCTGTCGCCGCAGCGATGACTATTTTATGGAGGGCCATGTATGGCCGGGGCGTTGCCAGTTTCCTGATTTTACCAACCCCGAGGTACGTACCTGGTGGGGCGGTTTGTTTGATGAACTGGTGAAAATGGGCGTTGCCGGAGTTTGGAATGATATGAATGAGCCTGCCGTTTTCGGCGCAGGCACTTTCCCGGATGATGTGCGCCATCAATACGATGGGCATCGCGGGTCGCACCGCAAGGCTCATAATATTTACGGTATGCAAATGGTACGTGCCACCTATGAGGGCTTACGCACCATCATGAAAAATAAACGCCCTTTCACCATTACCAGGGCCGGTTACTCCGGCGTGCAACGCTTTTCATCCGTGTGGACGGGTGATAACGTAGCCAGTTGGGAACATTTAAAATTAGGTAATATCCAATGCCAGCGCTTATCCATCTCCGGTATCTCTTTCTGCGGAACAGATATCGGCGGCTTTAGCGGCGAACCCGATGGCGAACTATTTACCCGCTGGATCCAGATGGGAACATTCTCTCCATTCATGCGTGCGCACTCTGCCGGCGATACCAAGGAGCGTGAACCATGGAGCTTCGGTGAGCCATATACCGCGATAAACCGCAAGTTTATTGAGCTGCGTTACAGGCTGATCCCGTATCTATACTCTACCTTCTGGGAGCATCACCGTTATGGCTTCCCTATATTAAGACCGATAGTAATGCAGGAGCAGGATGTGTTGTTGAACCATTTCCGCCAGGATGAGTTTACTTATGGTGATAAGATTTTGATTTGCCCGGTATTAGAGCCCGGTCAAACCGACCGTAATGTGTACTTGCCAAAAGGCAGGTGGTATAATTTCTGGACAAATGAATGTGTGGACGGTGGACAGGAGGTAAACGTACTAACCCCGCTGGAAACTATCCCTATTTTTGTAAAGGCGGGTTCAGTTATCCCGGAATACCCGGTAATGCAATACGTAGGCGAAAAGGAAATAACCGAAGTAAAACTGAATATCTATTACAGCGATTATGAGGTAAACTCGTTCCTGTTTGAAGATTACGGCGAAACCTTCGCTTACGAACAGGATATTTATCTGGAGAAAAAGTTTGTTGTAAGCGGCGACGAAAAGAAAATGATGATTGAACAAAGTATGGAAGGCTTATATACCCCACGCTACGACGGCTATCACTTCAACATTGCAGGCCTGCCATTCAAGCCCTACAAAATTGTAGCCGATGGCAAAGAAATAACCGAATACTCCATCGACAAAAACAAAAACCTCGAGTTTAATTTCAGCAAAAACTTTAAACATATCGAAATACTAAAAGGATAATATGCCAGTTCCCCTCCCTGGAGGGGGCGCGTTGGAAAAGAGCGCAAAGGCAGGGGTGGGTTTCATCGCCAAACAAAGCGATGCCATCCGCCCCCCAATAAAAATAATAGCACAGAAAGCCAGTTCTTCTCTCGACAGAGGGCGCGTTAGGAAAGAGCGATAGCAGGGGTGTGTTTCTCCGCCAAAAAGAAACAAAAAAGAAATATCAGTGCAGAAAGGGTGTGTTTTTTAAATAAATAACACACCCTTTTAATTTTATTGTTAATACCAATTAAACCAAAGTATATACATTGCAGCATAATTGCTTGTAAAGGCAATTATTAATAAATTGTGTTGCAAAAGCATTAATAGCAATTGAGCATGGTATATTTAAGGTAAAATTTTACTTAAACTAAGCCGCAAGGCAAACCTAATATGGCCAAAAAGAAAGTTGAACCATCAAGCGAAGAAGTAGTAAAAAAAGTAACGACTAAAAAAACTGCTGTCGCTAAAACCAAAACCACAACCGAAAAACCTGTAAAAAAGGCATCTGCAAAAAAAGTAACTACCCCCGAAGCTGTTGAACCCACACCATTAGAGCGGGTTGAGCCATACAGCCGTTTTACTGAATTTGATGTTAGCCTGTTTCAATCGGGCAAGCACTACAAGCTTTACGAAAAATTTGGCTCACACGTGGTTGAGCATAAAGGCGTTGTGGGGACATACTTCGCTGTTTGGGCACCCAATGCGCAATATGTGGCGGTTACGGGCAACTTTAATTATTGGGACAGGGGCACACACAAACTAAACCCACGCTGGGATTCTTCGGGCATTTGGGAAGGTTTTATTCCTCATATTGGTGTTGGCGAGGTATATAAATATTTCATAAAATCATCCACCGGCGAAGAATTAGAGAAAAGCGATCCATTTGCACTACGCTGGGAACTACCGCCAAGCACGGCATCCATAGTAGTTGATACCTTTTACGAATGGAAAGATCAGGACTGGATGGCTACCCGTTACCAGCACAATGCTTTAGATAAACCATATTCTGTTTACGAAATGCACGTAGGCTCATGGGCGCGTAACCCCGAGAGCCCCGATGAATTTTTGACCTATCGCGAATTGGCGGAAAAGTTAGTGCCATACATCACCGAAATGGGCTTTACCCATGTAGAGTTTATGCCAATAATGGAGCACCCGTACTATCCAAGCTGGGGCTACCAGATCAGCGGTTTCTACGCGGCGTCTTGTCGATATGGCTCTCCGCAGGACCTGATGTTTTTGGTTGAGGAACTGCATAAAGCAGGCATCGGTGTAATACTGGACTGGGTACCTTCACACTTCCCCGGCGATGCGCATGCGCTGTACAACTTTGATGGGACGCATCTATACGAGCATGCCGATATGCGTAAAGGCTTCCACCCGGATTGGAAATCCTACATATTCAATTACGGCCGTAACGAGGTCCGCGCGTTCTTAATCAGTAACGCCTTGTTTTGGCTCGATCGTTACCATGTGGATGGCTTGCGTGTGGATGCCGTAGCATCTATGCTGTATCTCGATTACTCCCGTAAACACGGCGAATGGGAAACCAACATTTATGGCGGAAACGAGAACTTAGAGGCCATATCATTCCTGAAAGAATTTAACGAAGCGGTTTATAGCCACTTCCCCGACACTCAAACCATTGCTGAAGAATCAACATCGTTCACAGGTGTTAGTCGCCCGGTTTATACTGGCGGTTTAGGTTTTGGTATGAAGTGGATGATGGGCTGGATGCATGATTCTATCAATTATTTTGAGGAAGACCCGATCAATAGAAAATATCACCACAACGTGATCACTTTTAGTTTGATCTATGCCTTTACCGAGAACTTTATGCTGCCTTTCTCGCACGATGAAGTGGTTTATGGCAAAGGCTCCATGCTACGCAAAATGCCGGGTGATGAATGGCAGCAATTTGCCAACCTCCGCTTGTTGTACAGCTTTATGTTCACCCACCCGGGCACAAAACTATTGTTCATGGGTGCTGAGTTTGGCCAGGGTACAGAATGGAATTTCCAGCAATCATTAGAATGGTATGTACTGCAATACCCTAACCATAATGGCATAAAAGAAACTGTTAAGGCCCTGAATAAACTTTACAGATCAGAACCTGCGCTTTACGAAAAAGGATTCGACTATACCGGTTTCGAATGGATTGATGGCGGTAATGCTAATGATTCCATCCTGGTATACGCCCGCAAAGGCTACAACGAGGATGATGATCTGGTCGTGGTGCTAAACATGACCCCGGTTATCCGTCACGATTTCCGTGTAGGCGTTACCCAGGCAGGCGAGTGGAAAGAGATATTTAACTCTGACGCAGAAAACCTATGGGGCAGCGGTGTGTTAAATTCAAACCCGGTAAGCAGCGAAACGATAAACTGGCATGGTCGTGATAACTCGATCAACATAACCATACCACCATTGGGCGCTTCTATATTTAAAAGAGTAAAAGCTATTAAAGATGTCCCTAAAAAGTATGAATTAAAGTAGTAATCCAAATTGTCATTTCGACGAGGAACGAGGAGAAATCTTCTTCGATTTGCAAAGCGAATATGCAGATCGAAGAAGATTTCTCCCTACGGTCGAAATGACAAAGGTAATAATGCCCTAATGACAGCAAAGCAAATGACAATTTAAAATGAGCAAGCAATACGTTTATCTATACTTTATCGGTGGCATGATCGCCATAGGAGTCTTCATTTTTGACCTCGTAACCACAACCGCTCCAAAAATGTCAACCGGCAGATGGGCGCTCGATATCGGCCCTGTCATCCTGTTCCTATATCTCTGCTACAAAACCTACCACGAGAAAAAAGATCAGGAATTAATGTAGTGAGGTAATAAAAGACTTTTGACCTATGACTATGGGCTTCATCAGGGCGTTCCCCTCCGGGGCAGGCTCTCCACTCATACTGCACAGGCCTTAGCCACAAGCCGGTATCCGTTCCTATCCCTAACGCAAGTCAATGACTCAATGACAGCACAGCAAATGACTCAATGACTAACGAATCCACAATCTATCCAACATGAAAAACACAGCGAAAACAACGCTGGCAATCCCGTTGGTGGTCATAAAAGCAAAGTTAACCCGACTAAGGTCGTTAGGTTTAACCAGCAGGTGCTGGTAGATCAGCATGGAGCAAAAGAAGGCGATCCCGATAAAATAGGGGATACCAACGGGTGTGTAAAACACCGGCATAATCACAAATATGGCTGATAGCACATGCAAAAAGGTTGATAACCTCAAAGCATTCACCTTACCCAGATAAGCAGGGATAGAGTGTAACTCTTCATGCAAATCAAAATCAATATCCTGCAAAGCATAAATAATATCAAAGCCGCTAACCCAGCACAATACCGATAGCGAAAAGAATACAGGCGTAGCCGCGAAATGCCCCGTCACCACCAGATAAGCGCCGATAGGGGCCAAAGCCAACCCCAACCCTAAAACCAAATGACAAAGCGCTGTAAAGCGTTTGGTAGCGCTATACCCCAGCACCACAAACAAAGCCACCGGCGACAAGAAAAAGCAAAGCGAATTAATAAACCAGGTAGTAGCTATAAACAACAGGCAGTTAGCAATAGTAAACGTCAAAGCCGATCTCGCGCTAATCCTGCCCGAAGGAATATCTCGCTGTTTGGTCCGTGGGTTTTTAGCATCAATATCCCTATCCAAATAACGGTTAAACGCCATAGCCGAGTTTCGCGCGAAAACCATACACAAAACCATCATCACCAATTTCAGCCAGTCAAAGCGATATTCCGTAGTGGTCACCGCCAAAAAGAAGCCAATAAAAGCAAAAGGCATAGCAAAAATGGTATGCGTAAATGTTACTAATGATAGATATTTTTTCATTTGTGTAATTATTCAATATTCTAAAATCGACCTTGTCATTTCGATTTATCCGCCTGTCATTTCGACCGGAGGGAGAAATCTTCTTCACCAAGCAAATCCGCTTTGCAAACCGCAGAAGATTTCTCCTTCCAGTCGAAATGACAATGTTTATTCGGAGATCTCTTTATTCAAAAAACTCCATTCAGGATTTAAAGATTCGATCAAAGCATCTTTCTTTTCCCGGCGCCATTTTTTAATTTCTTTCTCCCGCTCAATTGCATGCTCAATATGACTGAAACGCTCGTAGTAAACCAAATTGTAGCAGTAATATTTTCCTGCGAAAGTTTTCTTATCGCCCTTGTTTTCCTTGTGTTCATATAGCCTTCTAACCAAATCGTTTGTAACACCTACATACAATACCGTTTTCTCGTAATTGGATGTGATGTAAACGAAAAAGTTATAATTCCACATTGTAATATTTTATTCCTGTTATCATTTCAATCTCTCGACCCTGTCATTTCGACCAAAGGGAGAAATCTTCTTCGCCCTGTAAGTCCGCCATGCTAATTATAGAAGATTTCTCACTCCGGTCGAAATGACAATTCTTTAATTCTTTTAAAATTCCTCACCCCTTATCTTCGGTACTACAAAACTATTATTAATCCCTCCAATAAACCCCAAAATCTCATCCCTGCCCATCATTGTTTCTGCCGATGTAATATAATATCCCGGTGCTTCCTCAAAAGTTTCTAATAAAGCTTTTTTAAACCTCGCCACGTTCTGGTCAGTTTTAATGCTCGATTGTTTATCAGCCTTGGTAAACACCAAAACAAACGACAATCCTTTTTCGCCCAACCAATTGCAAAACTCCAAATCTATTTTCTGCGGCTCTAAACGACTATCTATCAAAACCATGACGCATTGCAAACTTTCACGTTTATCAAGGTAGGAATGGATAAATTTATCCCAATCCGCTTTCTTGCTTTTGGAGGCACGGGCATAACCGTAACCCGGTAAATCCACAATATACCAGCTGTCGTTAACCAAAAAGTGATTGATCAGCTGAGTTTTTCCCGGCGTTTGCGAAGTTTTAGCCAAACCTTTTTTCTGCACCAGCATATTAATAAGACTGGATTTCCCAACGTTCGACCTCCCAATAAAAGCATATTCAGCCTTAACCGGCGGCGGCAATTTAGAAATTTGAGTGTTGCTGCAAATAAACTCGGCGGTTTTAACGATCATTGGGCAAAGATAGTAATTTAGTGATTAGAGATTAGTTATTGGAGATTAGTTGAACTTCGCTTATTTAATTCATCTTGTTATATCCTTACTAAACGATTACAAATATACATGTTTAAACACGTATATTTGTGTATGGATTTATTATGGTACATTATAATTGCTAAATTCATAGCCACCCATTTTAAAAGGGCGAAATAAATTAACAAGATCCGGCTTTAGCCAAACCCCAAAATATAAAACAATGGAAAACTACACCATCCCAGCTCAAACCCGCATCGGCCACGTACATCTAAAAGTAAGCGACCTTCAAAAATCACTTGATTTTTACTGCGGATTATTAGGTTTCGAAATTATGACCACCTACGGAGATCAGGCTGCCTTTATATCAGCAGGAGGGTACCATCACCATATCGGCTTAAATACCTGGCACAGCAAAGGCGCGTCACCAGCACCCGAATATGCTCCCGGCTTATACCATACCGCCATCCTTTACCCGGAAAGAAAAGACCTTGCTGTAATATTACAACGCTTAATCGATGCCAAATACCCAATCACCGGCGCATCAGACCATGGCGTATCCGAAGCCATCTATTTAGATGACCCCGACAAAAACGGCGTAGAATTATACTGGGATCGCCCAAAAGAAGACTGGCCGTTGGACGCTGATGGTAAATTAACCATGTATACCCGGGCGCTAGATGCAAAAGGGTTACTAGCCTTAGCTAAATAACTCAAAATTCACCTTCTTTATAGTTTTAGATCAATGTCATTAAGTTAAGGAGAATAATTTTCACCCTCTTTCCGGCTTGCCGGAGAGAGGGTCGAACAGCGTAGCGCATTCGGGGTGAGTCAACTGTGCGCCTGGCATTTGCGCTAATGCTGCTCGTATAGTTCCCCGCCAAGCGATAAAAATCATGACAATCCTTTAATCCGTTTAATCATGGTTCAGACAATAATTCTCTATCTTTGCTGCATCTAATAACATGAGCGAAATAATAACACCCTACCAGGATAACGAAGTTGCTAAAAAAGCCCAGGTGGCTGATATGTTCAATAACATATCCAAAACTTACGATTTCCTGAACCATTTTTTATCATTAGGCATCGATATTATCTGGCGTAAAAAAGCCATTAACGAATTAAAAAAAGATAACCCTCAACAAATACTGGATGTTGCCACCGGCACCGGCGATTTCGCATTTGAAGCACTGAAGATTCTCAACCCTAAAAAAATTGTTGGGGTTGATATTTCACAAGGCATGCTCGACATCGCGCAGCAAAAAATAACCAAACGCGGCTTAGGCGATAAATTCTCCATAAAATTAGGCGACTCTGAAAAATTACCCTTCGAAGCCGATGAATTTGATGCCGTAACCGTTGCTTACGGCGTACGTAATTTCGAGAACCTGGAAGTTGGTTTGGCTGATATTCACCGCGTGTTAAAATCAGGTGGTAAAGCTGTAATCTTAGAATTCTCTAAACCCAAAGCATTCCCCATAAAGCAGTTATATAATTTTTATTTCAGCTATGTAACGCCGGGTATTGGTAAGCTGTTTTCAAAGGATGCGAGGGCATATAGTTATTTGCCGGAGTCGGTTGCCGCTTTTCCTGATGGCGAAAAATTTGTAAGTTTAATGCAGAAAGCAGGCTTTAAAAATACCAAACACAGGCCACTAACGTTTGGTATCTGTTCAATTTATACCGGCGTTAAATGATTAAATGCTACTTAGCTATTGTTGCCTTATTGTTTTGCAGTAATATATTACTTGCACAGGATAACCCGCCCGCCTGGGGTGGGGGTGCCGATCAGCGCGACCTTAGCTTTGGTTTCTCCTTTTCATACATCGAAAACTACTACAAAATCTTAAAAAAACCTAACTGGCAAACCCCGTTTCCCGATCCTCAAAATGGCAATCAACCGGTAACAAGTGCGGGTACCAGCATCAGTTCGCCAAATACACCCGGTTTCGCAGTTGGTTTCCTTACCCGTTATGATTTTACCGAGCATTTTGAAGTACGACTAACGCCCTCGCTCATTTTCGCGGATCGCAGCTTAAGCTATACTTACGCCGATACCACAGATAATGTCAAAAAAATAGTCCAAACCACCACGGTCGATTTTCCATTAGCCATCAAAATAAAATCCGATAGGCATGGCGATTTTCGGGGGTATTTTGTGGCAGGTTTAAAATATTCTTATTCAATAGGGGCCAAAGCTAATAGCGATAACACCGCTGCTTTAGTTGATCGAACGGTGAAAAATGTAGGTAGTTATGAGTCATACGAAGCAGGAGTAGGTTGCGATATTTATTTTGAATATTTCAAGCTATCGCCCGAAATAAAAATATCAAACTCCTTTGGCAATGTACTCCTTCCTGAAGCGCAGCCTTATTCGTCACCCATCAGTAAATTATTCCTTCATTCGCTGATGATCAACCTTTACTTCGAATAGTTAGTTAAAAAAAACTAATTTCGTGCCCAATAGTTTTATTACCTATGGCTAAAATTGCATTAATAACCGGCGCGACCGCCGGAATAGGTGAAGCAACAGCTGAGCTGTTCGCCCGCGAAGGATATAATTTGATATTAACAGGCCGACGTATCGACAGGCTTGATAAACTTGCAGCCCATCTCAACAAAAAATATAACGTGGAAGTTGCTGTATCATCATTCGATGTGCGTAACCGCGATGAAGTAGTTGAAAACCTGGAAGGCTTACCTGCCAAATGGAAAAAGGTTAACGTACTGATAAACAACGCAGGCCTTAGTCAGGGGCTTGATCCGATTGACAAAGGCGATATGGACGATTGGGACCGCATGATTGATACCAACGTTAAGGGCTTGCTATACGTAACCAAAATCGTATCCAACTGGATGGTCACCAATGGGCATGGCCACATTGTTAATTTAGGGTCGATAGCTGGTAAAGAAGTTTACGCCAACGGAAACGTATACTGTGCCTCAAAGCATGCAGTTGATGCACTTAACAAAGCCATGCGTATTGATCTGTTGCCTCACGGGATAAAAGTTACCGCGGTACACCCTGGCGCTGTAGAAACCGAATTTTCGATAGTGCGCTTTAAAGGTGATGAAAAACGTGCTAAAAAAGTATACGAAGGTTTTGATGCCCTATCCGCCGATGATGTTGCCGAAACCATCTGGTTCGCGGTATCGCGCCCGGCTCACGTAAACATCAACGAGCTAATTGTTATGCCAACCGCGCAGGCAAGCGCCGGCAATATTTTCAGAAAGTAAAATAAATGTGCAGATGTGCGAATATGCAGATGTGCAAATGAAAAAATCATTAAATGTAGATGTGCAGATGTGCGAATAGGCAGATATGCAAATGAAAAAATCACTCAATCACTCATTCAAAAATCACTAAATGTCACTCACTACACAAATAGACCAGGATATTAAACAAGCCATGTTAGCCAAACAAGCCGACCGTTTACGCGGTTTGCGTGCTATAAAATCAGCATTGCTGCTGGCCCGTACCGAAAAAGGTGCTGCCGAAGAAGTTACGCCAGAAGCTGAAACCAAAGTTTTGCAAAAATTGGTAAAACAGCGCAAGGAGTCGGCCGAGATCTACAAAACGCAAAACCGCGCCGACCTTTACCAGGTTGAGATAGAAGAGCTGGAAGTAATCGAGGCCTATCTGCCCAAACAAATGAGCCATGAAGAAGTGGAAACATATTTAAAAGACCTGATAGCGCGCGTAGGCGCAACATCAGTAAAAGATATGGGCAAAGTAATGGGCGCTGCCAACAAGGAGCTGGCAGGCAAGGCCGATGGCCGTACCATATCAGAGCTTGTGAAGCAATTGTTGGGATAGTGGGTGTTGAGTTTTGTGATTAGTGTTTGATTTTAAGTAACTTAATCAACGCAAATAACTTAATTTAACTTAATCAACTAAAAATCCTTGCAACTCAACTTCAATAAGCTATTTTTATAGCATAATAAATAGGCTGCTACTTAATTTTATTTTTTTAGCCGTTGCTTAGTTTATTTTAACGTATACATTTATATGAGTTTGGTACTTAAAGAGCAAAACGGATTTAGTTTTATTGATGAGGGTGAAGGAGAGGTATTATTATTGTTGCATGGCTTAATGGGTGCATTAAGCAATTGGGAAGAGGTGGTACATGAGTTTAAATCTCACTACCGCGTAATCATCCCTATGCTGCCGATATATGACCTGCCTTTACTAACCACTGGAGTAAAAACCATCTCTAAGTACATACATAAGTTTGTAAAATATAAAAAGTTAAAAGATTTTACCATAATTGGTAACTCGCTGGGCGGCCATGCAGGATTAATATATGTATTGGCACATCCCACTTTTGCTAAAGCATTAGTGTTAACCGGCAGCTCCGGCTTATATGAAAATGCTTTTGGCGGAACATTTCCGCGCCGCGAGAGTTATGATTTTATAAAGGAGAAGGTAGAATTTACATTCTACGACCCTGAAACGGCTACAAAGGAACTGGTTGATGATGTTTTTCGAATCGTTAACGACCGTCATTCCGTAGTTAGGATATTAGCAATGGCACGTTCGGCTATACGCCACAACATGCAAAAGGATTTGCATAAAATTCATATCCCCGTTGGTTTAATATGGGGAAAGAACGATAAGGTTACACCACCGGAGGTGGCAGAGGAGTTTCATCAGTATCTGCCAAAATCCGAGTTGATTTGGATCGATAAATGCGGGCACGCCCCAATGATGGAGCAACCCGAAGAATTTAATAAAGCTTTAAAAGGCTTTTTAGAAAGAACAGGAATATAAATTATGCTTGCAGTTGAGTTAATTGCCGATGCGCTTCCCCCCATACACACCTCTGACACTGTGCAGAAGGTGTTTGACCGTATGGCGGAGTTTCGCGTAAGGCATTTGCCCATTGTAAACCAGGAGCAGTTTTTAGGCTTGATAAGCGAGGATGATCTGATCGAAATATCCGATTACCAAACAGAAGTTGGCGCACTGGCCTTATCGCTGGTAAATCCATATGTATTAGAAGACCAGCATATTTATGATGTTATCCGCCTGTTTCATGAGCAGCAGTTAACCATTGTGCCTGTACTCGACATAAAAAAGAATTACCTGGGCGTAATATCCATCAATACCATGAACGAGTACTTCGCCCGCCTTACATCAGTATCGCAGCCAGGTGGCATCATTGTATTGGAAATCAATAACAAAAATAACTCGCTGGCCCACATGGCTCAGATCGTAGAATCCGACAATGCCCAGATACTAAGTTCATACGTTTATCAGCATCCTGATTCAACACGTATGGAAGTCACCCTGAAAGTTAATAAACAAGATATCTCAACCATAATAGCAACCTTTTTACGCTATGAGTATGATATTAAAGCCACCTTTAACCATACCGGCGATAACGACAACTCAAGGGATCGTTATGATTCTTTGATGAATTACTTAAACTTATAGCTTGTTCATTAGTTCATAGATAATGGTTCATTGTTCATAGCAAAATATTAATGGATTATTACCAGAAGCAACTATGAACTATGAACTATCAACTACTACCCAAAAATGAATATAGCAATATACGGCAGGCAATTTAGTAACGAGGCTTTACCTTTAGTGCAGGAGGTTTTTGATAACCTTGCACAGCACAAAGTTGAGATTTACGTACATCACCTGCTTAACGATTATATAACCGACAAAATAAATACGCCGCCTTACCACGTCCTCAAAAACGGCGATACCATAAAAGGTTTCATCGATATTTTTTTAACCCTTGGCGGGGATGGTACCCTGCTGGATATGGTGAACGTAATTCGTGATACAGGCGTTCCCGTTATCGGCATCAACTTTGGCAGGCTTGGCTTTTTGGCCAGCATCAACAAAAGCGACATCGCTGCAGCCATCCATGCGGTAGTAAATAACGAATTTACTTTGGATAGTCGTGAGCTCATTAGCATTGATTCCGAACAGGAGATTTTTGGCGATGATAACTTTGCTCTGAACGATATTACCATCCATAAGCGCGATGACGCGGCGATGATTATCACCCGTGTATACCTCGATGGCGAATTTTTAAACGCCTATTGGGGCGATGGTATCATCATATCAACAGCAACAGGCTCTACGGCCTATTCGCTTAGCTGTGGTGGGCCAATTATCTTTCCCCAGTCAAATAGCATTGTATTAACTCCGGTATCGCCACATAACCTTAATGTAAGGCCAATTGTATTGCCGGATAGCTGCGTGCTATCATTTGAGGTGGAATCGCGCAGCAATAATTACCTGGTTACCTGCGATTCACGCACCGAAACGGTGGATAAAGTGGTTCGTTTTAAAGTTCACAAAGCCGGATTTGTGTTAAATTTGGTTAGGCTGAATAATGAAAGCTACTTATCTACGTTAAGAAACAAATTATTGTGGGGACTTGATGCCCGCAATTATTAAATTTGCTTAATGCTCAAATTTGTCACAGCTATACTTTTAACTTTCATCGCGTTTAATTTACAGGCCCAAACCTGGGAAGTAGGCGTGGGCGGTGGTGGCGCTGCCTATATGGGCGATTTGAACCCAACTAACCCCCTCAAATTTAGCGGTGGCGCAGGTAGTGTATTTGTGAAACGCAATTTTAACCCATACTTGTCTGCACGGTTAACTTATACCTATGGCTCCATCAGCGCAGCCGATAGCACATCAAGCGATGCGTTAACCCGCCAGCGTAACCTCAGTTTTACCGATCATTTGAATGAAATCAGCCTTATTGGCGAGTTTAATTTTATGAACTACATTGCCGGTGTAAGTCATAACAGGTACACGCCATTTCTTTATTTGGGCGTTGCTGCAGTGAACTACAATCCGACAGCTATTTACAGGGGTACAAAATATGATTTGCGCCCCCTGGAAACCGAAGGGGAGTCAAAGCCTTATTCAAATAATGCTATATCTATTCCGTATGGAGTAGGCATAAAATACAATATAACAGGCAGCTGGAACCTGATTGCCGATATTGGCTACCGCCAGCCAAATACCGATTACCTGGATGATGTAAGCGGAACTTATCCCGATCCAAGCAAGCTGCACAGTGATATCGCACGTATATTATCCGATCCATCGGGTGAAAAAACAGGTTCTTATATAGGCACACCAGGCACCCAGCGTGGCGACATGCGCTCGCGCGATACCTATATGTTTGCCCAATTCACCATATCCTATACTTTCGTTACCGAAAAGTGCTATTTCGAGCAGTAGTTAAAATGTCATGTCGAATTTATTTCGGCATTCCACAAGCTAGGTAAACAACATGAATGGCAACCTGCCCAGTGAGATGCTGAAACAAGTTCATCATGCCCCATGAAGCCGGTAACCTTCACACAATCACCACTCATTCAATCACTCAATATCGCCTGTAACAAAATCTTTTCCCCCTCATACTAAAAAAAGCGCAATTAAGTTTTACCTTTGTACCCTGAAAAAATGGGCAATGGTCATTAAAAAAATGTGCCCGGGCCAATCATTTTTAACATATATTAACTAACGGCATTTATTAATTATCATACTTTTGAGCAAGTTTTTACTAAAAGCATGTTTTTGTAAACCAATCTGCGGCTTTTAATAATTGACATAAAATGGGATATAAGGATCAGATTGATTTGTCAAGGTTACCGCAGCACATCGCCATTATAATGGATGGTAATGGGCGTTGGGCTAAAGAAAAGGGCAAATTAAGAATATTCGGCCATCATAACGGCGTATTATCGGTAAGGGATGTGGTAGAGGGTAGCTGCGATGTAGGTTTAAAATATCTTACATTGTATACCTTCTCATCTGAGAATTGGAACCGCCCTAAACTGGAAGTTATGGCTATTATGGAGCTAATGGTTAGTACAATTCATAAAGAGATTGATAACTTTATGAAAAAAAATGTACGCCTTAACGCCATTGGCGATTTAACCATGCTGCCCGAAAGATGTTTTAAGGAACTAAAAAACGCTATTGATAAAACAGCAGGCAATACGGGCCTTGTACTTACGTTAGCGTTAAGCTACAGTTCGAGGCGCGAAATTATTAACGCTGTAAAACAAATTGCAGGAAAAGTGCAGGCAGGCACACTAAGTATTGATGATATTGACGAAGATGTATTTGACAATAACTTATATACAAGCGGCATGCCCGATCCTGAGCTACTGATACGTACCAGTGGTGAAAACCGCATAAGTAACTACTTGCTTTGGCAAATAGCTTATGCCGAATTGTATTTTACAACAAAATTATGGCCCGACTTCCGCAAGGAGGATTTGTTCGAAGCCATACTTGATTATCAGAAACGGGAACGCCGTTTTGGCCTGATCAGTGAGCAGGTTAATTAAATTTTTGCTTTTAACACTTTTTAACAACTGTATAAATTATTTTTAGCCTCTTAAATATTCGAATGAATAAATACCTTTTT
>JABDDX010000007.1 GCA_013287375.1 Bacteroidota bacterium | reverse complement strand
GAGCAAACAATAAGCCTTTCACAAGGGGACTCTTTACTTTTTGACGGGCGTATTTCGCATACACCTAAAAATACCGGCAAAAATACTGCTACGATGTTGGTGGTTTACTTTTTTGAAGAACATAAATAACGTATCTAGGCTACTCAGCAGAATATATTTTAATTATTAGATGATAGTTGCAATTACAAATCAATTATAATAAATTTATACTCAGGTAATTACTTCAAAATCTAAACCATGCCAAGTATTCTCGCTGAAAAGAACTCATATACCGCCTCAAAATCCATTGCTAGTCAAAATACCGGCAATAATGGTAGTAGTATGGCGGCAGTACCCGCATTACAAAAAAAAGAAGTATCACAAGAAGAATTGCAAATGAAAGCTGTTCAGTTAAAAAGTGATACATTTCAAAGAAAAGAGCTTGGCGATGAGGAAGAATTACCTGTACAAGGCAAATTTACTATCCAGAAACAGAGCGAGACGGAAGAAGAGCCGTTGCAAATGATGCCATTTCAGCTAAAAAGTGATACGGTACAAAAATCAGGATTACCCGAAGAAGATCCACTGCAAAAAAAACCTTTTCAGTTAAAAAGTGATCCTGTTCAAAAGGCAGGCATACCCGAAGAAGAATTACCTGTACAAGATAAATTCCAAGCTGTTCAAAAAAAGGGAAACAAAACCGGGTTACCTGATAATTTAAAGTCAGGTGTTGAAAACCTATCGGGTTTTAGCATGGACGATGTAAAGGTGCATTATAACTCATCACAACCTGCTCAATTGAATGCACTAGCCTATGCGCAAGGCACTGATATACACGTTGCACCCGGGCAAGAGAAACATTTACCGCACGAAGCCTGGCACGTGGCACAACAAAAACAAGGTCGCGTACAGCCAACTATTCAAATGAAAACCGGAGTTGCGGTTAATGATGATCCGGGGCTGGAAAACGAGGCTGATGTAATGGGAGCAAAGGCTATGCAAATGAAATTCATGGCGGACAAAAAAGGCACTGACTTGACAGAGAATAAAGTCGAGTCATCGTCAATAAGCCCGCTGCGCCTATTGCGTAACAATACAACAATACAAAAAACAAAAAAAACGGCTAAAAACTATGTCAAAAAAGAAAAATTAAATATTGAAGTTAGCTTTATAACAATAACCGAGTATGTAAATAACACAAAAAACCCTCAGGAACATAGGACAAACCTACTGAGAGCGTGGAATATTAAATCGGGAAAGAGTAAGCAAAATCCACGATACATAATTCCAACTCCCAAAGATTTGATCCCTACCGGAGTGGAGCTATCTGGCCTGGAAGATTTTTCAAACTGGGACTCGGATGATGAGAACGATCTGGACCTACCTGAAGTAATTAATAAAAGTAAAATAGGTGAAATAACATTGGAGCGCGGCAAAGGACAATTAGTGCGTAACGTACCTATTTTAAGTTTGAAAGATTGTATAAGATTATGCAGGCAAATTGTGAAACGGGATGACTATAAACTGCTTCCGTTTATAGTACAAATAGGCCCGGGATATTTTGAATATAAGGACCCAGGTACGAAAGATATTTATGCTACGCCATTAGTAGAAAGCAATGATAAAAAATCCTATAAACGCAAAGGAACAAGTTCAGAATTCAATTACAAAAATTTAACTTCTGAATTAGAAAAAGAGTTCACTTCATCAACAAAGGATGATGAGTCTGAAAATGAAACGAGTGTCCCTGAGCGTAAAAAGCAAAAACTTGAAACCATCTTTAACACCTTTTTTGGTGAAACCGGTACAATTACTGAAGATATGGCTGAAACTATAGGTGCAATATCATGTGATTTTATAAAAGGCAGTTCTGCCATAGATTATGTTAATGAGGCAAAAGAATTGATTGGGAAATCTGTTGAAAAATTTTCAGACGTGTTTATAGGAGAAAACCCCTTTTATCATCCGGCCCGCAAAAAAGGCCGCAGTTTGGTGACAGAAAAAACAAGGAAAAAAAAGACAAGAGAACGATATGAACAAGAGGTAAGTTATTTGATAGAAATTAACAATTGCCTGATCAATGCTATTGCACAAAATAGGTTAAACAGAAATGCAAATTTAGGTGAACTTATAAGAATTAGAAGTAGAGTGGGCCAAATTGGCGAAATGCTTGTTGCGAGCCCTGAAACTATTGCAATTATCAATGAAGAATTAGGCATCGATCAGGATATCATTATTCATTATAATATTAATAGCCAGATACCAAATGAAACCATTGGAGAACAAGGCGGAACCGCAATTCATATTTTCCATACCGGTGGGAATCATTTTGAAGCGGATTGCCCTGATAAGAAATCGTACTATTATGATTAGTTACTTATACATCCAAACCGTAAAATCATCATTAAAATATTCCTGGTGTAATACCACGTTATCAGTTAAGGTACGGCAATACTTTACAATCACTTCCGGAGCATAAGCCATTAAAATACCACCGGGCTCATCTACCCTGCTTAATAAGTTAAACCCTAATGCAATTCGGCAGGTGTTAAATAATTTGCTGATCATCTGCTCTATAAAATCTTCATCGCTATTACGATAACTCAAACTGCCGCAGGCCAGCACATAATCCATACCTGGCAACTCCGCCGAATAACAGTCGCCATGATAAAAAGCGGTATCGGGCAAGTGCGCGTAACGGTCTATCGCTATATCCAGAAAGCTTTCCATCTGATCGATACCTGCGTATCGCAATCTGGGATATTTATCGTCGAGATAAGCACGCAGATCACCATGGCCGCATCCAATATCCAATACTGAGCAATCATTCATATCGCCAATATCTTCCAGCATGGCAAAACGAGCCTGCTGGCTGTGAAAATTTTTCCAGCCTAAGGCCTGTGTGGTACCTTCACCATGTTGGTCGGTACGTATTTCGTGAAAACGACGAACTGTAAGTCTATCAACTATTGTCATACTGTTTTACCATCTTTACGGTATTCTTTACGGATGCCTTCCAATACATCGTCATACCTGATTACATTATTACCGCGCTTTAATGCCATTAATGATGCATACCGCACCACATTAATAATCGCGCCACCGGCCATTTCATACTTACTGGCTATTTCGTCAAACTTTTGTATAAGCTTTGGCTCAAATTGTGTTTTATCTGAGAAAGCCGTTTGCCACAGCTGCTTACGCTGGTTGGGGCCGGGCATGGCAAAATAGATCATGGATTGAAAACGACGACTAAAAGCCTCATCAAGGTTAGCCCTTATATTGGTGGCCAATATAACCACTCCCGGAAAATCTTCAACACGTTGCAACAGGTAGGCAACTTCCTGATTGGCGTGTTTGTCATTAGAGCTGTTGGTTTGTGTCCGTTTGCCAAACAAAGCATCAGCCTCATCAAAAAATAAGATCCAATTTTTGCTTTCGGCCTGATCAAAAATATTGGCCATATTCTTTTCGGTTTCGCCAATAAACTTTGATACCACCATCGACAGATCGATGCGATAAACATCAAGCCCAGTTGCTTTACCCAGCAAACTTGCCGTTAAGGTTTTACCTGTGCCCGGTGGCCCATAAAACAAAGTACGGAAACCCGGTTTTATTTTACCCCCCATCCCCCAATCATCAATAAGTGTTTTACCATGCACTATCCAGTCCTGTATCTCTCCTACTTCGTTTAACACCGCGTCATCCAATACCAAGTCATCCCATCCAAGCAGTGTGGTAATACGCTTTGCCGGAAAATTGGCACTATAATCGGGCCTGCGATTTTCGCCTGTAGTAAAAAGGCTTAAATATTCAGTTGAGATACGGAGCACACCGCTTAAAAGGGGTTCGCCGGGATGATGATTTTCGAGTTTTAGTATGTTGAATTTACTGAAGAAGTGGTCGGCACTAAAAATATTAAATAACGCAAACCGCAGGTTCAGATCATTCGGATCGAGTATAAAGGCGATAGTTTCGCCGGTGGGAATAAAGCCATTGTGATTTTGCCCCTTAACACCACCAAACTCGGTAAAAACCCGGTCGTAATCAGCATTTTTTTTAAAAAAAACATCCAGCAAATGGGGTTGAACATGTGGAGCAAGCGCCATTAGTAAAATCAGACGTTCTGCGAAATCCATTTGGTAATGCTCTACAATACGCCCAAAAATTGAGTTGTCATCAACTGTAATAACCGCCGGAATATCGAATATAGAATTATATTCACAAGGCAATTGCCAATATAAAAGCATACGGGTATCAATTACCTGTGCCAACCACTGCATCTGGGTACTAAGCGCAGAAGCGTTATCGCCTATTGGGTTTATGTCCATTCAACATATAAAAAATTGTCCATCCATGGTGTTTTTATCATCCCGATTGTCCAGGGGAGTGTTTGCAGCAGTACATCATAGCCACGCTGCTCAACTTTCAGGTGCCAGGCATCATCTTTAAAAACAAGCGCGCCATCGCGTTGCAAAAACGACTCCTGTAAACCTTCGATACTTGTATTTTTTAACTTATCCCAATTACCTATTACTGCTCTTAATAATTGTTCAGATGTTTCTTTCTCTCTATCTGTAAGGGTTATTTCTGCGGGAACAGGCTCTTCAACCGGCACATTGCAAAATACTTTATTTAAAACTAAAAAATGCTCGGGATTGTTGCTTTTGCCGTTAACAAGGTATTGAAGTAAATGCACTGCACGTAATTGCGCATCAGCGTTAATGAACTTACCACCTACCATCATATCCAGGCGTACAAAATACGTGGCTAAAAAAGGGTTTAATAAAACCAGGCCTGCATTATTAATGTAAATGGTATCCTTAGAATTAACTAATAACTGCTTATTTTCATCTTTCATTATATCTTCTGTTATCTGTATATTTTGTTTAATTTCTTCTTTAAGTTGTTTGGCCTCAATCCCTTTTTTATCTGCATTTATACCTAGGGCGTTTTGTATGGCGATGTCATCGGCTTTAACTAATTGCTGTTTTATACGCTGCTCTGTTTTATAACTATCATTATAAATCCGCATCTCAGTTAAAACTACCGATAGTTTTGATGTAAACACGGGCGATAAACCGGGAGTTGATACAGCCTTAAGCATTACATTAGATAAAGCAGTAAAAAGCGAATAATTGGCAGATGAAATAAAGTTAAGAAGCTGTTTTAAATAAACTGAAAAAGAATTTATAGTGATATGCCTGCCCAATATAAGCAGGTTAAACTCGCGCAATAAAGTAACCAATCGTTCACGTTGCAAGGTATCGGTGATGTTATTGGCGATAAACAATTGCAAATCGTTTATCCAAATTAAGTTTTCTGAACCACCAATTAAAGTTATGCTATTGTTTAGTAAACTGCTCACTTGTGCATCATTATAGTGCCGTGCTATGTACCGGGCTGTAGCCTGATTTTTTAATAGCGGCATAATTAAATTATGCTGACCCTGAGATTGTTTAATATATCGATCAAGTATAACAGCAATCGTTTCGTCACCATTAAAAACAAAACCGGGCTGCTGGTCTATATATTTGATGATATCCCTTTCGAGATATTCTTTCAGGGTACGGCTAACATTACTTTCGGCAGTATTTGCAGTTGTGTCGAATAGATTATGCAATAGCATACGAGCATCAATAAGATATCCATCGCGCTGTAAAATATTGTTAAGCGTTGCTGGTCGCCCATAGTTAAGTAGCAGCAATAATTGTTTTAATATCTGCGGTATATTGGCGCCTGCAAATGGCTCGGGCAGCTTGCCTGTAGTTAAAAAATATTCCAGTATACTTAATGCCTCGTTTAATATATCTTCTTTTTGGGGTTGATAATCGAGGAGTAAATAATCGCTTATTAATTGTTCAACACTACCGTTAATCAGTATTGCGGTATCAGCATTATCCTTTACATATATTTTAAACTCTTTATTGTTTAATAGCAGCTGTTTATACGCTTTGATATCCGATTTTTTTAATAATTGCAGCAACTGCTCAATAACCGCCTTAACGTAGGCCGGGTTAGTACCTTTAAATTGTTGCGGGAGCTGCTTATTATTGTGTAAGAAGTATTTCAGGATAAGCAACACTTCGTCAATAATAGCCTGTTGACTTGGAGCCTTGACTGAGAGGTAACGTATCAGAGATTGCCGAACATCTACAGTTGTGTTAAATGATTCTTCTAATATTAAATTGACATCTGCACGCTCAGTTATTGCAATTGCATCCAGATTTTTTAAATAAGTTGTTTCGTTAGCCGCTCTGAATACATTTTTGAGTGCTTCAATAATAGTTTGATAATGAATATCACCCTGATCAATTTCTTTCTGATCAACATCTTTTTGATCAATATTTTGTTGTTTTATTAAACCGTAAATACCTTTTTTAATAAAGGAAACAGTATCAAACTTTTTGTATTCTCCGGCAATGTACACCTCCCAAAAGATGAGTAATAATACGTTGGATGAACCGGACAAATCATGATTGCCATTGACTTTGCTAAAAGCCTGCAATAAATATTGATAGAGTTTAACCGCACTCTCGCCACCAGGCTGTTTATCCAACAGGTTAATAATTAATTGTTCCGGGATTTGATAAATTACACGTTTACGAATATTGGGTATAGTACCGGCGTACTTCAATAATAAGAATGCTTCGGCAGGGGCAGTTGTAAACAAAGCTTGAAACATTGCTACCGGCCCTTGTTCAAAATATTTGCTACCCCACCAGGGTATGCTGCCGTATGTAAGCCAGTGCAGCAATACATCTTTTAATACAACGGTGCGGGATGTATCGGTATAGGTACTTAATCCAATGTTATTTTTTGACTCTACAAAATTAGTTGTGTGCTGATTAAGATCATTAAGTAAACTCGCAAGCAATTGAAACAATGGAGCTTGCTCAATACTGGCCTGATGTACCTGCCCGATGCTTTGCACAAGGTATAGCAGCATCTCGGCATATTGTACATTATAGCTATTAGCCAGTTTACGGATGTTACTCTCTAAAAACATCCGCTCATTAAATACCGAGCCCCTTTCTATCAATAAAAAATCAAATATGAATTTCCAGACAGCCTTCTTAAAATATTTGCCATCGGTATAAACAACAGGTTTTTTTGTGTGGATAACCTGCACTTCGGCAACGTAATTAATAATAAAAGTAGCGTCGGCAGGTTCGAGTAGTCTTACTATTACAGTGATCACCTCGTCATCAAATACGGTCGTTATTCTTTTGCGTACCTCCTCATTTTGGCCAACAGCTTTAATCAGTTTTGAAAAGGCTTTGGGGACTACCTTAATCAAATCCAGTAGTATATTAACCAAATTACTTTCGGAATAAGGTTCGGACCACCAGGGCAGGCTGCCAAAAACAAGGTAGTATCTGATCAGTTCGATATTTTGCAGAACAATCTTTTCCGCGGCCGTGCCTGTCTTTGTAATGTTTAATGCAGGACCTCTCCTATCATCAAACTCATCAACCGACAGATCGCTAATAATTAGGGCAAGATTACTGTTTTGTACATCAGTTAAATTGTGTAACGCCAGCGCTTTTGACAATAAAGCCAATATTTGGGGATAACTAAGGTTATAATGGTGGGCCATTTGCCCAAGTGTCGATTTTACAAATATCTTTTGATTAAAAATCGAGCCGCGATCGACCAAAATGTAGGTTAAAATGAATAGCCACAATGCCTTATCAAACTCGGTATTGGTGATACCTTCAATTAATTTTTCCTGCCGATGGGTATAAACTACCGATGTATGGTAATCGAATATAAATGCAGCTTGTCCAGGTTCTAGAATAGTGATAATATTACGAATCACTTGTTCAGAAAATTGATAAACCAGTCGTTGCCGCACATAATTGTGTTGGCCTACTTTTATAATCAATTGTTTTAGTATGGTGGCATCTTTAGCTATAAGATGTTCCATAATAGTTATCGGATCGTTTAATAGCTCACCGGTTGCCCACCAGGGAATTGCGCCGGTAAGCAAAAAATATTCAAGTAAATCTGTGTAACCCGATTCAATCTTTTTTAATTGTTGCCCGCTATTTTCATCTCCGTTTTTTGAAGGTATTAAAGCAAGCCTGTAGTTAATTTCATGTTCAAGTTCATCCAATATGCGGTCAACAAGATCATACTCTATCAAATTGTAGGGTATGTTCCCTATATCAATGTTTACATCGCCTAAAGTAAGTAAGGTATCAGCGGCAACAAGGCGACTAAAAAGTTGCTCCATGCCATCCATTAACTGATTATTAAAAATATCGGTTATTTTATTTTGAAGCTCATATGATCTGCCGGCATTTGTAAAAGCCACATCAAACACCTGGTACTGAACTATATGATGCTGCATATCAAATTAAATAATTAATGAGGATGGCTGCTATCAGACCGATCATTTAAAAGCGATATTATTTCGAAAGCGTCATTACTGTTTCTATTGGTAGCAAGGCTTTGTTTCCATTTTAAAAAAATCGGTTCAAATTTTATCATTTTATTTATATTGAACCATTGGATATGAAGTTTAAGATGTGCTGGCGCATGATATTTAAACAAGCCTTCAAGGCACGACCGGAAGCTTAAATTTTGAAAACGGGCGGGCCAATCCGGTAAAACCACACTCATGTTAAAACTAAAAAAGTCTTCATTGATAAGTTTATTTTCCTTTACATTAACAAGCATTTTTAACCTCGGGTACGATTGATCGCCGTAGGCCTTAATATTATTAAATAAAGCATCCAAATCATTATAAGTATTACCCGAAGAAATGAGTTTACCGGCACCTGCTAATTGGCTCAATATAATATTGTTTACATCCTCTGCCTGGCTTTTTGCAGCCTGTTCCTGTAGCGTGGCTTGTTTAAGCAGCTTTTCAACATCAGCATAATATTTAGCAATTAGCTTTTGTACCTCTTTTTCAAGATTGGATTTATCAGTATGCGATAAGATAACTCCTGGTACATTTTTACTTTTATTGGTGATTGTCAAAAACTGATCGGCAATATCCTTATTGGTTGTAGCAATTATTTTGTTTTGCTCGGCAATAGATTTGTTTTGGTTTGCCGTTGCTAGCTTTTGAGCTGTTGCCTTATCGGCCAGCGTTATTGACATGTTAAAAATATTCGTAGCCTGCTTTAACTGTTGATCTGCCCGATGCACAAACTGGTCGACACGATCAGTCCATTTTTTGTTGTGAATTTGCGCATTGGCTATGGCCATGTCAATATTTTGCTGGGCGAGGTAAAACTCTTCACCTGGTTTGAAATTCAACAGTTTGGTAATAGCATCCTCACGTTCATAAAAGGTAAGCAATTGGGCATGCTCGAAAATAATATGATGTTCATCCTTGTATAACTTAAACCCATAGGCTTTAGAATTTAAATCCGGCCTAAGCAGAATGTGTTCTACCAAATAAAATCCTTCTGAGCTGGTACTCATTTTGATTAAATTGTTAACCAGTTTTTTGAGGGTGATTACGGCTGGTTCCTTTTTATTTGAATATCTGCTGATGATGCTCCAATACACGTCTGCCGGGGATTTATAAAGCACCAGGTTATCGCCATCCTGGTAAGGGTCGGGGCCTACGCGATAATTATTGATGTTAATGGCGTATTTAAGTACAGATATATCCTGACTTCTGAAAACGAAGGCTTTCTTATGCCTGCTCTCGGCACCAGCCAGTAGGTTATTTTCTATCAAATCGTTCACATCCTTTTTACTCAGGATAATATTCTGAAACTCGGGGCTCCAATCTGTTTCGTCGTTAACATCGTTAACACCATACGCGCTGTCACCGCTCGTCTGCTTCTTTTTACCGGCGTTTTCTAATGTTACTTTAGCCGGATCAAAAACAGCGGTTAGCTGCCTGTCTTTATTATTGACGATATATAGCAGTTTACGCATTTTCGCTTCAAAATTATAATCACTGTCGTCGGCCTTTAAATAATTAAAGGCGCGTGCCCTGTTATAATTTAGCTTGCTAAAGTCTTTTAAAATAGAGGACTTCCACTTAATCTCTGGCGAAACACGATGTTTCTTTTGATTACTCCGATACAATAGGTTGTATAGTTTAATCGGGTAAGTAATGGTTACTTCGTTAAACCGGGCCAGCAAATGATCAAGCATTTGGTTTTTGCGGGTATCAAAAGAAACATCAGACTCTATCGAACTGTTTAATGCAGCTATATAGCCATTTGATATATCGTTTTTAAATTTCTCCCATCCCGCATCGTCATCAGCATAATTGCCTGCTGTATATGCGCCGATAATATCTTGGCCGCCCGGTACATTATACAAAGGGTTAGCGAAATAGGTTTTGTTATCAAGCATGGATACATCGTTTGAAAAAAATGCATCCAAATGATTTAGTTGAGCAAGGTAATTAGCCAATACCTGTTCAAATAGCATCAGGTAGGCTTTTAATTGTTTGGCCTGCGCCTTACGCTCATCAGTTGCAGATTTCAGTAACCCTTCTTCGCCAATACCATAAACTAAAGGGAAATAATTTTGGATTGAATAGTATGCGGAGTTATCATGATAAGTACCCGTAAGCTGACTGCCTGATCTGTAAAATGATTTTACATAATCGCGGTATGAATTTTCAATAACGTTTTGCAACAAATCGGCAAACATTGTTTTCCGGATGGGCGGAACACGGTATTTATCGATAAATAAATTAATATTTAATGCGGAGACAGCTTCAATATCCAAAAAGGCGTATTCCGAATCATCAAGCACCAGCATCTTTGATGGTTCGCCGTCAGCGTTTCGGGCTATTGATAATTTTTTAACCAAAACCACACCTGGGACGTTGGTAATGCTTTGAATAATATTAACAGCCTCAATATTTTGCTGTTTGTCTTTTAACTCTGAATCTGGGATCAGGCCATTTTTTAGTAGCGGACCGCAATACATCTGATCGATTGTATAACCTTTTTTCAGCATCTCCATTTCGGTAAGATATTTTACCGGCCGGTTTACCGCGTCCCTCAAAGCCAGATATATTTGGGTAAGTACATTTTCTGGCACCTGGCCCGGCTCAATCTGTATATCTGCCTGTATAGCTACCTCTACCGGTTTAAGTATAATAATTTCATCAAAAATATCTTCGCATAAATTACGCTTGGAGTTGTAAGCGCTACGAATTTTATCTTTGATAAATTCTTCGTTCTGTATGCCTGCAAGCCATTCTTTTGCAAATGCGATTTTTACCTGTACCATTATTTTGTACAGGCCCTGCATGGTGTTGGCACCGGTAGCCGATGTTACTGGTGTAAACCATATATTATCTATCTCACTAACTTCATCAATAATAGCCTTTCGGTAATCTGTTATAGTTACCGGGTTACTGGTGAGTATATGTTGTTTAGGGAAAAAAGAATTGGATTTGTAATTAATGTTGCCGTCTTTATCTGATAAAAGATCGGTTATATCAAAATCGGTTTGGTAAGCCAGATCGGTTATCGCATAGCATAATTGCTCTAAGATGGTTACACCCGGATCATGAAGGTTAAAATCGGTCCAGATATTACCGGCCATTTTTTGGATAAGTTCAATCCCATGGCTTCTGAGTGATTCGAAGTTAAGAGGAATGTTCTGATCCTTATTATCATTAAAAATGGCATCAATCATCTGTTAAACCTTATCGCTATAATAATAATCGGTATTCAAAAAAAGCTGGTCGTCCCAAAGCCGTGTAATGGTATAATAAATATCAACACCATCTCCATAATTTGAATTTGACTTAATTTCGAGGGTATAACTTTTCGAATTACCTGTCCAGCGCAAATTAAGTTTGTTCCAATAAAAGCCATAATGGGCATTAGTTCGTCGTATTTTCCCCCCCTTTGGGCCAAACACACTTAATGCTGTGGCATGCATAATGGCAAACTTACCTGTCCCTTTTTTGCCTGCACGGGCAACAACTTCAAATGCTTGTCCATTTTTCAAATTAGGTATTATGGGTTGCCAGGTTCCATCAGCAGCTACGCTGCCGCTTTTAAATGTACCTATACGGCCCTGCATACCTACAAAACCATCAATATCAATTTTATATTGATCGTCGCAGGTTTTACCGATACCTACTTTACCATCAGTATGAAAAAAGACCGCTGTTGAATCATCCTCCCTGGCATCTCCTGAGTCATCAAAAGGCTGCAGTTTTAAACAATCAGGATCGGTTTTATCCTTTGATATTATGTAAAATGGATCTATAGAATTAATATCCTTGTAAAATGAAACCAAACTGTTGGATGAATCGTCTGAATAGATCTTAAGACCATTCTCTTTATCCTTAGAAAACCCATCGTCATCCTTATGTACCATGGAGTTGATCAGATCAGAATAATGCTCTTCGGTTGGTATTTTACCATTCCTGAAATATGCCAGCAATCTTTGCCTGCCCGAAATTTTAATTGTTTTATTTCCCATTTCGCTTAATCTAAGTTATGAGGTATTATCAGGTCAAAAAGGTTTCGCGTGGCGTTAGCTTGATTACGTTCATCCTCTTTTTCACGTATTAGCTCACTTTTATCATATTTGCTTACCAAAAGCTCATCCATTATAGCCAATTCACTAATACCCGATTTTTTTGCTTTTACATGTTTAACATCATCTTCAACGGTAATTAAATGTGTGGTGCTGGGTATCAATACAGTTTCGGGTAGTGTGCCTTTTATATATGCGTCATTATTATTTGCATAGTCAACAATCCTGGCTTTTCTATCATCTTCTTCCAGCGCATTGTTATAATAAAAATGGACTAATGAGAAACCCGTAATATATTTTATATAAGGCAGTTTTTTTAAATAATTAAGCATCTCGCCTATGTATATACTGGTACCTATTTTAAATACCGATGCCCCATCATACAGCCAGGGGCATAAATAACGCTTGATGTCATCATTCAATTTACGGATATACATCCCGGTATCAGTTAGGCCATCGCTCTTAAATTTTATTGTGCATACTACTTTAATGCGTTCGTAAACCGTGTTTTCCACATCTATTTTCACAAAGGATGAAACCGATTTTTCTAAAAACTTTTTCACCTGGTAACGGATGGAAAGATTAACCTTAGGCTCATCGCTTAAAAACAAACCATTAACCTGTTCGCGCGGTATTAATACAACCCTTGGGTTAGGTCTGTGTTTTTCTATATATGCTTTTGTATATTCCTGTGGGCTGATACATTTAACCAGCAATATTTCAGGGAAACGATCTAATATAGCCTGTTCAATATCGCGGCTGGTGAGTAATTTTTGATTGTGGCGTAGCCGTTCGCTCACGCGGATATAAAACTGCTCATCCGTTTCAGCTTTCTTCCCTCCGAATGATTGAAATGGTTGGGTTATACTCTGGATACCGGTAATTTTATTCTTTAATGATTTTATTGCCCCTGGCGGAATATGCGATGCATTGGGGTTATTAGTAACCACCCTTGTTGCCACAACCACCTGGGGGTAAATAGCAATAATTTTAGATTTAACATTAGCATTACCTTTAGCCGATGCCCTGATCCAATACAACTGTGATGACAGTACGGTATTGCCTGTTTTCAGATCGGTGGGCAGCTTAATTTTAATAATTCCTGTATTTATAAAATTATTGGTATTATCAACTAAAACATCTTTCTCGGTTAGGTAAACCCAGGCATTATCATCAAGGTAACTCCATATTACAGGTTCGGTTTCCTTGGCCAGGTTAGTAAAGTTGTTCTCTTCTAATTGAAATAACAAGGATAGCACCTGCCCTTGCTTTATGCCAGTAAGGCCTATATACAAGTTGTTTCCCTGATCAAAATCGGGGATCAAGCTATATGGCGAATTTCTCTTACCAGGATAAACCTCTTTAGCCCCAAAAGGGTAGATATGAAAAACTTTCAAATCAATATCATCAACATTTTTAGCGCTCCCGGCGCCAAGCGTTTCAGAATGCTCAAGTAAGTAATCAACCGTTAAAGACCGGATCAGTGCGATATAGGGTGGATTAGGTAACGGAAGTTTCTTAGATTTTTTAGCATTATGAAGCACCACTTCAGGGAATATTATTGGATAAAGCCTCTGCCCAAAGCCATCTCTTGGCGAAATCAATTCAAGCCGTACCGCGCCTTCGGCAAAGTTTTTATCCTTTACAGTATCTTCTTTATCCAATAGCGGCTTTTTAACAAAATCAAGCCTTTTAACATCAATATCTTTTATTTGGGTTGAATTACTTAACACCCCCATACCGCTGTCATCCGTTTCAAATAGACTAAATTCTTGTTGTTGATCCTCTTTCGGAACAAACTTTCCGTCGGTTAGCACGCTTATATTTATGCGGAATGACCCATTGGTTATATTGTTATTGTAGGCCTTGTAATAAGTTTCCCATCCGCCGGGCTCTTTTGGCAAATCAGACCAATCAAGGCGGATACAAAATCCCCTTGTATAGCGATTAAAAATATTAGAGTTTTTAATGTCGATATATGACCCTACCGCAGGCAGCGGACCAAATATTTGACTGGGGCTTGAGGCATTTAAAGCGCCAACATTATTTTGAAGTTTAACAGCCCGGCTACCTTTCACATCCGCGGCAATGCTTATGCGGTCTATTTTAATCGTCCGCAAAAATGTAAATGCATTATTTGCAGCATAGTTTTTTAATAAAAACTTAAAAAGTGGCCAGGTAGTATCAAAATTACCACCGTGAATTTCGGGCTTATAAACATCAATAACTTGCTCGGCTTTATTAATTTGCACCTCAATTTCCAACCTCTTTTCATCTTCGTTTAAATTAGCGGTGTATTTTGGAATCTCAACCCAGCCCAGTGTATCGGTATAATCAATCACAAAAGCATCAGATAATAACTGATGGCTAACGGCTGTTGGTTCTTTACGGGTAACCTTAGCATAATTTACAAAATAAGCTATGAGTTTGTTAAAAGAAACATCCTCAATATAAATATGAAAAGTGATGGTACGACGACCCTCTATTTGATACAGCACCGGCGAAGACATCATCAAACCAATGTTGGAAATATCCATTGATTTGCTGGCATCTGCCAAACCATCCTGATCTTCGCCAAGCACCGGCCATGTTTGTACAGGTAATTTATTTTTCAGAAAGTTAGCAGCCGTGCTGCAAGGATAGTTACCATTATAAACTTGAATTTCCTTTACTACACCATTATCTGTTTTTTCCTGAATATGCTCTGCAAGGTACACTGTTTTCAATTCTGCAATTTGGGCACCAGTTACCAGCAATGATTCATTCAACGTAAAAAAAGCGGGGGTTTGCTGGCCTGCTATTTGTGCCACCACTTCTTCACCCGCCATTAACGATACCTGCGTGGCAACAACATCCTTTTCAAAAACAACATGTACACTATCGGGTAAAGCATTATTGGGATTTAAGCCAAGTATGCGTTTATAATATAAATCGAGATGGTCTTTAGTACTTAAATTCAGTTTTTTCTGCAGATGCTCGTACAAATGCAAAAATGCAATATACAGGGCTAAATGAGGTGCATATTCCTGGTTAAGCGGGTCGTGATTTTTGAGGTAGAATTTGGTAAAGCCAAGGAGATGATTACATTTCTTGGCCATTTCATTAAAAATATCCTTGATGGGAGGCAAAGCGTTAATGATACGCTCTTTGATTGATGAACCTGTAAATATGGATTCATCTGTTAATTGACTAGTATTGATTTTGATAAAATACGCCGGTAAGTTAAGGTGTAGCTTTTCGCCAAACACATTACTGGCTTCTTGTGTGTATTTATTCAGTTTTAATAATTCATCATCAAAACTATCTACTATATTCAGCAGCTCTTCAGACATTTTACTGCTGTTAGAAATAATGAGTAGTCTGTCGCGCAGGGCTTTCAATAAATCAAATACGTGTAAAACAAAATTAAACAGGTTTTTCAGGCTATTTAAAAGTTCTTGCTCAGTTTCCGCTATGTATAATTCATCACGATATTTTGAGAACAGATTTGTGTAGGTCGACATATCAAATTTTGATATGTTGATTAATAAAATATTGGGATCCGATCTGAAAAAATCTTCCCAATTGCCCTCTATTTTATTATTGATATTGTAATAATTAAACTGGGCCGACAATTCCGTGGCGAAACGGAGCATTTCCGGAATATCGCGTTCATCAATTTTGATAAAATCGGGCATAAGCGCCTCCATGCGCCTTTCATCTTGTGTTATGCCGTCGTTTAAAATTGATTGGTCGATATACATTTTACGCTAATTACTAAATAGAAACATTGGTACCCTCGCCCTGCAGATAAAATGGAAATACAATATTGTGCCTGGTATTGGTTGTGATGATCTCAAAATTTACCTGTACCTGCAATACACCATCCAACTCATCGCGGTTGATGATTACTGCTTCAATAAAATTAACCCGTGGCTCAAAATTGAGTAAAGCATGATATATAATGTGATTAAAATTAGCAATAAGGGTAGAGTCGTTTATCTCGAACACCAAGCGCTTTAAATCGCAACCAAATTCGGGGCGCATAATGCGCTCACCGGGTATGGTACTTAAAATAAGTAGCAGGCTTTGCTCAATATCCTGCACATTAGAAACCATTTGCACCTTATCTGTAGATTTGGTAAATGTTGGCGGGAAGCCCCAGCCTGTACCTAAAAATGATTGCAGTTCATCAGCCATAAATTTTATCCTCCTATTAATACTGTAGGGCAGCCTAATACGATAGAACCGCCATGGCCTGTACTGTCACCCATACGCACAGCAGGTTTATTACAAATCAATACCGTTGCCGAACCCTTAATAATAGGATCAGGCGGGCCAACACAAACCGCATTATCGCCCATTACAGCGGCAGGTAAACCGCCTATTAAAACAGTCGGCGCGCCGGGGCCAACTATAGGCCCGCCAACGTGCGGTATTGGTGGTACGCCCGGTGTTACCATTGGGCATACATGCATATCTGTTAATCTAGCAGCTGGTGCTCCCATATTTATAATATTATTAATTAATCATTACTATGCCGCCTTTTACGGTTGTTTGTCCTGACGCTGAAAGCTCGGCAGTAGCCGTTCCTTTGGCGGTGAAACCCATTTGTGCTGTATTAGTGACGTTCATACCGGTTATTGCGGCGTCCTGTGTTGCTGTTATCTCTATCTTGCCTGTTGCCTTAAGTGTGATATTGCCTGTTGCATCGAGGGTTATATCTTTACCGCTTTTTAGGATGATGCCGGCTGATGTCATTTTGATGGAATTACTGTTTTGATCAACAATTTCAATCGACTTGGCATCATCGCTCAGAGTAATTGAATTAGCCCCGGGTGTTTCAATTTTCGTAATCTTTTTCTCATCATCAAAGCTGATCTTAAGGTTACTTTTTGTTGTTATTGTTTTAATGTAATTATTATCGTCTTTAGCCGGATTTGATGTTTTACGGGTATTACTGTATAGGGAACCGAGTATTACCGGATACCGCGGGTTGCTTTCTAAAAAGCCTATTACTACTTCATCGCCAACCTCGGGCATAAAGCCGGCCCCGAAGCCTGCTGTTGCGTAAAAGTTTGCCATACGGGCCCATATACCATCCTTGCTTGTAGCATTTGATACGAGAGTGACTAATACCCTGAACTGGCCATCCGGGTCATCAAATAATTTCTTAACCGTAGCTACCTGTAAGCCGTTTATAGCGGGTAACTGGCCTGCCGCTGCCGGGTACGAGAAATCCGGTAATTCTGAAGCGGCAATATTATCGAGGCCAAATTTGGCGAAGGTTGTCCATTCGCCATCTTCAACAACATGGTTAACAGAGGTTACAAATGCATTGCCATTAAATAGCTTGCCCAGATTGGCCAATTCAATAATACTTCCCGGCACGGCTAACGCGCTACCGATAAAACTCACGTCGCCTTTTATCGCGCTTAAACGCATCCGGCTTAGGGCGCCATCAGCCCAGGCTTTTAGTTCATCTTCGGCCATTGGGGTGCAGGAATTAAGGGTAAGATTTTTTTGGCCGAGTTTTTCTGAAAGTGATTTTGGGGTTAAACTGCCCTGTTTATTTACTGAAGGCTCGGCAGCGGTAGCGGTAAGCAATGTCTGTCCTTTAATATCCCATGCGCTTGCGCTGATACCCGGGGCCTGTTTTTCCGCGTTAACATCTGCATTAAAGGTTCGCACAGCATCACCGGCGGCAATAAGCAATACCGCTGTAGCACTTGTTTTAGGAGCGCCGATGATCATTGCATCGCCATTAAATGTAATAATATAACCGTAAAGCTGTGCCCGGGATAGGATAAAGTCCCAGTCGGTAGCCAGTTTTTGGAATACGGTTTCCTGCGTTACTGAGGTACTGTCAACAGTAACAGTTACACCATAATCACCTATGATAGATGTTATAATATCGCTATCAGTTTTGTTAGAAAACTCTGCTTCAGTTTTATTGTAGGTAAGCGCTACGGCTTTATGCTTGCAGGTAAGCACTACATTATTGGCTGATGTTGCGTTTATACGGATGCCTTGTTTAACAATATTGCCTTTAAATATGGTAGTAGTAACACCACCATAACCTGCTTTAATCTCTATTGGGTTACCGGGGGCAAAGCCGGCGCTGTCACTTAGTGGGAAAGTATTGGTCTGCGGATCACCATCTACAAACACTAATTCAGCATAAGGTATGCGGTTAACTTCGTTAATAACATTTAATGATACCAGCGCATAAGCATCGTCAACAGCCGTTCCGTTTATTAAAACAGAGATTGACAGTACAACCGGGCCACTAAAATCAACTGGTGATGGTGCAGGCATAGTTTATTTATTAGTTAAGGGATGGAAATATAATACATCCCCAGGTTTTATAGCATTAAAACTGCTTAAATTATTCCGTTTGGCAACCTCTACATAGTATGAGCTGTCGCCATAAATATTATAAGTCATTAGTGGCAAGGTATCGCCTGCCTTAACAACCCGCATATGGGTTAAATCGGGCGATGATTTGGCGGCTTCTTTAGCTTTGGTTTTATAATCGACGCTCTCGGTTAAAATAACATCAATAGTTGCCCTTAGGGCTTTACCATCAGGTGTAAATAAATTGTATGTAATATCAAAGCTGCTACATATACCGGTAAACTTAAGGCTGCCCCAGGTGACTAAAAGATAGTATGGACGATGTATATTGCCTTTAAAACTATACACCAGATCAGTAAATGCAGTAATGTACGCGTCAACATCGGCATACATTTTCCCCAATGGTACTATTCCTGTGCCGTCAACAAAAAAGCTCAGTTTAAGATCGCTTTCACCAATACGCTTAAATATTTGCGTTGACTTATTAGCATCAACTTCCTTACTGCTTTCGTAAATAGTTTTAAAGTTGCGCTTATAGGTTGATGGGTTTATAAAAGCTATTATCTCGCCTCTTTTTTTGGCTACGCAGGCAGGATCTTCAAAGCCTTCTATTTTTAATTTAACCAGGCTCGGCATATCATCTTTCCGTTAAATTATTCAATTTCATCATTACCTTATCCACGCACTCTTTAACTATTTTATTTTTTAACGCGTCGAGATCTTTAATTTCGGTAACATTTCTTTTCTGCGCGTTTTCGTCAACCGTTACCTTTATCTTTAATTCCCTTATCTCTATCGGCATAATTACTTCACTTTATCAAAATAATCAAAACTTAACTCCAGCGTTTCAACCGCTATGGCGTTTTCCTGTGCCTTAAAGGCAGATACATTTAAGCCCACAGGGATGGCATTTATCAGCTTCCAGGTGGCAATGGGTGCAGATGTTTCATCCATTAAGTTAATAACTACAGTTACCGGTTTAAAGGAGAATTGCCCTACACTGGTTTGCGCCCAGGTAATAAGGGGGGAGCCAATCAGCATCCCCCGCTTTAATATCAGGTTTTCGTACTTAGCAGGCACGGGAAATTTGTGTATAAAGCGGTTTTCGCCACCTTCGGGTACTTCCTTTACACCAAATTTGAAGTTGAGGCCGCTAACCTCCTGAAAATTACCCTCGCCATTAGCTGTTAATGTGCCAATATTCACCTTAAAATAAAAACCAACGGGTGGATATGGAGATGGCACAGGCATAGCTAAAAGCTAATTACTTTTTAATAGTTAAACCTTCGTGTGCCACTTCCATACTTTCAACAGCAACCTCGTTTCCGTCTGACTTCATATCGGTTACTGTAATTTTGCAAGGGAAAGCGTTTAAAAGGCTCCAGCTCATGGCCACCGCATTGCTTTCGTCTAACAAGCTTATTAAAATTGTCGACCGTTTTATGGTATTCATTTTAATTAAGTTGTAGTTATCCCATAATGCTGTATCGCCTTTAAAGATTCCTTTTTTGAAGGTTATGTTTCCAAATTTTTGGATACCCGGCATTTTTACTGTCGAGTAAACCTTGCTGCTGCCGCCACGGTATTCTATAACCTGCGTTTCAGAAGATAAGCCTGTTACTTCCTGAAAAATTAATTCCTTATCGTCCCATTTAACCTGAAATGAGAACTTTACTAAAGGCCACGTTGCCGCTGACTGGGTTGATCCATCATCTGCCATAATTGTATGTTTTAAAGATTTAGTTGAAAATTATGTTAATTGTGATTTTTTATGATTGTTGCATTTGTTGCTGGAAAGTAATAACGATAAACTCTGCCGGGCGAACGATAGCCACTTTTACAGTGATCAGCATTTTACCGTCAAGTATATCATTACCCGTCATGGTTGAACCAAGGCCTATCTGTACATCAAAAGCCTGCTCAGGTGCAGCACCGGCAAGCGCGCCCTGTTTCCATAGATTAACCAGGAAGTTATCGAACATACTTTTTACAGTGATCCAGGTATTGGCATCATTGGGTTCGAAAACATAAGCACGTGCGGCTAATTTAAGCGACTGCTCAATCATGATCAATGTACGGCGAACGTTGATGTAGCGCCAATCCTGGCTGTTGCCATCAAGTGTGCGACCACCCCATACTAAAGTACCTACGCCCGGGAACGACCTGATAACGTTGATGGATTTACCAGCCATAACATCCACATTAAGGTTTTGCTGGCCCTCATTTGATATGTTTACTGATGGCGCGTTAACCATGTTTACTGAAACGTTGGCCGGAGCTTTCCAAACACCACGGTTGTTATCAACTGCAGTATATAAACCTGCCATTGCTCCGCTTGGTGGTAATTCGTTTAATTGGGTACGTACTTTTTCGAGCACGGCGTTATAAGTTGGGCTAACCGCTTTTAATGATTGCAGGTAGCTTTGTTTTATATTAGCAAGCTGTGTTTGCAGGTCAATAATTTGTACAGTAGCAGTAGCAATATCAGCGGCATTATTAGCAGTTTGCGCAGTAACTAACGCGGCCTGAGCTGTAGCTAAATCGGCATTAGGGCCTGTAGTATCGGTAGTATATTTAGTAATAACTTTTTGCGCTATTGGCTCTGGTAAAAATTCCGCTAATGTTACTGTGCCCAGATCAAGGTTATCCAGGTCAACTTCACCAGGTTGTACAAGAGCCGATTTTAACCATGGATAATAAGCGGCCCCATAATTTAAGTTATTTACACCAATATCGTCTCTAAATTCGCTAACAACAGCATCCGTTGTATCTGTTGATATTTGTTTTTTAAGATCAAGTATAGCAAAACGGCTCTGCATATCATTGCAATGCTGTAAAACTGCTGTGTATACTGTATTATATGCCGCAGCCCCTAAAGCAATGGCATCGGGTACAAGAACTAATGTAGGCTCATTTTCTTTTTTAAGCAGATCAAATGGGCTGATGGGATTAGCATCAGATCCTAAAAAATCAGCCCCGGATACTGTTAAACTGGTTTTACCGGCGTAAGTACCTACAGATAAAATGTAGCAGTTTGCACCGCCGTTTGCATAAAACATACGTACACTATTATATAGGTATAATGTATTATCGGTAGCCACCTCAATATACCATTTAGCGTTGTTAGCCACAACGGTATTTTCAACAAGGCTTACCGCTTTGGTTTGGATGGCTTTGGCGGCCTCTTGTTGTGTTGCATCGGTAATGGCTGTAACATCAGCATCCGACGGTACTTTTGTAACAGTGTACTTTGATTTAAAACCAGCACCAAATCTTTCCATGTACTCGGCAAACGAGGTAATGCGAACAGGTTGGTTTAATAATGAATTGCTGTTGAACTCTGCTGTTTCGGTATAACCGATAAATACGGGCACTGCGGTTTCTACCGCTACGGCCGAATTAGGGAAGGCGTTTTTCTCTTCAATGTAAACGCCCGGAGTCATGTAAGTTGATGCCATGGTTTTAAGGTTTAGTTAATAAATAAAAATATCTGAAAAATTTGATGAACTATTAGGTAGCCTGGATATCGCGCTGATATCAGGATAAGGTAACGACCGGATCACCACCTTATATTTTGATGAACCGGTTTCATAATTTTCGGCCAGTTGAAATGCTTTTGCCGGGCGCTGGCTTAATTGCAACGCATTGCCCGATGTAAAGGCATTAACCTGAAGGTTGCCGGGTAGATTAACTTTTGCAGGTACACCAAAAGCATTCGTGCTATCGGTATCAATTATTGCGGGGTTATTTAGTTCCTGCAAATAATTGCTCATTAATATATACCGCCAGTAGGTTGACTTCGCGTTAAACTTTATAGTATATTCATTTTGCAACCCGCTGTTTAAAGCCAGTATAAGTTTAGCAAAAGGTTTTACAAAAAACTGCTCGGTAAAATATGATAGGGGCTGTACATCATTTTCAGAAACAAAGTCATCTGCATGAAGTGAACCTGGCAGATTTAAACTATTATTAAAAAAATAGATGGACTGATCAATTTGTGCCGGAGCATCCGCAGTATAATTGTAGAATAAGGGATCGGTTAATATCAGGATAAAATCGAGGGTAAGTTTTTCGCTCAACACATCTTCCCTTGTGCGGGTTGTGCCTGCAAAATTTTGATCGTATAGAATATAAAATCCCCCATTAAAGGGCTTCATGATTAAATCATGATTGTTAAGCACCTTATTTGTATTATCGCTTACCTTAATAGTAAATCCATTAAATACCCCATCATAAAAATAGCTATGGCTACAATTTACTTTTACGAGTATATCAAATGCAGATAACATAAAGTTTATTTTATTGAATTATCACTATTAATACCAGATACAACAGGCCTGAACTCTTTAATTATAGATTCATCAAACGTGAGCATACGCATTTTATAAATTACCGATGGCATATACTTAGCTCCTATCGATCCCCAGATATTATTTAATTGTTCGGGGGTTATAGATGCTATTTCAAAAACCAATTTATCTATACCATTATCAAGCCTTGGCGTATTTGCCGGCGTGAAAACATTTTTATATTGAAAATAAGCCATAATGAACGAAAGGAACCTAAGCGCCTCGGGATAGTTATTGCTGCTGAAATAAGCCGAAAAAAGTATGTATAAATTAATATTCATGGTTGACGACTTGTTTGCCATTGAACCGCCGGTTATACTACCCGCGTTACTCTTACCTGTGATTTCTTTCTCAATATTTACCAGTGTTATTACTATCTTATTTTCACCCTGTATGGCAATTGTCCCGTCCTGATTAACAATTCCGGATAAAACAGCTTTATCTTCATTAATTCGAAGCTTGTTTCTGAAGTATTCATTAATCTCATCTGTTAAGCATGACAATGCCTCATAAATCATAAAATGTTTTATCTAAAAAAATTAAAATATGTCTATACGATCAGGTTAATAGAAAAGAATCTAAAAACTTGTGTATAAGGTTCAGTTAATGCCCCCTTGTGGGATCATTTTAAATTAAAAAACGGCTTTTTTATACTGTGAATTTTTGTATTGCTGATAAGGCTAAATTCAGCAGTAACATTACGAAAAAAAAGATTTAAAAAAAAACAACTATCTAAATATATTTTTTTTAATCTTTAGATAGTTTTATACGCAACCCTAAACCATGCTAAAGTCTTATCACCTAATTGTTTTATTTTGTGTATTTATTGGTGCTCAAAAATCGTATGCCGGTAGTTTCACCGTTAATAATTATAGCAGCAGTTATCATAATTTACAACAAATAAGCATCAGTCTTCAGCAAGATTCTTTAGCTAAACGAAAGATAGATTCATTAACAAAAGCCCTCGCCACACAAAAAGCTAAAGAGAAAACAGTTTTACAAAAACTGGTTCAGCCGTTTAAATTCAAAAGTAACAGGAAGGCATATACCAGTACCGCTATACATAACTACATAATCACTGATTCGATACAAGCGGTAAAACAACTTGCAAATCTGACTACCGCAGTATCCAGAATACAAACAAACTTTGTTCATCTGGATACTGCCACGCAACATCAACTTGTTAAACTACAGCAAAAAATCAAAGAGGTTAAGCAGCAGCTACGCCAGATAGATAGTATAGCGAAAATTACTAAACCTGGGAATCCAATTAACCCGGCCCCAATTGATACACCGGTAAAAGAAAAAAATCAGGCCCCGGTTATAGCAACCGAAAACACAAGTCAAATCCCTAAACCAGAAGATACGAAAGCACTGCAAAAGAAATTAAATACGCTAAGGCTTTTATATAACGGCCCGATAACCATTACCGATACATTAAAAAACAGGGATACCATACTGATTAAAAGCCTCAGCCTATCCCATAAGGTAAAAATTCTGGGCTTTTATGCGGATACGTCGCATGCCAGCCTTAGAAGTTTCAACTTTAAACTTATCAGTAACTTTGTTTATGCTATTAACCTAATAGATGGCAGCGGTGAGGATGCGCCCTTAATAACTAATAAATACATAATTGACAGTGCGCTGCGGGCGAAATGCGATATAACATTATCGATATACAATAACAGGCCCGAAAGCATTGCTTCACTTTTGAGTAGCAATGAGGCGATGAATAACCTGATAAAAAAAACATTAAGGTTATTAGCTGAAGCCAGGGCCACGGGTCTTAATATCAATTTTAATGGAATGGACTCGCATTTAAATGGATACTTTGTGCGTTTTATTGCCACCTTATACAATGCTTGCCAGGCCACGCCACAAAAGTATAAAATAAGCATTACTGTGCCGGCAGATGATAAAGGAGTGGCCTACGACCTGAATGCACTTAACCATTATACCACAAATTTTATAATTGATTTTAGCAAACGATCATCGAAACCCGGGCCGCTATCGCCTTTAAATAATGGTGCTAATAATAGTATTGAAACTTGTTTATCATTATATCTTGACGAAGGCATAGATCCTTCAAAATTTATTTTAGGGGTATCATATAGCGGTGTTGTATGGCAAAATACCCCTCAAAGTTTTTTACATTATATAGCTTACAATAGTGTACGTGCTAATTATTCAGATGCCACTGTAATTTACAACAAAGGAGAATCAGCGGCACATATTGAAACGCCGTATAACCTAACATATATTGATATATGGTATGACGATGAAAAAACGCTGGGCGAAAAATATGATTACGCACTTAAAAATGCACTTGGCGGCATTGCCATTAAATCACTCGGCGATGATAACGGATATGCCGAATTACAAAAAGAACTAGCATACAAGCTATTAAACATTGATACTTGTGTTGTAGGTAACATAGTACTTAAACATGGTTTCAGTACTACACTAACTACTATTATTGATCTGCTGACTAAAAACCCATGCGGACAAGATATTCCTCCTGTTTACAGTCGCTATTTATTTATAATTAACCTTTGCTTCATATTATTGATATCAGTGAGCGCAGGCATATTGTATTATAATGTTAAAAAATACAGTGAATCGTGGAAATGGCGGAAGCAATTAATTTATCTGTTATTGGGTTTATTTATTGTTTGGAGTTTCTTTTTATTAATGTGGCTATTCTTCTCATCAAATTTCCCATATTTTGGGCCTAATCCCAAAAATAAGATCGATTGTGTAACCGTGCCATTTATAATATTATACCTTGTTTTGGCAACAGGGATAGCACTTGGTATACTTGCGTGGTGGCTATATAAATTAAATAACGAGGAGGATGTGCCGTAAGGCCATTCTATAGATATCTTACCATTATTTTAACCAGGCTTTCAATTTCCTTTTTCTACCCTCTTACTTTACTGCTATAATTTAATTGTTTATTAATATTAATTTAGTTTAATTTTAATAAACAAAGTTTAGTATTGCTGAACAATATTAAATCTAATATGTCAGTAAAATTAGTTGTTTTTGATATGGCCGGCACAACGGTCAAAGATGATCAGGATGTTAGCAAAGCATTTCAGTCCGCACTTCTTAAATATAATTATCATGTACCGTTAACGGTTATTGATCATTTTATGGGATACGAAAAACCATATGCTATAAGCCAGATGCTTCATAAATACGAAGCCGAAAAAGAAAAAATCACAACAGACCTTATTAATGATATCCATGTTGAGTTTGTTGATCAGATGATCGAACATTATCGTTCAACTCCTGATATAGCAGCGCTGCCGAATGTTGAAGATACATTTAAACACCTGCACAATGAGGGGATAAAAATTGGTATTAATACCGGATTCTCTAAAGATATTGCCCAAACGATTATTGATCGCCTGCAATGGCAGCAAAAAGGGCTTATTGATTATATAATGGGATCGGACGAGGTTGAAAAAGGACGCCCTTATCCATTTATGATTCAAAACATGATGCAAAGGACCGGCATTACAGATCCACAGGAAGTAGCAAAGGTAGGTGATACTGAGGTTGATATTCGTGAAGGGCAAAATGCAAAATGTAAGTTCGTAATTGGCATAACAACAGGATCATTCACCCGCAACGAGCTGGAAGAGTTTGAACCAACCCATATTATAGACAACATAACACAAGTTATTGAAATAATAAGCCAATAACACCATGATTATTGTAGATAACTTGCGTGTTAAGGTTGCGAAGTGGCCCTACGGCCTGGTATCTGTTTTTGCAGCAATATCATCATTTGGTGCTTATACCTGTATGTATGCTTTCCGTAAGGCCTATGCAGCCGGCACATTTACCGGACAACAATATTTTCATATCGACTATAAAGTTTGGCTGGTAATTGCGCAAATTATTGGCTACACGCTAAGTAAATTTTATGGAATAAAGTTTATATCGGAACTAAAGCCGGGGCAACGGGCAAAAAGCATACTCTTATTAATAGGTATTGCCTGGCTGGCATTATTATGCTTTGCCATAGTGCCTGCACCTTATAATATCATCTTCCTTTTTATAAATGGATTTCCGTTAGGGTTAATTTGGGGGCTTGTTTTTGGTTATTTGGAGGGGCGTAAATCAACTGAATTTATGGCGGCGGTATTATCCATCAGCCTTATTTTTGCTTCGGGCTTTGTAAAAACAATAGCGCGTACGCTGATGGGCTCATTTCATATCAGCGAATTTCAAATGCCATTTTTAACAGGGGCTTTATTTGTACTGCCACTAGTATTGTTCGTTTTTTGTCTCGAACTGATCCCCCCTCCTACTACTGAGGATATAAAACTTAGGACCAAAAGACTGCCGATGGATGCAGCCGAACGCAAAGACTTTTTGATCCGGTTTTTACCCGGTATAATTTTAACATTAATTATATATGTGCTACTAACCATTATGCGTGATGTGAGGGATAATTTTGAGGTAGAGATATGGGCGAGTTTAGGGGTTAAAAACAACAGCATATTTACTCAAATCGATTCTATAATTTCAATAGTTGTATTAGTAGCAATGAGTTTACTGATACTTGTAAAACAAAACCTAAAGGCATTCAGCATTATACATTTTATGATAATTGGCGGGTGCATATTGATTGGAGTAGGTACAATTTTATTCACATTGAAACTAATTGACCCAATGATGTGGATGACACTCGCGGGCCTGGGGTTGTATTTTGGTTATGTACCCTATAATGCCGTATTTTTTGAGCGATTGCTTGCCTCTTATCATTATAAAGGCAATGTTGGATTTTTGATCTACGTAGCTGATTCTATGGGGTACTTAGGTAGTGTGAGCGTTTTATTGATAAAAGAAATCGGCAGGCCAAGTATTAGCTGGTGAACGTTTTTCCAGCAAAGCGTAATGACGGTAGCTATTGTAGGTGGTATTTGTGCAGCACTATCTCTATTTTACTTCCTGCATATTGCCCGTAACCAAAAAAACAAGTATACTAAAGTTGATATATCAGTCATATGAAACAAAATTCGGCAATTGTAATAGGTGCGGGCATTGTAGGATTAGCTACAGCCAGAGCCTTGGCTATACGTGGTTATAAAGTAACCATATTCGAACGCAATGAGCAGGCCGTAGGTGCATCTATCCGCAACTTTGGGATGATATGGCCTATCGGGCAGGCAACAGGGCCATTATTTGAAAGGGCCATGCTATCGCGCAGCATATGGAAAGAAATATGTACAGAGGCTAATATATGGCACAATGAGGTGGGCTCCTTACACCTGGCGTATCACGATGATGAATTGCAGGTAATACAGGAATATGTAGAGGCTAATCATTCATACCGCGAGTGTAGTTTGCTTGATCCCCGGGAGGCGATACTTAAATCCCCCGCTATCAATACCGTTGGACTAAAAGGGGCATTATGGAGCGCTGAGGAAATGATAGTAGAATCAAGGGTTGCTGTTGGGCAGGTTGCCAAATACCTTGCTGAAAAATATGATGTGGAATTTCACTGGAATACTGCTATCAGCAACATTAGCCACCCCAAAGTATTATCAGGAGACAGAGTTTGGGAAGCAGATGAAATATTTGTTTGCAGCGGTGCCGATTTTGAAACTCTTTATCCTGAATTATTTTTAAGCCTGGATATAACTAAATGTAAGCTTCAAATGATGCGTTTAGTAACCCAGCCTGATGAATGGCGAATAGGCCCGTCATTATGTGGTGGTTTATCAATGATACATTACCCCGGTTTTCAGGCTGCTGCATCATTACCGGCATTGCGTAAACGTTATGAGGAGCAGTATGCTATTTATTTAAAGTGGGGCATACATGTAATGGTTTCGCAAAATGGCAGTGGTGAGCTTACCATCGGCGACTCGCATGAATATGGTTTGGTACATGACCCTTTCGACAAGGAATTTATTAATAAACTGATAATAGACTACTTACATACCTTCGCTAATTTTAAGGACTGGAAGCTATTACAATCATGGCATGGTATATACCCAAAAATGATGAATGGCGAAACAGAATTAATTAAAGAGGTTGAACCGGGTGTAACGGTGATAAATGGTATAGGCGGCAATGGGATGACCTTGTCGTTTGGTTTATGTGAGCAGTTTATCGCATCCAGATAGATAAAACAAAATTCTTATTAATTGACTACCTATCTTAAAAAGATCAACAATGGATAACAGAAGAGATTTTTTAAAAAAAGCAGCTTTACTTACAGGCGCGGCAAGCGTTAGCGGCATGCTACCGGCATCTATACAAAAAGCAATGGCTATTAATGCCCCGGAGGGCAGTACTTACCTTGATGCTGAACATATCGTTATCCTGATGCAGGAGAATCGTTCTTTTGACCATTGTTATGGCACTTTAAAAGGTGTTAGAGGGTTTAATGATCCCCGCGCAATCGATCTGCCAAATGGCAATAAGGTTTGGTTACAATCCAACGAAAAAGGCGAAACCTATGCTCCTTTTCACCTGGATATAAACAACACTAAAGCTACCTGGATGAGTTCTTTACCACACTCATGGGCCAACCAGGTAAATTCGCGTAATGATGGCAAGTTTGATCAGTGGCTCATCCAAAAAAAGAATAGTATTAAAGAATATAGCGGGATGCCTTTAACGTTAGGCTATCATAACCGTGATGATATTCCTTTTTATTATTCGCTTGCTGATGCATTTACCGTATGCGATCAGAATTTTTGCTCGGCTTTAACAGGCACCAACCCCAACAGGCTTTTTTATTGGACCGGTACAATAAGAGAAGAGCAAAATGAAAATTCGAGAGCGAATGTGTGGAATGATGATATGGATTATGGTACTTTAAAATGAACCACTTTTCCCGAACGTTTAGAGGATCACGGCATATCATGGAAATGCTACCAAAATGAAATGAGCATTGATGTGGGTTTTGAGGGAGAGCAAGACCCATGGCTATCCAATTTTCAGGATAACCCATTAGAGTTTTTTGAACAGTACAATATCCGCCTGCATCAAAAGCATATTGAGGCTTTAGATAAAAGATTAGCGCAGTTGCCTGGAATGATTGATGATCTGCAAAAGAAGATCAATGCTTTGCCGCCAAATGATGCGCATATCGATCATTATAAAATTCAATTAAAAGAAATGAAGCATTACCTGGATGCTTTTAAAAAAGAAAAAGAAAGCGTTAAACCGGGTGAATTTGCAAATCTATCTGAAAGAGAAAAGAGCATACATTTAAAGGCTTTCGATACGAATAAAAACGACCCAGATTATCATACATTAATTACATTAAAATATGATGATAACGGAACAGAACGTGAAGTACAAGTACCTAAGGGCGATATATTATATCAATTTAGGGATGATGTAAATAATGGCAAACTGCCAACTGTATCATGGATAACCGCACCCGAGAATTTTAGTGATCACCCGGCTTCGGCTTGGTATGGCGCCTGGTATGTATCAGAGGTTATGGATATACTTACCAAGAACCCAGAAGTTTGGAAGAAGACCATATTCATTCTAACTTATGATGAAAACGATGGATATTTTGACCATGTACCTCCGTTTGTGGCGCCACACTCGCACAAAAAAGGCACCGGTTTAGTATCCAATGGAATTGATACACGCGTAGAGTTTGTAACAGTTGAACAGGAAAACGAAAGAAAAGATTTCCCCGAAAAATATGACCGTGAAAGCTCGATTGGGTTAGGGTTTCGTGTACCGATGGTTATTGCTTCGCCGTGGAGTAAAGGCGGATGGGTAAATTCTGAGGTTTTTGATCATACCTCTACCCTACAATTTTTGGAAGACTTCCTGAGCAAAAAAACAGGTAAAAAGGTAATCGAGCCTAATATCAGTGATTGGAGAAGAACTGTTTGTGGAAATCTCACATCAGCATTCAGGCCTTACAATGGCAGTGAAATTGCAAAACCCGAGTTTGTAAAAAAAGACGCGTTTGTTGAAAATATAACCAATGCTAAGTTCAAAAAACTTCCATCAAATTATAAGCTGCTTACCCAGGATGAAATAGTACAGATTAATCATAACTCTGCTACTTCAGCTTATATGCCACAGCAGGAGAAAGGTATCAAGCCATCGTGCGCTTTACCGTATGAACTTTATGCTGATGGCGAGTTAAGTGATGATAAAAAGTCGTTTGCGGTAAAATTCACAGCCGGTAATAAGGTTTTTGGTGATAAAGCTGTGGGCGCTCCCTTTAATGTATATGCCCCGGGGAAATATCTGCAGGCAAATACAAATCAGCCAGAATTTGAAAATGTTCGTACCTGGGCATATGGATTAACAGCCGGTGACACAATTGCTGATTTGTGGCCACTAAATGAGTTTGCCGATGATCATTATCACTTAAGGGTTTACGGCCCTAATGGTTTTTATCGTGAGTTTAAAGGCAATACAAATGACCCTGGTATAAAAGTACATGTTGAATATCAACGTGAACTTACCAGTAATAAACTAACGGGTAATGTGTTTTTGAAGTTAGTTAATACAACCAATAAACAACAGCATATTGAAATTAATGACAATGCTTACAAAAGCGGTACTATACTGAAATCAATCCTCCCTTCGGGCGAAACAAAGGTAGTTCTGGATCTGGTGAAAAATTTTAACTGGTATGATTTCAGTATAAAAGTAAAAGGACATGATTCGTTTGAGAAAAGATATGCGGGCAGGGTTGAAAGTGGTAAACCAAGTTACAGTGATCCGCATATGGGGAAGGTTGTAGCTTAGAAGCTGTTGAAAAATGAAAAAACTATCGTCATTGCGAGCGAAGCGTGGCAATCCCCTACTTACAGAGCGGTTCTGCATAGCTTGGGATTGCCACGCTTCGCTTACAGCAATGACGTTTTGTTTTAATATAAAATAATTTATATAAGGTAATTTTATTCGAATGTGATATTTAAAAATCAGGATTAAAACTCAATTTAATTCCATATTGAGATACACCGGGATGATCTAAATAATTAAATCTTTTGATCAGGTCGACTCGTATAATTTTATAAATATTGCCTATACCAACTCCACCTTCAATATAAGGTACATTACCTAATGCGTAAGTACCGTTGGTACCATTCCCCCCTACCGGAAACTTGTATAAACCCGATGAATAGGCCGGATTATTCTCATTACGCAGACCGCCGTATAAAACCTTAAACGAAAAATATTCACGCCATTTAAGGTGATCTATTAAGGGTATTTTATTCAGAAAGAAGCCGTTAAAGCTTTGTGTAAAATTTAACCCTACGTAGTGGTCGCTTACAAACTCCAGGTAGCCCATCTGGTTATAAGCATTAGGATCATAAGCAATAGACCTGTTTGCCGGGCTTATATCCAGCAATGGAAATGGAACTTTGCCAGTAATATAACCACCCAATAAGGCAACATCCGAATAGCCTAACTGTGAAAAATAAAACCGCTTGGCAATATTAGCCGTAATGTTATTATAGTTATATGAACCACCCAAAAATCCGGCAATACCATGATTGATTTGTAAGCTAATGATTGGGTATTTACTATAAATACTAAATCGCACCATACTTCCCTGTATAATTTGTTCATGCGGAGCATAACGCAATCCTAAATCAACTTCGCTGGTTGTTAAGTTACGCACAATGGTATTATCAGCATCATTAAGCTGATACAATAATGTACCCGCGGCTTGCTGGTTCCAATTTTCGAAACCTAAATTGTATGAGAAATGGTTTTCAAAATCCTTTACATAAACCAAGTTGAAAATTTTGTTATACAGCCAATAATCATTTTTACCGGTAGCAAATGATGTAAGCGCGGCTTGCGTATTCACTGCTGCAAGGTCCTGTCCGGGTAAACTGATATCATACATGTACCCTATCTTAAAATAATCATTCGGGAAACGGTAAGGGGCAGTTTTATTTAATGAGAAATAGGTATTTAAATCATATTTGGCAGTTGCATCTTTGGTGCCATAAGCTGCATAACCATCTAAATACACCGTTTTGTTAAATTCAGGTGTTGTTCTGGCACCCCCTTGAAGGCGAAAACCTTCCTGGTTGTTAAATGCGAATGTCGAACCTATTTGACCAATCTGCACCGGACCGAGATCAGCAAACCCGTTAGTAAGCGTAGATGCTATCCAAGTCGTCCTTTTGAACGAACGCATATTTTCCAGCTTATTTATGTGCTCATAAATAAGTTCTTGCTGTTTACTAAGTGTGTCTGTTCTGTGGTGCAGCCAGAAGGTGGTATCCGGTTGATTTATGTTACCGGCAGTTTGTAAATCCTTTCCCTTATAAAATGCATCTGATAGTTGTGAATTTAATTTATAATTGGATCGAAAAACCGTTCTCTCACCTATAACACCGAGTCCTTTGTCTTTAAAAATGCCAAAGTCGGCCTTCACATCGCTCTTGTTCAGATAATAGCGGCCATCATCATGTTTCTGAAAATCCAGCACAATCTTCAGGCTGCGCATAAAGTTGATATTGATCTGGCTATTAACATCTAACTCGCATGATTTAACCGCATATCTTCCGTCCATGGTAACCAATAGTTTACCTTCAAATAAAAGGTCGCCTTTGTTACGGGGGGTAAAATTCACTTCAATAAATTTCTCGTTTCCTATTTTGATCGTATCAGCTATAAAAAACTTATAAAAATCAGGTGCGTGATCAGCTATCGGGCTTAGAAACTGGTTGGTGATAATGAAAATGTTATTCTCGTAGATGTCAATATTATCACCGTATATCCGGTTGATATAAATATTAACCCCTACTGTATCTACAAATTTTATGATGTTGAGTTCTTTTTGCGCCTGTAAAATCTTAATTGATTTTGAAGGCTTTTTGCGGAAATAATTTTGAGATAGCTTTTCACTAAAAAACACAGGTAACGACGTTTGAGTTTCGCCATTGATAACCTGTGTAGTATCTAACATAAATTTGTATTTACTGAAGAAGCTACCGTTTATAAATTTAGGAGATAAGTGAAAAAACGAAAGCCCTATGCGCTCATATTGATCGTATTGCAAATAATCGGCGCTCTGCATCCGGTTAATGTTTTTATGATCAATAATTTCCTGTATAAGCTCAACAGCAGGGTTACCCTTGTTACGATATTTTTTCCGTTTACCGGCCGAAATTCTAACCTCCTGAAGTTGCCGCTGTGAGGACTTTAACCGTATTTGTAATTCATTAACCTGATTGGGCTTTATTTCCTTATTTAATGGTTGCGAACCCATAAGCGAAAAGGAAACCCTTTTATATGCCCCCTGCGCACTTAAAAGAAACTTACCCTGGCTATCCGAACTTGTAGCATAGGTACTTTGGGCAAAAGTAACAGTAACATTTGGTATTGGCTTACCGGTTAACGCATCTGTTATTCGCCCACTCACTGTAGTGGTTCCTAAAACAAGGCTATTATTTTGCTTGGTTGTATCGGGTGCTTTTAAACTATCTTTTGTTTGCTTCAGGCTGTCGATATGCTGGGCTGATGCATTAAAAGAAAAAATCAGCAAATAAAAAAAGAAACACCTTGCTATAAGGTTACCATTTTTAAAGCTTAGGGGTAGAAGAATTTTTCGCCACCAAGTAGTGCCGCTATTTTTAATGTAATCCCAATAAGTAAGTACCAAACTGATTTAATAATTTAAATTTAAACCGGACCAGGGGCAAAGTGTTTTTATAAAATAGGTTTAAACTGAAAAGTATTTTTCTAATATAGCGATCAATTCTGTATTGTTTTTGATTTTTTGTACTATTTATAATAAAATCAGATATAAATCAATTGGTTTATTGGGTAAAGCGGTGGCTTATTTCCCCTATTATTTGGATAGCTACGGTATGAAGTTTGATTATTAAAACTATGCTATTAAACAAAAAAAAGCCCCCTTCCCTGAAGGGGGCTCTAGGTAACAACACCTGTCACTAAACTAATTCAATGATATATGTTATAATCTCTCAATGAGAAAAACTGCCTACATCTTTAATAAATTAGTTTTTATAAGTGCAGAAACGTAACCTCAATTAGTTAGTATATACCGTAGTTTTACCGTACAATTTATTTGATACGCTAGACAAATAGGTGTGTGAATCGGCATCAGGTAAATTATAGTACAGATATACACCATAGCCATTATTTACCGTTTGGGTAGCTAAAGAAGCTGCTGTTGAAGAAGATGTGTTTTGTACATCAATAGCGGCAGGTGCCAGGGCGCTTTTTGCCAGACCTGGAACATTTGGCACCGAATAAGTACCATAAATTGCATTCCAGCTATAATTTATTTTCGACCCTACAGTTACACCGTTATACGATAAATACGATGCGGCGGGTCCATAATCATAAAAGGAAATGATCTTATTTGGCATCAATTGACGAAGAGCTGTAACCAAATAAACAAATGACGAAGAGTTTACCTGACCGCTGCCGCTGGTTGGATAATCAGCATATTCGTCATCAAAATCAATACCATCCAGCCCATAAGTGGTAACGGCATTGCTTAGCTGCTGCGCGAAAGCTTGTGCATCAGCCTGGCTTTGAAAATTACATATACCCACTCCTTCATGATTACCCAAAATGGATAACAATACTTTGATCCCTTTTGCCTGCACCGGCTGTATGTAGGTTGATGCATTACTTAATACATTAGTAACTTGTGTGTTGTAATACAATACAGCTTTACCGGTTGAAGGATTGAGATTGATATTAGCCGCAAAGATAATCCCGATATCGAATAATTGTTGCCCGGTAGATAGGGTGTACTTACCTACATCCCTGAAATCATAGTTATTTACCTCCATGTAACAAACACTTTTTGGGCCGCTCACGCCGATAGCAAAGGCATTTGAAGAAGCAGTTGAAGAAGTCTTTAAATTTTCCGGTACAGGGTTTGAACTTGATTTTTTATCGCATGATGACAGAAAAGCAACGGCTGCTATAAGCATTCCATTAGCAGCATTTTTTAAATTAGTTTTATTAAATGTTTTCATAACTTTTGGTTTAAATAATTGGTAATTTTTAAAACATAATTGGGCTGGTTCTTTTCATCTTTTTTTCTCCATAGGCATTGTGATTGGTTAGGTATTCGGTTAATTATCTTCAGTGATTATATTTTAGGTTTAGGCCCCATTATAAATTCCAGCACGCCTCCGTTCAGCAAATCTTCGTGGGTCACGTAGTCTTTGCTGTATGGCTTGCCATTTAAGGTTACAGCCTGGATATATACATTTTTAGCGCTATTATTTCTCGCTTTTACAGTAAACTTTCCATTAGCCGTTTTTATGGTTATCTCATCAGCAGCCGGGCTTCCAAACATATAACGCCCACTGGCCGGATTTACCGGATACAGGCCGGCAATGCTCCATATTGCCCAGGCGCTCATTTGTCCGCAATCTTCATTACCGGCATAACCATCCGGCTGATCGTGGTACAAAGAATCGATGATCATTCTTACCCTTGATTGGGTTTTCCATGGCATCCCCGCATAATCATACAAATAAGCCACATGATGGCTTGGTTCATTACCGTGTGCATACTGACCTATCATTCCGCTGATATCCGGCGATTGATCCTCGCCATGCATAACGGATGTAACCGAGAAAAGCGAATCCAGCCTCCTTACAAAGCGTTGTTTGCCACCATAATGCGCAATAAGTCCCTCAACATCCTGCGGAACAAAAAAGGAATACTGCCAGGCGTCGCCTTCCATAAACATGGCCTTATCCGGATCATGTTCTGAATAAAAAGGATCAAATGGAGTTACCCAAGTACCGTTACTGTTTTTAGCGCGCATAAACCCACTAACTGGGTCGAATACTTGTTTCCAGCTAGCCGACCGTTGCATAAAATATTTATAATCATCAGTGTTGCCCATCTTTTTAGCTACCTGAGCTATACACCAGTCATCATAAGCATATTCAAGCGTGTTGGTTACGCTTGCCCCATATTTATCCTGCGGTACAAAGCCGTACTGCCGGTAATAATTACAGCCTCTGATATTTTCCATCGCGCTTGCCTTCATAGCCCGATAAGCAAGATTAATATCAACCCCTTTTATACCTTTTAGTACAGCATCAGCTAATACCGGTACCGCATGGTACCCTGTCATGCAATTGGTTTCATTAGTACTCAGATCCCATACCGGCAGCAAACCATTCTCTTTGTAAAATGCAAGCATAGAATTGACGATACCTGTATATCGCTCTGTTTGAATAACGGTATAAAGCGGATCCAATGCGCGAAAGGTATCCCACAAAGAATAAGCGGTATAGCGCTGCTGCCCTGCAGGCATTTGATGAATTTCTCCTTTGGCATTTTGGTAAGTTCCATCAGCATCTGAATATAGCGAGGGTGCAATGCAAGTATGATAGAGCCCGGTATAAAAAACACGTTTTAAATGGATGTCATTAGTTTTGATCTGCATTTTAGAAAGCTCATGCTCCCATTTCTTTTCTGCATTATCCTTAACGGTATTAAAATCCCAACCCTTAATCTCATTTAATGCAATAAGAGCTTTGTCGGCATTTACTGTTGAAAGTGCTACCTTAAGTTTTATATGATTATATTTTTCTGTATCGAACACTAATTGTCCAACAACATCCTCGGCCTTTGCCTCACCAACCGATATTGGGGAGCCATTTGCAGTAAGGTATAGTTTGTTAAAAGGTTTAGAGCTGCGTAGCGCAAAATATACGCGTTGTACCTGCGCCCACCCCGTAGAGTAACGGTAACCAATAAGCGTTGAATCATTAAGTCGTTTAATATAGGTACCTGTGGGCTTATCCCAGTTTTGATGGTAACCAAGATCTAGCTTGATGACAGGCGAAACACCTGTAGGATAGGCATAATCATGGAAGCCGCAATGTTCGGTAGCCGACAATTTCGCTTCGATGCCGTTATCCATCTTTACACGATAATATCCCGGACTTGCCTGTTCATTTGCATGACTAAAAGTAGTTCGCCCATGGTCGGCTGTATCTGTAATTAGTTTATTTTCAGGCATGACTGATATATCACACCAATCGCCTATCCCGGTACCACTTAAGTGCATATGGCTGAACCCGGCGATCACTGAGTCGCCATAATAATAGCCACCGCACCAATCCCAGCCTCCATGCCCGTTATCGGGGCTCAATTGAATCATCCCAAATGGCACAGTAGCGCCCGGAAAAGTATGCCCATGTCCGCCGGTGCCAATAAACGGATCGACATAGGATATTAATTTTTGCTGAGCCTGAGTATTTATTTTAAATAGCGCTATAAAAATGAGGAGTAGTACGGTCTTTTGTTTCACTGAGGTATTTGTTGTTAATTGATGAGCAAGATTGGTTGAAATAAGCGCTCCGGGTTTTACACCAGAGCGCTCTCATTTAACAATAATCAAAACTCAATTGTGGTAGTATGTAGGATCAAAATTGTGTTAAAAGTTTGGCGCATTAACGTCCCACCATAAGCGGGTAGTAATGTTATCAGGGCCATTTAATAAATTAGCTACCGCGTTACTAAAGGCAGCTGGATCTTTTAGAATGAGCGAGCTCGGATATTGTAAGCGGCGTATCTGAAGTGCTACAGCTCCCGGGATGCCGCTGTCATTGTTGATTATTGGAAATAATTTTGGATAGCCTGTACGTCTGTAGTCAGCCCAGGCTTCTTGTCCATCCGGAAATAAAGCCAGCCACTTTTGGGTAATAATCTGTTCCAGCATTTGCTCCTTGGTACCATTCGGGTTCCAGGCTACGCTAATGGTTGATAGCGCGGTCGCATTATTGGCAGGAACAAGAGGATCTACATAATTGGCTTCTGTGGTTGTACCCGCTATATAAGCGTCGACACCGGATGTAACACCATACTTGGTCATAGAGTTTCTTATGCCGGTTTCATAATCGGTTTGAACATTTTCACTTGTCCATCCGCGTAAAGCAGCCTCGGCCCTCAGGAACCATACTTCAGCAGAAGTAAGAATTGGCTGCGGGAAACTAGGCGTAAAATATGTATTGGGATTTGTGGAAGTTGGTATGTTTCCGGTTGAAAAGTACGCGTAGGTCGCATTATCACTAACATAAGTACCGGTGCGTACTCCGTGATACTGCCCGGCGTATGGAGATGAGCCCGTTGGTGCCGCCGTAGTAGGGGCAAAATAAACTGTAAACCTCGGGTCATTATAACCCTGCATATAACTTTGTATGGCCGCGTCCATAACCATTTGCCCCCCACCGTAAGTAGCAATCGCATAAAAGCCAGTGAAACCGTTTATTGATGATGGTATGTTGGCATCATCAGTAGTCGTCTCTAACAAACCGCCTGAATTCTGGATCGCTGTTAATGCTTGTGCTTTTGCAGTTACCGCGTCAACCTTTACTATGCGCATAGCCAAACGCAGGCGAAGCGAATTGGCATATTTGAGCCATTGTTTATAGTTCCATCCATAAACATAGTCAGTACTTGCGGTATATGGCGCTGATGTGACACCCGCGCTTATCGCCGCTTGAAGATTTGTTACAGCAGTATCTATTTGTTTAAAGAACTGCTGGTAAATTGCTTGCTGGCTATCAAAAGGAGTTGTTGTTAAAGAGGAACCAGCCTTTGAATAAGGAACCGGACCAAACCTATCGGTTACCTTATCCATAGCTGTAACCTGTATAAGCAATCCTATTCCCCATACAGGGGGTTGCGAAGTTTTAATGTTGGTGGTGAGCCCCAACGAGCGCATACTTGGCAAAATATCACCATAAATGTCTCCTAATGCCGGTGCATTCCAACTTTCATGCATACCATAGTCCAAATTGCTACCTTGATTAAAAGCGCATGCGTCCAGGTATCCGGCATAACCATCCGCGCTAAGATTTTGGGCGCGCTGGTAGTCGTCGAAAATATTTACTTCAAGAGGGCCAAAGAGTGTAGAAGCTATGGCAACGGATTGGGTAGAAGATAATTTGGTAGGATCGGTATTGTATTTTTCAAAATTCTTGGTACACCCTGTCAGCGCTAAGGCTATGAGCATAACACCAATAAACGTGTATTTACCTTTTGGGTTATATGGTATATATTTAAAGTTCCTTTTCATTGTCTTATAAATTAAAATAATCAATATTATTAAAAGCTAACATTAGCCGAAAAACCCAGGTTACGTGTTGCAGGCGGGTTAAATGCGTCCACACCTCCAAGGCCGTTACCTGTAGAGGTACTTACCTCAGGATCAAACGGCGCTTTTTTGTAGAAATAGAACAGGTTGCGGCCTATTAATGAAAATTTTACACTCTTGATGGCACTGTTGCTAATTGGCCAAGTGTAGCCAAGTGATGCTTCGCGCAGGCGAACAACCGTAGCGCTATAAATATATTGATCTGTTATACCAGAGAGGCCACCTGCTGCCTGGTACCAGTTTTTCGCGGTAACAGAAGTTACCGACTGACCTGAGGAGTTAACCCCATTGACTGTAACTGTGCGGTTGGGGCCATTGCCGAGGGAAGCCTGCGAAACGCCGAAATAGTCCATCTCTGCCTGGGTATAGGAAAGCACCTGGCCGCCAAATTTTCCGTCAACAAGAAAATTCAGGTTAAAGTGACCGAAATCAAAACTATTGCTCCATCCCAATTGAAATTTCGGATTAGGATTACCTAAATAACTATATGTGCCAACTTTTTGCGGCGCATAGTTGCTTGCGTTAGTACCCGACAGCACTACCTGGCCATTCGCGTTTTTTAAAGTAGTGTATCCGTATATATCACCCACGGAACCGCCATCTGCCATTACCGATTCGTACCCATACTGGCCATTACCACTACCGGTTAAAATAGCTAAAGGTAAACCATCTTTGTCATCAACCTGTATTACTTTATTTTTATTCATGGAAGCATTAAAGGAGGTATTCCATGTTAATGCTTTATCCCGTATCACATCAGCGCCCAAAGTGATTTCAAAACCCTTGTTTTGGATATCGCCCGCATTAACATAAGCGTTTGAAATGAGGGTGAAAGGAGACGGCTGTATGGAGAAATATTGGTTATAAGTATGTGTATCATAATAGGTGGCACTGAAGCTGATACGATTATCTATAAATTTCCAATCCGTACCCAATTCAAAAGAATGGGTCATTTCAGGCTTCAGGGTCTTTAATGGCGCATTGTTATTAAGTACTTCGGCACCGCTGCTATTTTGTGTATTTTGTCCTAAAGTTACATTAAAGGGTACGCCGTTACCAACATTGGCATAACTACCACGCACTTTAGCGTAGGAAATAGCCTGGGGCATAGTAAACATTTGCGACAAAATAAACGTAAGACCTTCCGAAGCATAATCGTAATGGTCATTAGGCGTAAATGCCAGGGTCGAATTCCATTCAGTACGGTTAGTTAAGGCTAAATACACCCAATTTTTGTAGGAAAGGTTGGCGCTTTCAAAAATTGATTGGGTTTGCGTATGGGAAAAATAGGTGTTTGGAGCAATAGGATTACCTGCAGCATTAAATATATTAGAAAGAGAAAAAAAGTTGGGTGTTAAAAGCTGACCATTATTTCCGTTAGCACCGTCGCCAACAGCTAAACTATTAGTCCTCAAATCACTTATGGAAGCGCCTACTAAACCATCCAGTTTGAATTGGCCCCAGCTTTTTGGGTTAAAATTGGCAATAATATCGCCATACTTTTGCTCAGTTACCCCGTTATTGTAAGCGAACGCCCCATTAGGAGCAGTAACACCATTAAATACGGTTCCGGCGCTTTGATCATAGTTATAAACGTCATTGGTACGGTCAACATTTCCCCTTACCTGTAAATTAAACCACGTGGTAAAATCATATTTCACATTGGCGCTGGCTATTATGCGGTTACGCTGCAAAGTATTCGGATCATTGTTGATAAGCCACCACGGGTTTTGCTGCGGTGGATTAGTTCCCCCCAGGTTCGGCCAGTTCTGTGTAGCCACGCCGGTTGACGAATTAAGATTTTGATAATTGGTTTTGTAGGGTAATATATTAGCCCCTCGCGGAAACAAGTATAGGCCTGTCAATGGGTTAGCACTTACTCCCAATTCCGGGCTATTGGCGATATTTTGATCAATATACGCCATATTGCCGTCAACCGTTAATTTATTGTTCAACAATTTTAATGTTTCGTGTAAATTAAAGTTATTTCTCTTCAGATCATTTTTTGGTTCAACACCGCTCGCGGTGGTATTGGCGTACGAAAAATAAGTTTGAGCTGTTTCAGAACCGCCGGAAAGGTCAATAGCGTTGGTGAAGTTGGTACCGGTTTGGAAAAATTCTTTTAAATTATTATGGGGTTGGTCAGAAATTGCAGGCCCGTAACTATCGGAGGCACTTGGAGTTTGCCCGTATTGGTTTTGAAACTTAGGCAATGAAACCGCATTTGAAGCCTGAAAACTTGACGAAAAATTTATCTGAGTTTTTCCTGCCTTGCCTTTTTTAGTGGTAATCAAAATTACGCCGTTTGAAGCCTGGCTGCCATATAACGCGGAAGCAGAAGCGCCTTCCAATACAGTAATACTTTCTATATCCTCGGGATTTAAATTTGATATACCATCCCCGCCATCAGGAGAGCCCCCTTGTATACTGGTAGGTTGGCTCCCATTTGATGGACTACCCAGCGGTACACCATCTATCACATACAATGGCTGGTTACTACCTGCGAATGAACGTATACCCCTGAGTTCAACTTTTGTTGAACCGCCAACACCAGAAGCACTGGGTGAAATGGTTACGCCAGCTACTTTGCCGCTTAATGAGTTCATCAGGTTATCCGTTTTTACCGTATTTATCGCATCGCTGCTAATCGTTTGGGTAGCATAAGTAAGCGATCTTGAAGACCTTTTTATACCCAAAGCTGTTACCACAACCTCGTTAAGCTGGCCTGAATTAGCTCCAAGCGTTACAACTATATTCGTTTCGGTTCCAACAACAATTTGCCTGGTATTATAGCCCACATAGCTAAAAACAAGTATATCACCCGGATTGGCTGATAAAGAAAATTTGCCATTCACATCGGTTTGCGTGCCTGTGGTGGTGCCTTTGATAATGACGGAAACACCCGCAAGCGTTGTTCCTGTACTGTCGCGTACGATTCCGGTAATTGTTCCCTGAGCATACAAACGCCCGGTGAATTTGGCGGGGTTCGGTAAATGATGATTGATTGCGCTTCCTGATGTAATTACACTGCCGGCAGCAAATGCTCCCGCGGAACTACAAACAATCAAGCATGTAAGTAAGCTTTTTTTCATACTCATGTCTAGATTAATTAAACTGTTAATAATAAATTGGTTTTAGAGCTCGTAGCCGTATAAATGGCGGCCATTAATTGGTTTTGCCGCACCCTTAGTATCCGTTACTAAGGTTATATCCCTTTTTGTTAAAGAATTGCCTACAAGAATTTTTATATTTTTAATTAACGCTGCATTTGTTACATTAAAACGGGCTGCGCGCACCTAAGGGCTATGGAAAATGCCATCATTTATTTTATCATAAAGATGTCAACAAGGCGTCCGGTTAGTACTTAAATTATTCTATTATAATCAGAATTAGTACATTGCGTCTACTTTCATCTGATTATTAAGCCCTAGAAGAGATTGAAACCTGATTTACTGGAACTCTGGAAAAAAATCTGTTTAACGGATGATGTTAAAGCGTTTGAGCAGCTTTATTATACGCTGTTCGGCAAACTGATTAAATTCAGCATCTATTATGTTCATCAGCGTGAGGCTGCTGAAGAAATTGTATCAGAGGTTTTTGTAAAATGCTGGAGTAACAGGAATAACCTGAGCCATATTGAATATCCGGAAAGCTATTTGTTTATCGCTGTTAAAAATCAATCGTTAAAATACCATAAAAAATATTCCAATATACACCTGGTTGAATTAGATGATCATCAGTTTCAGTTGGTTGATCTGGCTGACCCATCCAAAAAATTGGAAATAAAAGAGTTACATCACCGCCTCGATAAAGCCATTGAAACCCTGCCTATGCAGGCGCGTATGGTATTCAGGCTAATTAAAGAAAACGGCTTAAAGTATAAAGAGGTTGCCCAGATACTGGAGATTTCGCCAAGAACAGTGCAAACGCAGCTTTTCAGGGCAATAGATAAACTGAGACAGGCATTGAAGTCGTTGCCGGAAAACGAGCATAACTCCGGGATAAAAGGTAAAATTGTGAGCATTTTGATCCTGCTTTTTTATTCAATAAATTATTTAACCAACTTGTAGGCATCTTTTATAAAAAAAGGATTATCATATTGTACAAAATACACTAATGGAAGAAAAGAGATTTACCGAATTACTTGCAAAAAAATTATCCGGAGAGATTGCTCCTGATGAATTTGCTGAGTTTAACCGGCTTATTGCAGGCAATACCTCTTTTCAAAAAGAATATGAATCAGTAAGGTCTTACTGGATGCAGGATGACGAACCTTATGATAACATGGTGGGCATTCTTGAGAAAATCAAACAACGTGCAGGAATTTCGGACTCAGACGAAAATACAGCCCGCGTAATTGCAATACAGCGTCCCAAAAAGAGCCGGTTATGGTTGCGCAGTATAGCAGCTGCTGCTATCGCGCTTATTGTGTTATCTGCCTCTTTTTATTTTTTCAGAATATATACCCCGGGAAATGCCGTTTCTGTACGATTAATCGAGCTGAAAACAAAGAATGGCTCAATTGCTAAAATCAGGCTAGCTGATGGTACTTTGGTTACGTTAAACGCTTTATCAACCCTAACCTATCCGAAAAACTTCACTGGTAAAACAAGAGAAGTTTCTTTAAGCGGGGAGGCTTTTTTTGATGTGGCTAAAGATCATAGTCACCCGTTTATAGTGCATACAAACCAATCAGATATCCAGGTGCTGGGGACTGCATTTGATATTAAGAGCTATAAAAATGACCCTCAATTTGAAGCAACACTTTTTAGAGGAAGCATTCAAGCTACATTAAAAGATAATCCTGCTATAAAAATCATCCTAAAACCAACAGACAAGCTACTCATTCAGCATACAGCTTATTCTTTAACCAAGGAAACTTACTTTGATAATTCGAACAGGTTAAATATCGAAACAGCCTGGATGAATAATAAGCTCGTGTTTAAAAACGAACCCTTTGTGCAACTTGCCAATAGCCTGGAAAGAAAATATGGAAATAACATATTTTTTAAGAATGAAGCGTTAAAATCAGTTAAATTTACCGGTGAGTTTGAAAAAGAAGATATAAATCAGATTTTACTATCGTTACAGATAGTTACCCGATTCAATTACAAATTTTCGGGTAATAACATTTATATTTTTTAACCAATTATTTATTCTTTTTTCAAACAATGTCCTGTATAGACCAATCAGGGCTATGGCCGATATGCAAAATGTTTTACAGGTTAATTCATGAAATTAATCAGGTTATTATTATTGTTTCTCATTTTTTGGAGCTCAAAACAGGGGTACTGCCAAACAAAAGTTACACTTAATTTGCGGCATGCAACATTTGAAGATGTAATAAATGATATTAAAAATCAAACAATCTATCATTTTATATATCGCCCTGATCAACTGCCCGGATGGCCCATTACACTGCATATAAAAAATCAGGAAGCGCTAACCCTTCTACATAATCTTTTAACAGGAACAGGCTATTCCTTCCATGTAGTCTCAGATAATTTAATAGCGATCGGTGCCCCAAGAGATACGATCCAAAGGTTACCGATAACCGGTTTTGTAACAGATGAAGACGGTAATCCGCTCAGCAAGCTATCCGTCAGGATAACAAACAATCCTTATGGAACAGAAACAGATGAGAATGGGAAGTTTACTATTAACGCCATTAAGGACAGCACCATTAAAATATCCGGCATTGGATTTATTACCCAGGAAGTAAAGGCGCGCATCACCGGGGAAGCCTTAAGGATAGTTATGCTACCTGCTGCTAATAACCTTGATGAGGTAGTGGTGACTGCCCTAAATATAAAGAAAGCGGACAGGAAAGTAGGCTACTCCGTTTCGACCATACAGGGAATAGACCTGACCGAGGCTCGAGAGTCAAACGTAGCCATGTCGCTTGAAGGGCAGGTGGCAGGATTAAATGTTAGCGGCGTTAATGGCGGGCCGGCATCATCCTCAAGGTTACTGCTTAGGGGCGCTGCCAGCATGAGTGCCGGTTCCCCTCTACTAGTATTGGATGGTATACCAATAGACAATACCCAGCGCGGCGCGGCAAATGAATATGGAGGAGCGGATTACGGTGACGGATTCAGCAATATAAATCCGGATGATATTGAAAGTATTACCGTTTTAAAAGGATCTGCTGCGTCGGCATTGTACGGGGCAAGGGCGGCAAATGGTGTAATATTGATTACGACAAAAACCGGAAAAAAGAATTCAAAAACATTAATTGAATATAACCTCAATCTTGCCTATAGCCAGGCTGTAAATAATACCGATTTTCAATATGTGTATGGCCAAGGTTCGCAAAACCAAAGGCCTACGGATGTAGCAAGTGCAATAGCATCCGGATTACTGAGCTGGGGGCAAAAGCTGGATGGAAAACCAACAATTCAATTTGATGGTAATTTATACCCCTATTCAGCTGTTAAAAATAACATTGACCAGTTTTACCGGATAGCCCCATCGCTTACTAATACCATTGAAGTAAGCGGCGGTAGTTCCAAAGCTACCTTCCGGGCATCCGCTTCAGATCTTCAGGATGAGTCTATTGTTCCCAATAGCGGGCTGAACAGAAAAACCTTCAACCTAAACACCTCCTATGACATTACAGACCGGCTGGAATTCACATTTAATGGCAATTATATTTATGAGCTTGATAAAAACAGGTCGTACTTAAGTGACGGCCCAATGAATCCTAATTATGGTATTGAATTATTGGCGACAAGTGCCAACCAGGCTAGCCTTAAGCCCGGTTACAATCCATCAAACGGCAACGAATCACAGTGGAACAGCGATGTATACATTACCAATCCATATTTTGCTGTAAATAAACAGGTAGATAATTCCACCCGGAACCGCTTTATAACCGCCGGTGTTTTAAAGTACAAATTCTCTGACCATATGTACCTGCAGGGCAGGCTCGGATACGATATTAGTAATGATGGATTGTTAAATGTTCTGCCTACCGGAACAGCATTCACTGTGAACGAACAGGGTGGGCTGAATGGCTTGAGTAAATCACAAACAGCCGAACTGAACACTGACTTGCTCTTTGTCGCTGAAAAAAAATTGGCATCAAACCTTGATTTTGATTTTTCGGCCGGCGGTAATTTCCGCAAACGACAATATAACCTGACAGAGATTACCGGTTCTCAATTTATAACCCCTTATTTATATACTCCTGCAAATCTGGTAAGTATCGCTACAAATTATGACGTATCGGAAATTGTAACGGAGTCTGCTTATTATTCGGCAGATGTTGATTTTCTGCATCTGTTGGACATAACTGCTACCGGCAGGTATGACGTTTTTTCAACATTACCAGCCAATAGCAGAGGAATTTTTGTTCCGGGCGTTTCGGGCAGCTTTTTATTTTCAGATCTTTTGCACTTGCCGCAACTGAGTTCAGGGAAATTTAGGATTAGTTATGCCAAAACAAGTGGGGAGCCGTCACAACCTTATACTACGCAATTGTATTTCACCTCCAATAACACAGTAAATGGTATTCCTTTAGGAAGCTTTTCTCCGGAACTACCCAATTACAACCTAAAACCGTTCACGCTTAATGAGTTTGAGACTGGCGTTAATCTAAACTTCTTCCAGAACCGTTTGGGCGTAGACGCCACTTATTTCAACCGGATCACCCATAACGAAATAGCGAATGCCCAACAGTCGGTCGCAACCGGGTTTACATCTGCCTACGTTAATGTGGGTAAAACTAAGAATACAGGCATTGAGTTATTGCTAACCGGGACACTCATAAAAACAGCTTCATTTTACTGGAAGACAAGCATTAACTTTAGCCAGGTTCATAATGTATTGTTATCTATCGATGGTTCAAGCCAGTATCTGCTGACCGGTACTTACCGCCCGTTAAATGCAAATACAGCCCTGGTTGTAGGCAAATCCATCACGCAAATAATGGCTTACGACTACAAAAGAAATGCGGCAGGACAAATAATTATAGGAAGCGATGGCATACCCGAACGAGGAAATCTAGAAGCAATGGGTGGCACGTTACCGACGTCGTACGGCGGGTTTACCAATTCATTCCAATATAAAAGGTTTAACCTGTCTTTTTTAATCGATTATAAGTTCGGTAATAAGGTACTTTCGGCTACAGAAGATTACTCCTACGTTTATGGATTAAACAAAGCAACTTTACCCGGACGCGAAACAGGTATTGTTGCTAATGGGGTAAATGATAATGGTCAGCGTAATACGATCAATGTACCGGCTTACACCTATTATCCCGACTTAGCTACGAATATTTCAGCGTTATCTGTTTTAAACGGTAGTTTTATCAAATTCAGACAGCTTATTTTGGGATATGAATTTCCGGCACAATCTTTACACAGCTTATTCCAGGCAGTATCTGTTAGCCTTGTTGGCCGAAATTTGTTTACCATTCTGAAATATACTAAGAATATCGATCCAGAATCAGAATTTGCTCCAACTTTGGGCTATGCGGGAATAGAAGGTGAATCGTTACCGGCAGCAAGAACGATCGGGTTAAATTTAAACTTTAAATTCAGGTAAGGCCATGCGAATAATTCTTTTTATATCACTTATCGGACTTGTTTTTTTAACGGGCTGCACCAAAGCACAGTTAAACAATATCAATACAGACCCCACAAAGTCAACCTCTACAAACTTTGATCCCAACAATTTGCTTTCAACTGCTCAGTTAAATTATGCTAATACAGGTTATTACCAATTGGTTTATGAAAGTACGATGATGCAGGTACTTGCGTCTACCTATTTTTATTATAACAATGGCGATAAATATATAAATGAAGGCAATTTCACCGATTATCAGGGTGCTATTTTTAGCCAGGGTTATACCGAAGCAGGAGACATCAGGCAAATGCAGCAGCTTTGTATCCAGAAGGATTCAGCAAGCTATTCCAATCTCATCAATATTGGCAACATTATGTTCGTGATGATCTTACAAAGAGTTACCGATATGTATGGCGATTGCCCCTACTCACAGGCTGACATGGCGGAACAAGGAATAAAATATCCGGTTTATGACCATCAGCAGGACATTTATAACGCCATGCTATCTGATTTGAATAACGCGATTTCCAAACTTGATGTGAATAAGCCCAAACCTACCGCGGACCTTTTCTATAATGGTGATATCAGTAAATGGAAAAAATTTGGTTACTCATTAATGCTAAGAATAGCAATGCGCCTTACAAAAGTTGATCCGGCCACAGCTCAGAAATGGGCACAAACGGCATCCGCAGGTGGCACATTTGCCGATATAAGCGACAATGCGATCGTACAAACTGATGGATCTAATGCAAGTAGCCAGAACGGCACCTCAATAGCACTACGAACGCTTACCGACTATGAACAAGTGAGATGGAGTAAAACATTGATTGATTATTTACGGCTAAATAATGATCCGCGATTAAGTGTTATTGGCGAGATTCCTCCGGCCGGCCTTTCAAATAATGGCAACGAAAATCTTGCAGGCAATCCTGACTCATCTCTGCAAAAAGGATTGCCAAATGGCTATGATCTGCTTGGCGGCTCAACAGACATTAAGAATTCGCCCGATTATCCAGGCGGTACAGGCTCGGGTGCAGATTTTGCGCCGCTTGGGAATTATTCACGCCCCAGAACAAGCGTTTACCTTAACCTTGGAGGCCCAATATTTGTGCTGACTTATGCAGAAACAGAGCTTTTACTGGCCGAGGCAAGCGCAAGGGGATGGAATATAAACGGGGCCGCCCAACAACATTACGCTAACGGAGTTACCGGCGCTTTTCAATCGCTTAATCAGTTAAATGCGCAAACGGAGGTAAGTCAAGCGTCGATCACTAATTATTTAAATTCACATCCTTTAGATGTGTCTTCAGAAACCAACTCGCTTCAAATGATCAATATGCAGTATTGGGTAGCAACCGGAACGGATTTTAATTTTATTGAAAACTGGTTTAATTGGAGAAGATCCGGATATCCTAACCTTATCCCTATAAATTATCCCGGAAATATAACCATGGGAACAATCCCCAGAAGAATGATCTACCTGTCTACTGAAATATTGACAAACCCGGTGAATTACAAAGCAGCTGTTGCCCGATTACAGGGTGGCGATGTTTTGACAGCAAGAGTTTGGTGGGATACGGGTAATTAAAAACCGTACTTATGCTCTGAAGGGATACTTTAAAAGAAAAAGCTCCTTAGAATTGACTAAGAAGTTTTTTTGTGATACCACAATTGATTAGAACCAGGGGCACAAGGATTTAGTTTTTTTTGTTTTAGAAAAAATATTAAAAAAATTAAAGTCGTATATT
>JABDDX010000006.1 GCA_013287375.1 Bacteroidota bacterium | reverse complement strand
GATGGCAGCGACAAAACGGTACAGTTCTTTTTTGAAAATGAAGGCCTTACATCGTTTGAAAGCTTTGTTAATAATGCGCCGAGTGCGTTCACTATCGAAACGATAGAGCCATCGGTTGTTTATTTATTGCCGAAGCAATATGTTATCCAATTGATGGATGAGTTAAGTCATGAGCCTGATTTTTTGAAAATGATGATGCAGCTATCTTCCCTGCGGCAAACTCATTATATTAATGAGTTTGTTTCCTTCATCCGGGATACGCCCGAAGAACGCTATCAAAAATTGTTAACCGATAGGCCGCACATTGTGCAGCGAGTGCCTCAGCATTATATTGCCTCGTATTTGGGGGTTAGCACGGTGCATTTAAGCCGTATAAAAAGTAAGCTGGCAAAAGGTAAATCGCATTTTTGAACTTGATAACATATGTTATCGTTAGTGGGTTACCTGCTGATCTAATTTTGTCTTAACAAAAAAAAGAAAGCAAAATGAAAGCAGCAGTAATGTACCAAAAAGGAGAATTGCCTCAATATGTTGATTTCCCTGAGCCGATAGCTCAAAATAATGATGAAATAGTAGTGACTGTAAAAGCAGTTGCCATTAAGCACCTGGATAAAAGCCGTGCCAGCGGTAAACACTATTCAAGCGATGCGCCTGCGAGCAGCGGCAGGGTAGTGGGTGGCGATGGTGTTTGCCTGCTTGAAGACTGCACAAGGGTATATGGCATGGCGGTGAACGGCATGCTGGCCGAAAAAGCGACCATCCATAAAGATCGGATAGTAAAAATACCTGACGCGTTGGATGATGTTACCGCCGCGGCATTACCAAACGCGGTTATTGGCGCAGCGATGGGCTTAAAATTCAAAGCGGATATTCAGCCGGGGGATGTGGTGCTGGTTAACGGCGCTACCAGTTTTACCGGCAGGGTTGCTGTACAAATTGCCAAGCATTATGGCGCGAAAAGAGTGATCGTTACTGGCAGAAATCAGGAGTCGCTTAATGAGTTGTTGGAACTTGGGGCGGATGAAATTATTTCGGTAATGCAAAGTGACGAACAATTTATCGCGCAGCTTAAAGCAATCCATGCGGAAACACCCATAGATGTGATTATAGATTATTTGTGGGGGCATACTGCGGAAATGATATTGACTTGTATAAAAGGCGATGGTTCATTTACTAACAGGATAAGATATGTGTCTGTCGGCAGCATAACCGGAGATATTATTCAGTTATCCGCTGCGAATATGAGAAGCGCCGATCTTCAGCTAACGGGGTCGGGACTAGGGGCATGGTCGAGAAAACAGGTTGGTTTGCTACTGTCAGAAATACTCCCGGAGATGTTTCAATTAGCGGCAGAAGGAAAACTTAAAGTAGACACTATTACCGTTAAGATGGAAGATATAGCTGAACTGTGGGACTTAGATATTCCTGGCGGAAAGCGGTTGGTGGTAACAATTTGATAAGTTATTGATAACCTATGTTATTGCGAGGAACGAAGCAATCGCGAACTTTGCAAGGTGGCTTTCTACGTGAGATTGCTTCGTTCTTCGCAATGACATAGTTGATGCCCGGGCATAATTAATATGCTTTAGCTCGAAATATGAAAAATAGCCCTATCATGATTGCGATGCTGAGCACATAAGCAATTATGCGAAAACGGTTGTATTCTTCCCGGTCCTTTCGGATATTGAAAAAGTTGTAAATAGCCAGCAGCCCCATCGCTACCCAAAAAAAACTATTTACATGTTTTTCGCTTGCAAAAAGTGATACCGATACCGTGAATACCGTAAAATTTGCAATAAGAAGCAGTATAGATTGCGGTGTACCGTAATGCCTGCGTTTATAAAGCTCGGGCGGCAACATGTTATTTTATCTCCTCGTAATCAATAAAATCGCCTTCTGAATCAGGGATCTTGCTTTTTGGAGTTTGTGGTATATAGTCGACCTTTACGCCTTCGGTTTTTTTAGTGTTCGTATAATTTTGTTGATAGTTTTGTTGCTGTTGTTGCGCTTTATTCATAACTTTTTGAAAAAGCATCGGCAACAACATACGCACTACCACTCTGATCAGGTATAATACTGCGATTATAATTACCAGAAAATCTAATAGTTCTCCCATTGTATTTAGTTAAGCGTACAAATATAAGATTATAACGGTAAAATTGTTTTGTTATGATGTACGTTGTTTTTATGACAAAGGATTGATGTTTTTGTTACAGATGATTTTTGGATGTGTAAATATGCAAATATGCGGATGTGCAGATGATTTTTTTGATGTGCGGATATGTAGATAATTTTAATTCTTTTCATCCGCACATCTGCATACTCGCACATTTGCATATTAATTTTTCATCTGCACATTCTTAACTAAATTTTTCCTCCATCATTTTTTCCAGCGCAAACATTTCATCACGTAACTTGGCTGCTAACAGGAAGTCCATGTTTTTGGCTGCCGCGAGCATTTCTTTTTTGGTGTTCTCTACAGATTTTTTCAGATCGGCTTTAGTCATGTATTGCACAATAGGGTCAGCTGCCAGGGTTATCATCTCATCTTCAACATAAGCTTTTTGTACGCCACCTTTAAAGTCCATTACAGATGTTTGCTCAATGATTTCCTCGCGGGATTTGCCTACGGTTGTTGGCGTAATGCTATGCGCTGTGTTGTAAGCAATTTGCTTATCACGGCGACGGTCGGTTTCTTCCATCGTTACCCGCATAGAATCCGTGATCTTATCAGCATACATAATTACCCGGCCACGATCATTTCGCGCGGCCCGGCCTATGGTTTGTATGAGTGAGCGTTCCGAGCGTAGGAAACCTTCCTTATCCGCATCCAAAATAGCCACTAATGATACTTCGGGTAAATCCAAACCCTCACGCAGTAAGTTGATGCCTATTAGCACATCAAATTCACCGAGGCGTAAGCCTCTTAATATCTCTACCCGTTGCAGCGTTTTTACTTCAGAGTGAATATAACGGCATTTAATGCCCAGGCGATCCATGTATTTTGCCAATTCTTCGGACATTCGTTTGGTGAGCGTGGTTACCAGTACACGGTCGCCCATTTTAACGGTTTTATCTACTTCTTCCAACAGATCATCCACCTGGTTAATTACCGGGCGAACCTCGATCTGTGGGTCTAGTAAGCCTGTTGGGCGTATCACCTGTTCAACCACCACGCCTCCTGATTTTTCCAGTTCGAAATCGCCCGGTGTGGCGCTTACATAAATAGTTTGGGGCGCTAAACTTTCAAACTCCTGGAAGTTGAGCGGACGGTTATCCAATGCTGCCGGTAAGCGGAAGCCATAATCAACCAATGATATTTTGCGTGACCTGTCGCCGCCATACATAGCCCTAACCTGTGGTATGGTTACGTGGCTTTCGTCAATCACCATCAGGTAATCATCAGGGAAATAATCCAGCAGGCAGAAAGGCCTTGCACCTGGTTGGCGGCCATCAAAAAAGCGCGAATAGTTTTCGATGCCGGAACAATAACCCAGTTCGCGTATCATTTCCAAATCGTAATTAACCCTTTCTTCTAAGCGCTTGGCTTCTAAAAACCGACCATCGTCAATAAACTGTTTTTTACGGGTTTCCAGCTCTTCCTGTATCGCCCAGATGGATTGGGTAAAACGTTCGCGTGGGGCAACATATAAGTTGGCGGGATAAACCACCATGTGTGTCATTTTCTCAATGGTTTTGCCGGTACCTACATCAAAAGTGCTGAGCTCCTCAATATCATCCCCAAAAAAGGAAACACGGTAGGCGTGGTCCATATAAGCAGGGAAAATATCAACCACATCACCTTTAACCCGGAATGTTCCGCGTTTAAAATCGGCGGTGGTGCGGGAATACAAGATCTCGACCATGCGGTGCAGGAAAGCATTACGGCTAATACGTGTACCCACCGCAAATTTGAATACCGAGTTGGCAAAATCCTCGGGGTTACCCATACCATAAATGCAGGAAATGGATGATACCACAATCACGTCGCGCCTGCCCGACATCAATGCCGAAGTGGTGCGTAAACGGAGTTTTTCGATTTCTTCGTTTATCTGTAAGTCCTTTTCAATGTAGGTATTTGACGAGGGGATAAATGCCTCGGGCTGGTAGTAATCGTAATAGGAAACAAAGTAGTTAACCGCGTTCTCGGGAAAAAACTGCTTGAATTCGCCGTAAAGCTGTGCGGCAAGCGTTTTATTATGGCTTAATATCAACGTAGGACGTTGTGTTTGCTGTATAACGTTGGCAATGGAAAACGTTTTTCCAGAGCCTGTTACGCCCAATAGCGTTTGAAAGGTCTCATTATTATTCACACCCTCAACCAACTGTCGGATCGCTTCGGGCTGGTCGCCGGTGGGTTTGTATACTGACGTTAAATTGAAATCCATAGGTTTATAAAGATACGAAATAGTGATTAGTTAATCAGTGTCCGGTGATTAGTTTACATTATGATAACGCTTTCAGATTTGTAATATTCCGTTTGATTTTTGCAAAGTAAATGAGAGGGTGTGACAGCTGTATGTCAGTAGGATGATTTCGTTTCAAACAATTTGTCATTCTGAGCGGAGTGAAGAATGACAAGGAGGGTGTGGAAATTTTGCGCGCTCCGATTGACTCACCCCGACTACGCTGCGCTGGTCGACCCTCTCTTCGCCTGCGGCGAAAAGAGGGTAAGAAATTTTATGTTAATTTTGCAGCAAGATGAATACAAAACAATACCGCCATATTTTCTTCGACCTCGACCACACCATTTGGGATTTTGATAAAAATGCTGAGGAAACTTTGCAGGAACTTTATGTGATACATGGGCTGGATAAGATAGGGCTATCATCGGCTGATGCTTTTATTGAAACTTATACCCGCAATAATCACAGCCTGTGGGCACAGTATCATGTAGGGAAGATCACGAAGGATTATTTGCGCGAAGCGAGGTTCAGGACTACATTTTTGGAGTTGGGTGTTCACCCGGAGTTGATACCGGTTGGCTTTGAGGATGAGTATGTAAAGCTATGCCCAACCAAAACCAATTTATTCCCGGATGCGCATGAGGTATTAACTTATCTGAAAGGAAAGTATACCATGCACCTGATCTCGAACGGTTTTAAGGAATCGACAGAAATAAAGATTGCCGGAAGTAATATCAGCCATTATTTCGACCAGATTATTATATCAGAGGCAGTTGGGGTTAATAAGCCAGACAAAGCCATATTTGAACACGCTCTCAACTTAGCCGGAGCTGTAAAGGATGAAAGCATCATGATTGGCGATAGTATTGAGGCCGATATCCGCGGAGCGTTAAGTTTTGGTATGGATGCCATTTATTTTAACCCAGCGCACTTGCCCAAGCCTGATGATGTGCCCGCGCAGATAAACAACTTGAAAGAATTAATTGCCCTCCTGTAATCAGGAGAAGGCCATATAGGTATTCAAGTTTGTTTGCAGTTGATTGGCTTTGCTTAATAATGATTTATTAAGTATAAAAGCATCGGTATTTATAGGCTTGCTGATTAATTTGTCTTTGTAAATGTCTTTAAACTGCGAGTATTTCAACGACAGATGCCAGTGGTTTTTCAAGAATGAGCAAATATGATCGTCTTTGGTATTTAGCAATGAATAATTGATCATTACGTAAGCAGATTCAGGCAGCGTTTTAATGTTTTTCAGGATCTCTTCGTTGTAGGCAATCCAAATTTTTAAATAATCTTCGGCCTTTTGATTATATAACTTCTTCAGTCTGCGTTTTCTGCGGAAAACATTCCATACTAACCGGTCGAAATAACCGCGCGCCAGGTATTTCTTTTCAATAAATACAAAATCCCGTTGCAATAATGAGCTTACCACCGATTGGTAATCCCTTACCACAATCAGGTAGCGGGCATCCGGCAATAGTTCTTTATAAGTATCTAAAAACAAACAGGTACGCGGGTCTTTCCATCCCCATTGCGGGTAAAGCGCATTTTTAACTTTGATGACACTTTTTAACTTTTCGCGATGGTATAACGATACATCAATATTATGCTCGTCAGTAAGCCCGGTTGGGGGCAGATGATTGTCGTTTAATATTTCCTCGTGTAGTTTTAAAAACTCAATATCTTCGTAATGCCCGTCTACATTTCCAACTCCGGCCGGTAAAAAATTCTCGCCCAATTGTAATCCACACTCGCTTAACCAGTGTGTAATTAACGATGTGCCTGAACGGTGCATTCCTGCGATAATTAAAGTTTTATTTTGCATAATCCGTTTTAAAATGAAACATTAAAATTTATCAGGCCTAGGGGAGCATGACATTCCTCTGACTAAAATAAATGAGAAAAGTTTAATCTCATTCTAATAAGTTTGTGAAAAAACATATTGATTCAAAACTAAATTATATAAGCTAAAGTGTATGTAACGTGTTGATTACAAATTGGTTTGTAACTGTTTCATTACAATTGCGCGAAGGGTTAGTGTGTTGGATTGGGTAGTGTAGGGTGGCCGGAAATGCTTGGCTATCAACCAATAAATGCCAACCTGACGAATAATCAGCAGTTGGCATTTATTGGGATTGTAATTTTGGAGGCTATTTTTTTAGGCCGATTTCGCGTAAACGTTCATCTAAATATTCACCGGCCGTGATATCAGTATATTTTTTAGGATGCGCATCATCAACGCATGATGGTAAGCAAGCTAAACTCATTCCCGATTTTGGATGCAGAAAGAACGGTACTGAGTAACGTGAGTTTTTCATCTGATCTTTCGGTGGGTTAACCACACGGTGCGTGGTTGATTTTAATTTATTGTTAGTTAAACGCTGTAGCATATCGCCAACATTTACTACCAAATCCTCGCCAAAAGCTGTAACCGGGAACCATTCGTTATCGCGGGTTAGCAGCTCCAGGCCATCAGCACTTGCGCCAATTAATAAAGTGATCAGGTTAATATCCTCATGGGCACCGGCACGTACGGCGTCATCAGGCAATGCATCCGGATTAGTTATCGGAAAGTAGTGAAGGGTACGTAGTATGGAATTGCCTTCTTTAACCTTATCATCAAAATAATCTGCAGGCAGCGTAAGGTAAGTAGCTATGGCGCGCAGTAAATGTATACCGGCTTGTTCCAGTTTTTTATAAACCTCTTGTGTAGTTATATTGAAATCGGGTAATTCGGTTACAAAAAGATTATCCGGATAATCTTCTTTTAATGGCGAGTTATTGCCTACGGTTTGGCCTATCTGCCAAAACTCTTTCAGATCCGGGGTTTTAAAACCTTTGGCGGTTTCCTTGCTTTTGCCGGTATAGCCACGCTGGCCTGCAAGCTCAGGTATCTCATATTTTACTTTGGTATCTTCGGTTAAAGCGAATAACGATTTTACTTCTACATAAAGCTTATCTATTAAAGCTTTGCTTAAGCCGTGGTTTGTAATGGTTACAAAGCCTGTTTCGTTAAATGCTCTTCCAATCTCGTCAGAAAATTGTTTGCGCTCCTGCTCGGTACCGTGTATATAGGTATTCAGATCGAGCCTGGGTATGTTTACTTTATTCATAGCTATAGCCTGATAATAGAATGATTTATTTAATGAGGTAAATTATAGTACAATAATAAGGCATATTAAAGTACGCAGGAAGAATTTTTAATAACATTTAAAACATTTATTAATTTAAACGTTTACTACTTGTTAACCATTGAAACAAGATTGTTACAAATATTATAACCATATGAGAACTTTAAAAAGAGCCCTTATGATAAGCATGTTCGCGCTGGCGTTTATGCTGTTTGTGCCAAATAAGGGTAAGGCACAAGACGGATACATATCAGATCAGGAATTTTATGATCAATTAGCACCTTATGGCACCTGGGTGCAGGATGATTATTATGGAGATGTTTGGATACCAAATGTAGACGAGGATTTTAGGCCGTATGCTACCAATGGCTACTGGGCGCAAACAGAATATGGTAATACCTGGGTATCAGATTACCCATGGGGTTGGGCTACGTTTCATTACGGCAGGTGGCATTATGATGATTATTATGGATGGGAATGGATACCGGGCCACCATTGGGCACCGGCCTGGGTTAGCTGGCGCCATGGTGGCGGCTATTATAGCTGGGCTCCGTTAGATGCAGGTATATCCATCAGTATATCAATAGGGGGTGGTTATAATGCGCCTAATAATTACTGGGTGTGCGCGCCTGAGCGTTACATGAACAGCCCGCGGATATACAATTATTATGCACCGCATACACAGGTGGTAAATATTATACGTAACACCACCATAATTAATAATACCTACGTGTATAATAACCAAACTTATGCAACAGGCCCGCGCCCGGCAGATATTCAGCGGATTACGCGCCGCCCGGTTACCGTTTATAAAATTAACAATGCCGGCAGGCCAGGTGCACCTAGTGTAGGGCATAATGCTATAAACATTTATAGGCCTGCAGTAAATGCAACCCCTAATGCACGCCCGGCAAGGGTGGTAAATGCCCAGGCTTACAGGCAGGCAAACCCCAATGCAGGCATAGGCAGAGCGGGTGGTGTGGCAAATAACCGTGCCAATGCACAAAAATTAGCGGCGGTTGTACACAGCAGCAAACCTAATACACAATTTGTAAATGTGCACCCTAAGCCAATACAAAGTAAAGTTGCTCCTGAAAATGGCCGGCCCGCACAAGCAGGCGGCGCCAGACCATCCCTGCCATCAAATACCAGCGCACCGGGAAGAAACGAGGGACATGGACAGCAAATGCAACAACAACCCGCGGCAAATAATCGCCCGGCAAGCAATGCACCTAACAGAGCGCAGCAACCAGCTGTTGTAAAACCAATTCCGCAGGCCCAGCATCAGCAGCAAGCCCGCCAGGTACAGCAACAGGCACAACAGCAGCAACAGCAGGCTCGTCAAGTTCAGCAACAGGGGCAACAGAAACAGCAACAAGCTCGTCAGGTACAGCAGCAGGCGCAACAAAAGCAACAACAAGCCCAACAGCAACAACAGCAGGCTCGTCAGGTACAACAGCAGGGGCAACAGAAACAACAACAAGCTCAGCAGCAACAGCAGCAGGCTCGTCAGGTACAACAGCAGGCACAGCAAAGGCAGCAACAGGCCCAGCAGCAACAGCAGCAGGCTCGCCAAGTACAACAGCAGGCACAGCAAAGGCAGCAACAAGCTCAGCAACAACAGCAGCAGGCTCGCCAAGTACAACAGCAGGCGCAGCAAAGGCAGCAACAAGCTCAGCAACAACAGCAGCAGGCTCGCCAACAACAGCAACAAGCTCAGCAGCAACAGCAAAGGGCGCAGCAGCAACAACAGCAGGCGCAGCAAAGGCAGCAGCAGGCTCAACAGCAACAAAGAGCCCAACAGCAACAGCAGCAAGCTCAACGCCAGCAACAACAAGCACAACAGCAGCAACAGCAAAGGGCTCAGCAACAGGCGCAACAAAGGCAGCAGCAAGCGCAACACCAGCAGCAGCAAAAACAGCAACGCCCGCAGCCTAAACCCGAGCCGCAGCCACAACAACAGGAGCAGCATTAAGCGAAACCTGATAATAGTGCCGGCATAGGCGCTGAATAAAATTGAATATCCCAAACCTGTAATATTATTTATAGGTTTGGGTTTATTGTTTTATATGAAATTAATTCGGTTTTATAGATGGAGTGCATTTGCGCTTTTAGTGGCATTAATGCCGGTATTCAGTTGCGGACAAAGTGTTAAAAATAATAATGCTAAAAACGCTAATGGTATTGCTTTTATTGAAAACTCGTGGATTGAAGCTTTGCACCAGGCCCAGCTACAAAATAAATACATTTTTGTTGATGCTTATGCTACCTGGTGTGGCCCTTGTAATTTGTTAAAGAACACCACCTTTAAGGATAAAAAAGTAGCGGAGTTTTATAATCAAAACTTTATAAACCTATCAATGGATATGGAGCGTGGAGAGGGCCCCGATCTGGCCAGTCAGTGGGGGATAACCGCTTACCCGACTTTAATCGTTTTCGACTCGAACGGTAAACCGGTTTTTGGCACCATGGGCTATATGGGCGCTAAGGATTTGCTAAAGTTTGGTAAACAGGCATTGAGTAAAACTTCGGCTAATTAGTGGGAAGGAGCGAGGAGTGGGATGCGGAGAGCGAAGGTGTGAGGGACGGAGAGTCGGATTTAATTTAATTGGGGATGGAAATTTCGGGCACAAAAAAGGCCGAAAAGACTCTCGCAGTTTTTCGGCCTACATCTACCTATGAAAACAACCCTTTTGGTAAGGGCTGTTGATATTAATTCAAAAGCAATGCCAATTACCTGAAATGTTAATTTGAACTAAGCGCATTGTTTATTAAGCAACAGGCTATTTTTGCCTGTAGAATTCCCGCCAATTATTTGGGAACTTTTTACACAAATTGGGAATATGGGAATTGAAATTACTAGGTTAAATATACCGCGTCTTCATCGCCGTTTTCGGTTAAAAAAACATCAACACGCTCTTTTAAAACAGTAGATAATGCCATACCGGCATAGTCGGTAGTTATTGGGAAGTTTTTATGGTTGCGATCAATCAAAACAGCGGTACGCAGCTTTTTTAAACGCACATCAATAAATACCCCGAAGCCATAAGCCAGTGTTTTGCCTGAGTTTAGTACGTCATCAACCAAAATAACCGCTTTATCTTTACAGTCATCTACCTTAAAATTGATGTTTGATTTAAGGCTGCTGCTTTGTTTATCCAGTTCGATAGTAAGTAACTTGCTTTTAAAGGGCGCTATCTCATCCAGTATTTTTTTTAGGCGTTCGGCAATGTGATTGCCGCGGGGTAAAATGCCTGCTATCAGTATTTCTTCCTCGTCAAAATTATCCTCCAATATTTGGTAGGCAATCCTGTCGATCTTTTGCTGCATTTGATGCTGGTTAAGAATAAGAAGTTTTTTATCTGACATGATACTTAGTTGAATGTTAGAAGTGATTTTAATATTCAACGGCTAAGGTAGAAATTAAGTTTTAAAGAGTAAAGATTGGTTTAAATTGAATGATGTAGAAACACACCCCTGCAGCCGCACTTTCCTTCGCGCCCCCTCTCGAGAAGGGAATTTGCCTCTCCCTTTAATCTTTAACATAAGGGAAAAATACAAAGTTGGCGCCTTCAGGTACTATTACAAATACGCACATAAAGTCTTCGGGCTTTTTGTAGGTATCAATAAAGCGTTGTTTAAGCTCCTTTTTGATGATGCCGCGCTCCATGAATTCTTCCAGGGTTGATGCATTGATGCTCCAGTCGCTGTTGATGTCGTCCTTGTCTAATATCATTTCACCTAAAGCTACTTCATGCTGATGGGCCACGAAGATGGGGTATCTGGATAATCCTTCTACCATAATTTCAATAGCTACCTCGCGAATCGATTCGTTAAATAGCTTCAAATCTATCTCCAGACTTAAAAGCGGGCTTTCCTTATCTTTTCCGTTATTATCGTTTAGCAGTTCTTCAGGTTCCATATTGTTATTGAGTGAATGAGTGATTTTTGAATGAGTGATTAATTCAATCCTAAATCATCTATAAACTATTCTTTAATACAAGCAACACCACATTCTCTACGTGCTGGGTATGCGGGAACATATCAACCGGTTGAATTTTAACGGTGTCGTATTTTTCTTTTAGTACCAGCAAATCGCGGGCTTGTGTGGCGGCGTTGCAGCTTACGTATACAATTTTTGGCGCTTCAATTTCCATTAAGCGGGCAACTACATCTGCGTGCATGCCTGCACGTGGTGGGTCGGTGATGATCACATCGGGTTTGCCGTGTTCGGCTATAAAATCGGCAACCAAAACATCCTTCATATCACCCGCATAAAATTTGGTATTGGTGATGTTGTTGATGGCGGAGTTTATTTTGGCATCCTCGATGGCGGTCGGCACATATTCAACCCCAACCACTTCTTTTACCTGACCGGCTATAAAGTTGGCTATTGTACCGGCACCTGTGTACAAATCATAAACCAGTTCGTTACCGGTGAAGCCTGCAAAATCGCGGGTTATCTCGTATAAACGTTGTGCCTGTGCCGAGTTGGTTTGGTAGAACGACTTCGCGCCTATGCGAAACCGGATGCCGTTCATTTCTTCGTGAATATATTCTGGTCCGCGGAAGGCGATAACCTCCTGGTCGAATATGGTATCGTTCTTTTTTTGGTTGAGGATATACAGTAGCGATGTGATCTGCGGAAAAGTATCGCCAACAAAACTCATCAGCTTGCTGATCTCTTCATCGGTCGCGTAGGCGAAAACCACAATCACCATCAGCTCACCAGTTGATGAGGTGCGGATAATGAGGTTACGCAAAGCACCTGCATGGCCTTTCAAATCGTAATAAGAATAACCCTCGCGTTTAGCGAATTCATCAATACTGTTGCGGATAGCGTTTGAGGGATCGGCCTGTAAATAACAATGGTGTACATCCAAAATTTTATCAAACCTACCGGGAATGTGGAAACCTAAGGCATCCATATTCACATTATCCTCAGGTTTGGCCTCGCCGTCCATCAGCCATCGTTTATTGCTGAAGGTAAACTCAAGCTTGTTGCGGTAGTATTTGTCCTCCGGCGAAGCCACAATAGGCATCATCCCGGTTATATCAATTTTAGCCAAGCGGGTTAACGCATCTTCGACAGATTTTTGTTTGAACTTTAACTGCGCGTCATAGCTCATGTGCTGCCACTTACAGCCACCGCAGGTGCCAAAATGCTCACAGAAAGCTTGAACCCGGTATTCAGATGCTTTTTTGAGGTTGAGGATACGGCCCTCGCCAAAATTCTTTTTGCTGCGATAAACCAATACATCGGCAATATCGCCGGGGATGGCTTTCTCTACAAAAAGCACAAATTCGTCGGTTTTGCCAACGCCTTTGCCCTCTTCGGCAATGTCGATTATTTCAACGTCTTCAAAAATCTTATCGGGTTTGTTTCTGTTACCTCTGCTCATAAAGCTGCAAAGGTAATATTTTGATGCGTAGATGTGCAAATATGGGTGGGAAGTCACAGACTTCCGCTATCCATGGATTTAAGAGTAACTCTTAAACCAGTGGGGCCCAAACATAGTTATTTGAGTTTTTTAAAAAGAAGAAAGAAGCGTTGTCATGCTGAGGCACTCGTAGCATAAGGGCAAAGGCCAAAACGGATGCTATTTATTGGTTCATTTAATATTATATTAAAGGTAATGAAAAAATAAATGTTAAGCCACCGCTTATGCTTCGAGTGCCTCAGCATGACAACCGCACGAGTAAATGAGTATACGGTAAGGCCTGCACACATACTTCGACTACGCTCTTTGACAGCCTTTGCGCACATTGGAAAAGCATAATCGCGTAAGATGGCAACACGCTAACTATGCCCCCGTGATAAACGTGCATACCTATTGTTCCATCCTTTCATATTGAGAAAAAAGTCGTGTCAATTTGATATACCTAAATAATATCTAATCTACCTGAAAAAATAAAAAGTGCCTTTAAACCTCTTTAAACTCATTTTACGGGATATTATTCATTATAGGCACTCTTTTGGTTCACTCCCTTGCTGTGCCAGAAATAACCATTCGGGCGCCTGATAAAACAACAAAATAAAATGGAAGATGAACGAATAATTGTAAGGTTAGCACAACCTTCAGACAATGTTTATGTACAGCAAATTTCAGAAGAAACGGAACGTTCCGCAATAGCCAGGGGATCTGGCATATCCAAAAGATCATTAGCATCAATCATCGAGAAAATAAATGCCGGTAAAGCTGTAATGGCGGTATCTGATTGCGGCAATTGGGTTGGTTTTTCTTATTTAGAAGTATGGGATGGCGGCAAGTTTGTTTCAAACAGTGGATTAATAGTTTCCCCGGCTTACCGCGAAAAAGGGGTAGCAGCATCGTTAAAAGAGCAAGTTTTTAAACTATCGCGCGAGAAATATCCAGAGGCCGATATATTCTCCATTACCTCGGGTATGGCCATCATGAAGTTAAATACCCGCCTGGGCTTTGAACCGGTAACCTATTCCGAAATAACGCATGATGAATCTTTTTGGGAAGGATGCAAAAGCTGTGTTAATCACAATATCCTCGAAAGTAAAAACAGGCATAATTGCCTGTGTACAGCCATGCTGTTTAAACCAGTGAACCACAACTAAAAGATTTTAAAATTTAAAAAATATCGATATGTCACTTCAGTTAATTGATGAAATTTTAGTGGGAGATCAGCAATTGTCGCACCTTGCTGATGACGCGTTAATGCTTTTAAAACAATTGATCGCTACACCTTCGTTTAGCGGCGAGGAAGATAACACAGCAGATTGGATACAAGCTTTTATAGAAAACAGGGATATGAGCACCCATCGATTGCGTAACAATATCTGGGCTTTCAATAAATATTACGATCCACAAAAACCTACCATCCTGTTAAACTCGCACCACGATACGGTAAAGCCCAATGAAGGTTATACCCGCGACCCATATTTGCCCGAAGAGCGCGACGGAAAGCTATATGGTTTAGGTAGTAACGATGCCGGGGGATGCCTGGTTTCGTTACTGGCGGTGTTCCGTTATTTTTATAATAGCCCTAATTTGTGCTACAATTTATGTTTTGCCGCTACCGCTGAAGAGGAAAATACCGGCGAAAATGGATTAAAAGCAGTATTGCCGCTGCTTGGTCATATAGATTTTGCCATAGTGGGTGAGCCAACACAAATGCAACTGGCAACTGCCGAAATGGGTTGCATGGTATTGGATTGTACAGCCCACGGCACAGCAGGCCACGCGGCCAGAAACGAAGGTGATAATGCTTTGTATAAAGCAATGGCAGACATTCAATGGTTCAGTTCGTTTCATTTTCCGAAGCGTTCTGGGTTTATGGGAGATATAAAAATGACGGTTACCGAAATAAAGGCTGGCATCCAACACAACATCGTTCCCTCTGAATGCCATTTTACAGTGGATGTGCGGTTGAATGATTGTTATAATGTGGGTGAGGTTTTAGCCATTATAAAAAATCATACCATCAGTGATGTATTCGCGCGGCCGGGGATTGTGAAACCTTCCTGCATTGATCAGATTCACCCTTTGGTGAGGGCTGGGATTGCCCTTGGGCGTAAAACTTACCTGTCGCCAACTAGCTCTGACCAGGGTTGGCTGGATGTGCCATCATTAAAGATGGGGCCCGGTGATTCGGCGCGCTCGCATATGGCGAATGAGTATATTTTTGTGGATGAAATTAAAGAAGGGGTTAATATTTATACCAATTTATTAAAGAATATGGTGTATTGTTTGATCCATAATCCCGAGAATAATGTTTGTTGATTAGTCCTGGTTGCCCGGGTGACTGTAGTTGCAAACTACAGGCTTAATGGTACGAAGTCAGAGACTTCGTACAGCGGGGTGTGATAGAGGCTAGATTCGGTTAATTAATCTCCAAACAATTCATATATCTCTAAGTCGCTTTTGTTATTATTTAGACAATATAAAATGTAGCCGTAAGGCCCTTGACCTTTTTTGAGGTAATACCAGCAATTTGGTTTTCGTTTTATGTAATCATTGATGAAATAACTTTTCAAATCGAATGCGTTTTCGCCATATCTGAATGGGCATATTTTTAACAGTCTTTCGCCGTCTCTTCCATCAATCCATATTTTTACATACCACTGGGAATCATCATGAACTTCTGATATAATTCTATAATCAGTAACATGTGCATAATTTGTAATTGTACGATCCGTATAGGTAGTAATCTCAAAATGCATGTATAATAAAAACGCTGCTGAAACTACTCCTAAGGGTAATATCACCCATTTTAATATCTGTTTCATAATATAAGATTATAGGCGTGTAAGATTCTGTTTAGAAAACTGTGATTGGAGATAGTCCCTCTATAATTAATTATAGAGGGACTATCCATTAATGTTTATCCCAATTTATTTTTCGGCTGAAATACATGAGTACAGCTATGATGATGAACAACGCGATACTGCCTATCATCAATGCGAAATCCTCTAGCTGGATAATAACATAGATGAATACATAAAACACTGACAAAATGCAAGCGAATACAGCCGCGGCGATTTTGTTTTTCAGCAGTGATGAGATGAATACAGTAATAAGCCCTACCGTTGCAACAGATGCCACAAGGTATGCGCCGGTAAAGCCAATCTGTTCGGAGAATGAAAGGAGCAGGATATAATAAATGATCATGGCGGCGCCTATCAGTATATAGTTGAAGGAGTGGATGCGCTGTTTGCGGATGAGTTCGGTTAGGAACAATGAAATAAAGGTAAGCAGGATGATGAGGATAGCGTATTTGCTGGTGCGGGTTGTTTTCTGATATTCATCAACCGGCAAACGCAGCTTTACGCCAAAGGTAGCCTGGGTTTGTTTGGCGTGGTTGTTTAACAGCGTATCATCGCCAGCCCATTGTTGCGGGAAGGGCCGGTTGTAGTATAGCATCCGCCAGTGGGCGTTAAAACCAGTATCGTTTATTTTGCGTGTGTCGGGTAACGCGCGGCCATCAAAACTAGGGCTGTTCCAGTTGCCATTTACCTCCACATCGGTTGTTTTGCCTAATTGTAAAAAGCTAAGTTCGTCGCTGCCTGTTAAGTCGAGCGAGTAATCGAACGGCAGGGTTTGGTCGCTAATGCCGGTTAGGTTTACGGCAACTTGCAGACCATCGGTAAATAAGGCCTGGTTATTGAAAGTAGGCGATGCTGTTAGCATTTGTGTGCCGGCTTTTACAATAGGGTTGGTTTTTAATCCTTTTAAGTCGGAGATGCTAAAGGTGATCTTAGCTTTATCTAACATCAGCTGATCGGCGGTTAAGCCAAGCGAATTGAGATCGGCTTTGGCGAAGTTGCCGCTTACTTTTACGGTTGTTTTATACACTACGGCCTCATAAATACCACGGTGCATAATCTCGGTATTGAGCCGGGTTTTAATATTGAGGTCATCGGGGAGGATATACAGGTTTTCAACTACTTCTTTAGTTTCTTCTTTTCCGGCCTGATCAAAATCTTTTACTTGTGCCTTGTAGGGTATAACCAAAACCGGGCCTTTGATTTGCTGGTTGCCGGAGAAGTTATAGGAAATATCTTTAATTACTTCCTGTTGCCTATCAGACCGCTCGTTGATCAGGTTATCCACCATTGAAGAGGGGATAAGCAATACGACGATTAATAATCCAATAAAAGCTAATTTAACGGTAACTGATTCCTTGAACCAGGTCATTATTCCTGCGGGTTTTTCTAATTCATCCATTGTGTTTGTTTTTTAAAAGTACTTTGTAATTCAAAGTAAATAGGTAAAAAAATATAGTTTATGATTTTGTTGATTTTATAAATTGTTCCAGGGCATCTAAATGTTGTTTAAATGCTTGCTTACCTTTGGCAGTTGCTACGTAATTGGTATTGGGTTTACGGCCCAGGAATGACTTGTTCACGAGTATGTATTCTTCTTTTTCGAGTCCTTTTAAATGCGATGCCAGGTTGCCGTCGGTAACAGCCAGCAGTTCTTTTAATGAATTAAAATCGTAGCGGTCGTTTACTACCAGTACGCTCATAATTTGTAACCTTACGCGGTTCTCAAATGCCTTGTCTAATTTTTCAAAGGGGATCTTCACCTATCGTATTTTAAGTACATGATGCTACCATAAATTATATGCAGTACGCCGAAACCGATGGCCCATGCCCAAAGGCTGTACTCGGGAAAAAAGGCCGTTGCCAAACCTAATAAAATATCAATTATACCTAAGTACTTAACATCAGTGTATGTGAAATTACTTGCATTGAAAAGGGCGAGGCCGTAAAAGACCAACATGGTGGAAACTGTATAGGTTAAATCACTTTTAAAGAATAACATTATTATTACAGCAAATCCTGTTAATAATGGAACGGCTACATTTAATAAAAGTAAACGGCTTGTTTTATTCCAAACGGATTCGCCTTTTTGTTTTGCTTTGCGAATGGATAGGATCACCCCGGTAATTATTGAAGCTAACAGCACAGCTATTGCTATCATTATAAGATACTCAACGACCGATATCAGATTAAAAAAAATCTCAAAATCAAATGTTCCTGGCGGAGTATGTACAAACGCTGTAGGATGATCTTTGATAACAAACCAAGCTACCGTAGCCCCAATCAGCGCATACACGCCAGCTAATATCCCTGATAAACCGCTCAGCGATATAAATTTTGAGGAGCGTTCCATGATGTTGCGAATGGATGCCAGCTCGTTGTGAAGTTCTTCTTCTTTCATTTAAAAGTACTTTGTTATTCAAAGTAATGGATAATAATTTAATTGTGCAAATTATTTCTGTCGCAAGCTATTTTCATTAATCGAAATTGATTGCGTTTAAGGAAAAAGGTGGTTAATGAATTAATCTCGGTATTAACCACTTTTTTAACCGTTTTGTTAATACCCGAAACCTATCCTTGCTAAGCGAAACCCCAGATACGCGCTAAACCAGCTTTATATAAAGCAAATAATAATAAACCAATTCACTAACCTATAATTATGAAACAAACCTTTATTATGAAAAAATTGATTTGCATTTTACCATTCAGCTTATGGCTTGCTTGCATGGGCTGTGCTAAGCCTTACCACATGCCGCCACCGCAAACATTAAAACCAGTACCAACTACTAAAATTGTGAATTTTACGTTAAGCGATGCCAATACCGCCTACACTGCTTTTAACCAATATTTTTATAGTCCTACGGCAAAGCTTTATTATAGCACTACCGACAAAAATGCACTGGGTGCAATATGGACACAGGCCATTTACTGGGATTTGGCTATGGATGTTTACCAGCGCACCAATGATACTGCCCAACTTAAAATGATAACTGATATATACGCGGGCGGCGCAAATCAATATGATAACTATAATTGGAATAATACCACCACGTGGTTTATTTATGATGATATGATGTGGTGGGTTACTGCTTTAGCCAGGGCCAACCAGCTTACAGGGAATGCAGCTTATCTGCAAAATTCAATAGCAGGGTTTAACCGTGTATGGGCTGGCTCATACGACCCGGTTGAAGGGGGGATGTTTTGGGATTTTGTGCATAGCGGCAAAAATGCATGTATTAATTATCCAACAGTTATAGCGGCTGTGCGCTTGTACCAAATCACTAAGGATACAAGCTATCTGGTAAAAGCAAAATCGGTATATGCGTGGGCAAGGGCAAACTTGTTTAATGCAACTAACGGTGAGGTGGCCGACCATAAGATAGGTGATGGCGCGCCGGGATACCAGGATTACACCTATAATCAGGGGACAGCCATCGGAGCCGGGGTTATGCTTTATAAAGTAACTAATGATACCTCTTACCTTGCTGATGCTAAGCTGGCTGCCAATTATACTCAAAATAGCATGTGTGTTAATGGGATACTACCTGCTGAGGGAGATTTTAATGAACAGGGTGTGTTGAAAGCTATTTTTGGCCAGTATATAATGATGCTGATAAACGACGGAGGGCAAAAACAATACTTATCATGGATACAGCAAAATATTAATACAGGCTGGACGAACCGCGATAAAGCCCGCAATTTAACATACCGGTCATACGCGGTTGCATGCCCAACGGGTGAAATACAATCGTACGAAGCGAGTAGTGTGGTAACGATGATGCAAATTTGCCCGCCATCTAATTGATTTTAAAACTAAGGCTATGGCGTGTTGTCATGCTGAGGCACTCGAAGCATAAGCGTTAGGGCCAGCCCTCATACTTCGAGTACCTTAGCATGATAGCCTTTGCCCGCGTTGGCGAAGTTGAGTTGCGTTAGGGATGGAAGCGGATACCGGCCTTCGCGCTTAATGCCTCGTGTAGTATGAGCGTACAGCCCGGCCCGGAGGGAACGCCCAAATCTTCCTTTTAAAATCATCAATTGTTTGAATTGTACAAGTATTGGTTTGATATGCGTAAGCAATTATTCATAACATGGGCTGATATTTGTATCATGAAAAGTAAGATGATGAACGCAAATAAAGTATGGTATGTTACCGGCGCATCAAAAGGGTTGGGATTGTCGCTGGTGAAAAAGTTATTGGCTGAGGGATATAGGGTTGCGGCTACTTCGCGGTCGGCGGCGCAATTACAGGATGTGGTTGGCGAGCATGAGGATTTTTTAGCATTGGAAGTTGATCTGACTGATAATGACTCTATTTGGGAGTCGGTACAAAAAGCGCATAAGCATTTTGGCAGTATTGATGTGGTGGTGAATAACGCGGGCTACGGTATTGGCGGCGCGGCAGAGGAATTATCAGACAAAGAAATAAAAGACTGCTTTGATATTAACGTTTTCGCTACCATTAACGTGGTACAGCATGTGTTGCCGTTTATGCGTGCGCAGGGTTCGGGCAGTATTATTAATATCGCCTCAATAGCCGGTTTCGCGGCGGCTATGGGTTGGGGCATGTATGCGGCTACTAAATTCGCGGTGGTTGGTTTTACGGAGGTTTTGGCCGAGGAAGTGCGTGATTTCGGCATTAAAGTTACTGTTGCTGAACCGGGTGCGTTTCGCACAGAGTTTTTGAGCGGAGCGTCGCTGGTGGTATCGAAGAATAAGATTGATGCTTACGAGTCGGTTAGGGATTCGCTCGCGCTTTATCAAAAAAGGGATGGTGTGCAGGCAGGCGACCCGAATAAAGCGGCAGAGGTTTTTATTGCTTTAGCTGAAAACCCGAACCCGCCGGTACGTTTGTTTATGGGGACTGATGCTTACGCCAGGGCTAACGCGAAATTAGAGCTGATAAAAGGTGAATTAGAGCAATGGAAGGAGTTATCTTTTAGTACCGATTTTCCGGCTTAAATGGATGTCATTTCGACCGCAGGGAGGAATCTTATTCGACTTGCATAGTTTGCTTTGTGCTTGAAGAAGATTTCTCTCTCGTACCTCGTTCGAAATGACAATAGGGATAAGTTAAGTAGAGAGATTATCCACCAAAATGTTTTAATTTAGTAATATGCCAAAGACTGAAACGCTCGAAGAATTTTATCAGCATAAATTTGATAAAACACCTGGCGACCTGAAAATGGACACCGGGCATTTTAATGTTTTTAACATGGAGGATACCCGTAAAAGCGGGGCCACGCCTAAATATGCACGTCGTGATTTTTATAAGATTTCATTGTTGAGGGGTGAGAATATTTTTCATTATGCGGATAAGAGTTTGGAGGTATCGGGTTCGACACTGATGTTTTTTAACCCACTGGTGCCTTATAAATTTGAACGGGTTGACGAGGAGAGTACCGGTTACTTCTGTATTTTTAAGGAAGCTTTTTTTAGCGACCATATTCGTAGCCAGGTAAAATATTTGCCAATGTTTGTGCCCGGTGCAAATGCAGTTTATAATTTGAATGCTGTGCAGGATGAGCAGATCACCGAGATATTCAAAAAAATCACCTCGGAGATCGCCAGCGATTATCCTTTTAAGTACGACCTGATCCGCAGTTATATTATGGAGATGGTGCATTTCGCGCTGAAAATGCAACCATCAGAGAGCCTATACCCATATGCTGATGCCAATGCGCGGATAACCGCCGTGTTTACTGATTTGCTGGAGCGGCAGTTCCCGATTGAGTCGACCTCGCAACAGCTAAAAATGCGTTCGGCAAAGGATTATGCCGAGCAACTTTGTGTGCATGTTAACCACCTGAACCGCGCTATCCGCGCTACCACCGGTAAAACCACTACCGGAGTTATTTTTGAGCGTATCGTCATTGAAGCCAAAGCCCTATTGCTGCACACCAATTGGAACATTGCCGAGATAAGCAATTGCCTGGGATTTGATGAGCCTGCCCATTTTAACCATTTCTTTAAAAAGCAAACCAGCGCTACACCATCATCATTCCGGGTGTGACCCGCTGATGATGTTAATCAAATAATTGATCGCATCTGGCGAGTGTAATGCAGCTGTTGATTCTAAAGTTAACGCAGCGATTTCGGATGCTCTTTTACGCATTTGGGTTTCGTAAGCAGCAATGGCTAATTTGGTATCGGTGTACTTATCATTCAATAAACATTCGGCTAATTCTACCGCATCTAACATCGCCATGTTAACACCTTCGCCGGCGTAGGGTGGCATTAGGTGGGCGGCATCACCCAGCATGGTGAGGTTGGGCAGAGCTTCCCAGGTTTGATCGAGCGGCATGCAGTATTGCGGGCGAGGGATGAATTTGGGTTCGGCGTTTTCAAAAATTTCCTGCCATATTTCGTCCCAACCATCATACTCCTGTTTAAACCAGGCTAATACCTGCGCTTTGTCGTTAAAATCTATCCCACTATCCTTGCTCCAGTTTTCGGTGGAGTTAAAGCCCGGGTAAAAAGTCATACTGCCATCACCTTTTGAACTTACGATAAGTGATTTAGAATCGCTCATGGCGAATATTTTACCATCGTTTAATAACTTAAATACTTTCGGACTGGCTACTTCGGCATTGTAAACCGCACCTTCAATAGCTGTCATCCCTGCGAAAAAAGGTTTGATAGGGGTGATGTATGGGCGGATTTTTGAGTTTGCGCCATCGGCACCAATTACAATATCCGCGGTAGCTGAAGTCCCGTTTTTGAAATGGAGTTTCCAACCTTTTCCTTCAGGGGTTAGCGATGAAAAGTTGCTGTCCCATACCACGGTATCGGGTTGCAATGATTCGAGCAGGATTTTGCGGAGTGGCCCGCGGTCAATTTCGGGGCGGTGGGTTTCTTCGCGTGGGGTGGTGTCATCGTCCCACAAAATATTGGCGTTTTTATCGGCTATGCGCAGGGCATCCGCACCGGGGCGATAGTTGGCATTAAAGGCATCCATTAGTCCGGCTTGTTGTAATGCGTGCAAACCTGATTCTTCGTGCAGGTCGAGCGTGGCGCCTTGTACACGGGCATCTTTGTTGAGGTCGCGGTCGTATACTTTTACGTTGGCGCCATTCATTTGCAGCAGGCGGGCAAGGGTTAATCCGCCGGGGCCGCCGCCTACTATAGCTATTGTTTTATTGTTGATTGAGCTCATTGTTTTTATTTTTTTTGGATGAGGATGCCTTGAGTTACCGCCTCGCAGCATGCTAATATGGTTTCGGGGGTGATGATTTGTTGAGGGCGGGTTTGGTAGTCGAAATATTCAGCAACCAGGTTGAGCATTGGTGAAAATAGCAGTGCCCGGTGTACTTCCTGTGGGAAATTTTTAATAATACCCGCATCTACATTCAATGTTAAAAATTGCTGTATCGGCCCAAAAAAATCTCCTTCTTTAATGTTTTTCTGCTGATAGGCGCGATTTAATAAAGGCGATGCTTTGCCATGCTGCAGCAGCGCGAAGGCATGGCGGTTGTTGATCAGGTAATCAAATCCGTTTAACCAAAGCTTTTGCACGCCTTGGGTGAAAGGCATAGTTGGATCGAAATTTTTTAATACTGCTTTTTCGTATGCGCCTAATACTTCTTCAATAAAAAGCTTTACCAACAGGTCTTCTTTGTTTTCGTACTTAATGTAAATGGTACGGGGTGAAATGCCTGCAGCCTTGGCCAGTTTTTGCATGCTGAGGTTTTCCAGGCCTTCATCGGCGATGATTTGCAGGGCGATACTGCGGATGGCTTCTTCTTTTATTAAGTTCTTTGGACGCATGGCACAAAAGTAAGTAAACGTTTGTTTACTTACAAATATTAAAAAACTATTTTGAAAACCAGGAGCACAGTCGTCCGGAGTCGGAGACTTCGGACATCGGATGAACGTCATCGTGATAACAGTTAATTGGTTATTTATTAACTTTTTATATTAGCTATGGCGAAAACGTTATCGTAAATATTGTCGCAGTAATTATAGGTTTTGCTTATTATGAATTCTACATTAGTATATAAACCAATTATCGGCTGCAGCCCCTAAGTAAGTATTTCATTTATAAATCAATAACCTTTAAACCATGAAAATTAAAAAATTTCGTACCGGGACTGCTATTGCCTTAGGTTTGCTGTTCAGCTTGTTTTTATATGAGTGTAAAAAATCGGCACAACCGGTTAGCAATACCTTAAACCCTGCATCAAAAACTACCCCTATTAAAGCGGCAGCCAATGCCAGCGGATTTATACACCCCGGCATTTTAAATACTCAACAAACGCTGGACTATGTCGCCAACCAGGCTAACACCGGTGATGCCGGTAGGTTAGCAGCTTACCAGTATGTGCTTAACTATTGCAATACCCATAGCCCGAGCGGTAATTATAAAGCTACCGTAAATGTGGCTGGCGGCGTAACCACGCCTGATGAGATCAGTTTTAAGGGCGATGCCTTGCTATGTTATGCGCTGGCGTTGCGTTGGAGTAAAACCGGAACGGCATCTTACGCTACTACCGTAAAGCAAATGCTCGATGGTTGGGCCAATGCCTTCCAAAATTTTAGTGTTACGGGGGATAACCCTAACCAGGCTTATCTGGAAGCATCGTGGGCGGCGCCTACCTTCGCGGCAGCGGCTGAGATCATTAAATATTATGTGCCTACTACCGGCGCAGCAGGCGGCTGGACAACTGCCGAGAACACCCAGTTTGTGAACTTCCTGAATAATATGAAGAACAATTACATCAATAACGCTACCAATCCTGGGTATAATAACAACTGGAATATTTCGGAAGGATGGGCAAAAATTGCCATTGGTGTTTTTGAAGATGACCAAACAGTTTATCAAGCCGGAATAACCGTGATTGATAATGTATTACCACTGGACATTGCTTCTGACGGATCAATGAATGGTGAGGTTTGCGGATCGCATGATGATTATGTGCATTTTCAGTATTCGCTTACCGGGTTGAGCTATGCGGCAAATACTTGTGGTATACAGGGCAACTTGTCTATTTACTCGGCTAACAGCAGCAGGTTGCTGAGCGGCTACGATTATCAGTATGAATTGATGATGGGAACCGTATCGCCGCCATGTACGCCAAAAGGCAGCCCGACTGCCCAGATATGGCCGGGTATTGAAGTGGCGAACCGCCATTACAATACCGCCCAAACCAATTACATAGCCAGCCAGTACAGCCCCGACAGCGATGGCTTACCGGGAGGTGACATTGGCTTTTTATGCTGGACGAATTACACGCACAATAACGTACCGACAACGTTTTAAAAGAAAAGGGGCTGAGCGATCAGCCCCTTTTTTGTTTTGGGTATGGCCTGTAGTTGCAAACTACAGGCATAGTCGTTCGAAGTCGGAGACTTCGGACAGCGGGGGGTAAGAACACGACGTTACCCCGCTACCGCAAGCGTCCCGCTTGTGGGTTTATGCTTACTACGCTTATTTAATTGCTTTGCATGTTTACCACAAGCGGGACGCTTGCGGTAGCAAAGAGCTTATGCTGCTTATTGCCACCACTTTAGAGGGAAAGTGATTTTGTCTACAGAGCTGGCAATCATGTCTGGTTTAAAAGCATGATAGCCTAATTGTTCTTTGCTGGCTATTCCTGATAATACCAGGATTGTTTTATAACCCATTTGCACCCCTCCTTGTATATCGGTTTCCATCGTATCGCCAATAACTGTTGTTTCTGCAGTTTCCAGTCCAAGGAATTTGCGGGCAGACCGCATCATTACGGGGCTCGGTTTTCCTGTTACAAAGGCTTTTCTTCCTGTAGCTTCCTCTATCATCGCTGTAGTTGCCGCGATCCCAAGGTTATTCCAACCCGGTTTCTTTGGTGAAGGGTCGCGATTCGTAGTAATAAACTTAGCGCCAGCTAAAATCATATCAACAGCACGTTGCACCATTTCAAGTGTAAAGTTTCGGCCTTCTCCCAGCACAACAAATTCCGGATCAGAATCCACCAATGTAATGCCATTTTCGTGTAAACTCGTCAGCAGGCCGCCTTCGCCAAGAACATAAGCCGTACTATTAGGGCTTTGATCCCCTAAAAACTTTCCGGTGGCCATCGCGCTTGTATAAATATGGCGGGTTTCGACTGTAATCCCAAGTCGCTGTAACTTTCTGACTACCTCAAGGCTTGTTCTTTGACTATTGTTTGTCATGAAGGCAAAAGGGATATCAGATTTAACCAGATCATTAATAAAGCGATCAGCACCATGAATAAGTTGTTCACCGCTGTATATGACACCGTCCATGTCAATTAAAAGGCCGTTTTTCATTTCGATAAGTGTTCTAGGCCGCAAATGTATTGAAATATTTTTCGGGTTAATAAAACAATCAGCTATTCAAATTCTTAAAAGGGGAATTATGCTATTGCCCAGTACTTATCATAATTGACCTTGTATGGTTGCCACAAGCGGGACGGTTGCGGTAGTAAAAGTACCATGTGTTTCACTTGTGTGATAGTACAGTTTGTCGCTTGTAGAACACACCCCTGGCCCCTCTCGAGAGGGTAACTGATTTTTAGTTGATGATTTTTATGGGTTTTTTATGTTCGTCGATAGCTACGAGGGCAAAGCTGCCGTGTACGGCGAGTTCGCGGCCTTCGGCATACATTTGCTCAATGTAGATCTCGACGGTTACCTTTAGGCTGGTGTTACCTACATGGGTTACGCGGGCCACCAACTCCACAAAGGTGCCTGCGGGGATGGGCTTTTTGAAGTCGATCTTGTCGCTGCTTACGGTAACCATTACCTGCCTGCTGAAGCGGGTGGCGGCAATAAAGGCAACTTCATCCATCATGCGCATGGCTTCGCCGCCAAACAGGGTATCGTAATGGTTGGTGGTGTTGGGGAAAACGGTTTTAAAAATGCGGGTTTCGGATGCGTTTATTCTTTCTTCTAAAGTCATGATACAAGTTTAATAAAACAGGCAGGAAATATCCCTGCCTGTTTGTGTTTATTTAGCTGATGGTTTCGCTAACAGCGGCGCGCATTTCTTTGGCGGCTGATACCATCTCGATCAGGGCTTTCCTGGTTTCGTCCCATCCGCGGGTTTTGAGGCCGCAATCGGGGTTTACCCAAAGTTGCTGATCGGGGATAACAGCCTTTGCTTTTTTGAGCAAGTCAACCATCTCGGCAGCGTTCGGTACGCGGGGTGAGTGGATATCGTATACACCGGGGCCAATCTCGTTAGGGTATTTAAAATCGGCGAATACATCCAGCAGCTCCATTTGCGAACGGGAGGTTTCAATGGTGATCACGTCGGCATCCATATCAGCAATGTTCTGGATGATGTCGTTAAACTCGGAGTAACACATGTGGGTGTGAATCTGGGTATCATCCTGCACGCCGCTGGCGGAAATGCGGAAGGCTTTCACCGCCCAATCGAGATAAGTTGCCCAATCCTGTTTGCGTAGGGGCAGGCCTTCGCGGATGGCGGGTTCATCAATCTGGATGATCTTGATGCCTGCGGTTTCCAAATCAACCACCTCATCGCGTATAGCTAAGGCAATCTGCGTACAGGTTTCTGAACGTGGCTGATCATTCCTAACAAACGACCATTGCAGAATGGTTACGGGGCCGGTTAACATACCCTTCATCCATTTATCAGTAAGCGATTGCGCATAAGCCGACCATTTAACGGTCATGGCCTTGGGGCGCGATACATCACCATAAATAATAGGGGGCTTAACACAGCGGCTGCCGTAGCTTTGCACCCAGCCGTTAGCGGTAAAGGTAAAACCAGCCAATTGCTCGCCGAAATATTCCACCATATCGTTACGCTCAAATTCGCCGTGTACTAAAACATCCAGGTCGATTTCTTCCTGCCATTTTACAGCCTTTTGGGTTTCTTCTGCGATAAATGTATTATATTCTGATTCGGTTATAGCGCCTTTTTTCAATTGGGCACGCCAGCCACGTACTTCCTTAGTTTGCGGGAACGAACCAATGGTGGTGGTAGCAAACAAAGGCAGATTTAACAATTGCTGCTGTAACTGTTTACGTACCGGGAAGGTGTTTAAACGACTCGCATCAGCATCAGTTATTTTGCTCACGCGAGTTTTTACCGCAGGATTATGTATCAGCGCTGAATTTCTGCGGGTGATGTTGGCGAACTGATTTTCGGCCAGATGGTATTGGTGGCTAACGCCGGAGTTTTCGCTTGCCAGGTGTTTAAGCGTTACTATTTCGCTTATTTTTTGTTTAGCGAAGGCCAGCCATTGTTTAATCTCGGGAGTTAAAACTGCTTCGTTGGTCTCATTCTTCAAATCGCATGGCGAGTGGATCAATGAGCATGATGAGGCTATCCAAACACGGTTACTGCCCAATTTTTCTTTTACTTTTTGGATGATAGCAAGCGAGGCTTCAAAGTCATTTTTCCAGATGTTGCGGCCATCAACCAAACCTAATGACAGGATGGTATCAGCGTGCAAATGGGTAATTACTTCATCCAATTGCTGCGGCGCGCGCACTAAATCAACGTGCAGGGCATCAACCGGCAGTGAGGTAGCCAGCTCGGTATTGTTGCCTAAGCGATCGAAGTAGGTAGATAGAACAAATTTTAAATTCGGGAATGTTTTTCGTAAGTATTTGTAGGTGTCGCGGTAAACTTGCTGGGTTTTTTCATCCAGATCCAAAGCCAGGAAAGGCTCGTCAAACTGAATCCACTCAGCTTTAAGATCCTGAAGTTTTTTAAGAATGTCCACATAAACCGGTAACAGGTTTTTTATCAGGTCTATCTTATCAAAACCAGTCTCTTTTTCTTTGCCTAATAACAGGTAGGTTATCGGACCGATAAGCACAGGTTTGGTGATGATGCCTAGTTGCTTGGCCTCATAAAACTCATCAATTATTTTAGTGCTGAACAGTTTAAACTGCTGATCTTTATAAAATTCAGGTACTATGTAATGGTAATTGGTATCAAACCATTTCGTCATTTCCATGGCGGTAATGTCCAATCCATCTTTTTGGTAGCCACGGGCCATGGCGAAGTATAAATCAAGCTCGGTATTGCCTGATTGATGGATCACATCATAGTAACGCTGCGGTATAGCGCTAAACATGAAGGAATGATCCAATACATGATCATAAAACGAAAAATCGTTTGATGGGATCAGATCGATACCTGCATCCTTTTGTATCTGCCAATTTTCGTGGCGGATGTTTTTTCCTACCTGCAATACATTGCTGTACGCGGTTTTGCCTGCCCAATAGTTTTCGCAGACCTTTTTTAGCTCACGCTGACTACCAATGCGCGGGTAGCCCAAATTTTGTGTTAGCATTTCTTTTAATGATTAAATAAATTAAACCTGTTAAAAGCCCTTTAGCTAAACTTCAATAAAATGCCTGTGGATGAAGAGAGTGGGAGGTGGGTGGAGTGGGGGAACAGAATTATCCGTACCCAATAAAAACAAACCATAACCTGACCAAAAGCTTCATACCGCGAAAGCATTGTCAATTCAGTATATGGCAGGTCTCCTGACTTTGTAACATTTTTGCCGTCCTTCCCATCCGTTAGTTAACGGACAGTGGACAATTATTGGCAAAAACCTTTTGTGTTACTTACAGTTGCGCGACAGCTCGTGATTTGCACACGATTCCCTATTAATCTACAATTAAGTAAAACCTATACCGGTTGATGAAGAAATAAAGTAAAGAACTTACATCGGGTGTAAAGATAAGTAATAGGAACGAGTTTTATGCGGATTGATTTTATGGGGCGTTACCTGCGGCTCTGCAAAACCTGGCTAAACGTCTGCCTACCGCAGGCAGGTTTATAATCCCCAATGCTGTAGTTAAGGTATTTAATTATAAAAATAACTGTTGCATTTTTAATTAAATGTGCTGTAGTATTTACATATTATGGCAAACATCTATGGGGTAATTGTGTTTACTGAACCTGCGGCACAATAAATGTCGCAGAAAGCAGTCTATTAATTAATGATTAACAGCATGATAAAAGTATGATAAAAAAGACGGTGCTAATTATAGAAGACGATGCTGGTATTTTGGAAACGATTGAGCTGATATTATCAGGTATGAATATCCATGTGATGAGCGCCCCCGAAGCACTGGAAACCAGCGAGGTTTATGCGTTGGCCCCTGACCTTATTATACTGGATCATTGGTTACACAAAAAAATGGGGGGCGACCTGTGCCTTGCCCTTAAAACAGATCCGCATACTAAAAAGATCCCTATCATTATGATGTCGGCAGATTTGAATATTGCCAACGTGGCCCGTTACAGTTTGGCCGATGCCTATTTGGCTAAACCTTTTGATATGGATGAATTGATAAATCTCACACAGAAATACCTGGGTGAGGGTGTGAACGTTTAAACAACCGCCTGCAAATACTTATTGGTGCAATCCTAAACACCTGTTGCAAAAGAGTGCAGGTGAGGCCCAAAGTCGGCAGCGTCTGCCAATGGGGATAAATTTATGCTGATTAACTTTTCAGTATTCGCTTTATAGTAAACTTTCAGGTCATCGTTATAAACGGTTTTTATTGCCAAATCATTGGCAACCATCCATTGCAGTACCATGTAAACACTTGAGCGGCTTACACTGCTGCAATAAGTGCCTATTTTATATAATAACAAGTCAATATCTGTATCGGTGTTTAAAACTAAGATTTGCGCTATGATATACTTTTTTTTGAGTGAGAGAGGATAACCTTGCTGATTAAAATAAGTGAGCAATGATTTGGGAAGATCGGGGAGCGGCTGATAATAATATGTGGTCATGAGGTATAAATTTGATGATTGAGCTTATACAAAGCTCAATCTTATTAACAACCTTATACTTGTATTAATTTGATATTAACTTGTATATTTATACCATGAGCAGGTTAAAACAATATGATACCTTACTAGTCAGCGATTTTGAAAGGACAGTTTATCCTCTGCCTGTTCACGGGCATACCTATTATGAGCTGGTGTACATCTATTCGGGCAATGGGGTGCATGTACTTAATGATATTAGCATGCCTTATAGCGCGGGTGATCTGTTTGTGATATCGCAGGAGGATCAGCACCATTTCCGGATAAATGAAATTACCCGGTTCATCATGATTAAGTTTACGGATAGTTATTTTAAACACCAAAGTCACGCCTCTTTTAATGAATCCTTTACCATAGTGCCCGAACTGGTGATGCGACAAAAATTGTTAAAAGAAATTAAACTTAAGTTTGAGGAGCCGTATAAAACAATACTGCATAACGCCATAGATAATATTGTTTTATACGATAAATATAAAACCCCGACATCATCGCCTTTTGTATACCAGCAGCTATTAGCAATTTTTGGGCTGATAAAGGAAGTTATCCTAAAGCTTGACGAGCGGATAGATAATGGCTTGCCTAAAAAGGAAGCGCTTATCTCATACCTGCACGAAAATATTTACGATCCGCAAAAATACCAGGCCCGGCATGTGGCGGCGCATTTTAATATATCTGTAAATTATTTCAGCGGCTACTTTAAACGGAATTTTGAAATCACATATCGCGATTATATCAATAACTACCGCACAAAACTTATTGAAAGACGGATAAACAGCGGTCAGGTCAATATGAAACAAATAGCTGCCGAGTTTGGCTTTACTGATGAAAGCCACTTATCTAATTATTTTAATAATCACCATAAATCAAGACCCTCTGTTTTACGGAAACGGGTGTTGAAAATGGAGGAAATGACTTAGTTCAATAATTGTCGCTTATAGAACACACCCCTTGCCCCTCTCGAGAGGGGAACTTGATTTCCAGTATGACAGTATAGCCCTTTTTGTAATTCAACTCTTAAATTATCGCTATTAGTTCTTCAACCCTATCAATGGTCATTACTATTTGGGTGGTGGTGATGGGTTTGCGGTACAGGCGTTCTATTTGTACGGGTTGGGCAAAGGTGAAGAGGATGTTTACATGGTTTTTCATTAGTCCGCCGTTGAAGCAGGTAGGGGTTGGTTCAAAGCTGTCGGTTACTTTTTGGGTTGAGGCAATGTTGCTGATATCTACCAAGGCGCGCCAGCGGAGGCCGGTGCGGAGTAAGATACGATCTTGCAGGATAAGTACTGGGGTTTGGATGATGGCGGCGAAATCGCCGATGAGGAATAGGGTGCCGTATATGCTGAGGATGGTTACAATGATCGCAGCGGTGTGGCTGTAATGTAATAGGAACAGGTGAAAAGCCACCAGTTCGATAGCGCAAACGGATATAATTACACCGAAGAGGCTGGCGTAAGCAATTTCGCGGTGGATACTGAAACTGTGGGATGCGGTTATGGCTGGCTGTTTCTTCCAGAAGAAGAGTCCGAAACGTAATATGGTAAGTTCGGAAGCGATGATTTTTATGGCGGTGGTATTACCCATTACGGTGACCATGCTTTGATGCAGGTTGTAGGCTACATCGGGCAGGATGGCTTGCAATTGGCGGTATTCGCGCCTGATGTGCCTGATTTTGCTGAGGGTGTAGATGAGCAGAGCAAGTTCGGGCAGGGCGATCAGTTCGCGCAGCTGTAAAATATAATGGCGCTGATGTGTGGGCAGAATAAGGTAAGCAACCGTGCAGCAGCAGGTTATAACCAGCAGAATGCTCCACTTACGAAGTTTAAGCGGACGAATCACCAAAAAATACCATGCAACCGGGAAGGTGATCACCATATCGAACAGGAAACCGCTGGCTACCGCATCTTGATGAAGCGGGGAGGCTTTGTGCATTAGGAATAATCCGATTGCAAGGATACAAAGCGCAGTTAGTAAAGCGAACCAGATGTTTTTGTTTACGGTGGTGGGTGATAGTGTCATGCGGAGGTTGTTCGGTACCTCCAAATTTCGGGAATTAAATTGGTAATAGTGCTGACAGAGATTTGTCAGCAGGTGAATTATAAAACGATTTGTAATGAAATAACCGAGCTTAAATGGTGATAGCGGCTTTAACCAGGTAAGGAAGTATCTCCTTTTGAAAGGATACGAAGTTTTTGCGTATATCGGAATCGCTTACGGATGTAAAAGCGAAGCTAAAAACGATGCTCTTACTGCATTTAACCAAAAAACGCAGTTTTTGCAGGTACGCTTCGTGTTTGCGGATGCCGTTTAGCTGCGAAAAAGCATGGATCAGCAGATCCTCCAATTCGTTTGATAATCTTTTGAGGAATTCCTGCGAGTTAGTGGATTCGCGAATGAAATCCCAGCCGATGAATTCATTGCAGATAGTATAGGAAAGGCGACAGGTCTTCATGATCAGGTTGTTAAGCTGCGCTTCTTCGCCCATATCGGCGGTGTTAACGTGTATCAGGTCGTCAACACTTACTTTAATGTAGTCCATAAGCAGGGCGTGCAGAACTGCCTCTTTACTATCAAAATACTTGTAAATAGTTGCTTTGGCAATTTTGGCTTTCTTAGCTATCTCGTTAACGCTGGTTTTATGGTAACCGAACTTTCTGAAGAGCTCCTGAGCAGCCCGTTTAATACTTTCCTTTATTTTATCAGCTTCCATGCATCAGTTTGATACAAATATCTCATAATTAGCGACAGTTACATAATATGATTTAAGCGCGTACGTTGCAGGGGCTTTAACGGGGCTACCATCGGCCAATGAAAATACTGATCCGCTGCAGGGGTCGGTAACGGTTAAGTGATCAGAATCAAGCGTTACGGCGCATTTGTTTTCGGGTTTGTAACTGCTGCAACGGTCATAAGCTGCATAGCTGCCATCTGGTTCATGATACAGGATTATGCCAGCTACGCCATAATTCGCCAAAAATACAACCCCACCGCCGGCTGTAAGTCCCGCCAGGCGGGGATCTGTTAACGGGGCTTCAAAATTTACGGCCACATTAGGAATGGGGTCGGAGTTTTTACCACATGATGAAAACAGAACTGCTATAGCAGCAAAGGCGTAAATTAACTTCATATTATCTCTGTTTGGAATTGTTTTAAGAAACGAACATCGTTCTCAGAGAATAAACGCAAATCACGTATAACATATTTTAAGTTGGCAATTCTTTCTATACCCATGCCAAAAGCGAAGCCGGTGAATTTCTTGCTGTCTATCCCGCAGTTTTCCAATACATTAGGATCAACCATGCCGCAGCCTAAAATTTCAACCCAACCGGTATATTTACACATGTTACAGCCTGCGCCCTTACAAATAGTGCAGGAAATATCCATTTCTGCCGATGGTTCGGTGAATGGGAAGTATGATGGCCTGAAACGTACTTTAGTACCTTCGCCATAAAGCTCCTGTACGAAGTGATATAGCGTCTGTTTCAAATCAGCAAACGATACATTTTCATCTACATATAAACCTTCTACCTGGTGAAAAAAGCAATGGGCACGTGCCGAAATAGCCTCGTTACGGTAAACCCTACCCGGCATAATAGCACGGAATGGTGGTTTGCCCATCTCCATCATACGTACCTGTACCGATGAGGTATGTGTACGCAAAGCGATATCGTCCTGACCGCTATTCTTTTTAATGAAGAAGGTATCCTGCATATCACGTGCGGGGTGCTCTTCAGGGAAGTTTAGGGCAGAAAAATTATGCCAGTCATCCTCAATCTCGGGGCCTTCAGCTACTACGAAACCTAATCTTTTATAAATATCGATGATCTCGTTACGCACCAAAGTAAGCGGGTGACGAGAGCCGAGGTTTAAACCATCGCCCGGAAGGGTAAGGTCTTTATCTAAGTCCTGAGTCTTTGGTCCTGAGTCTATAGTCTCTTTTAACTCAGTATATTTCGCCTCAGCCAGTTGTTTAAACTGGTTAAGTACTTTACCGAAAATGCGTTTCTCTTCTGGGCCGACAGTTTTAAACTCTTCAAACAGATCTTTGATCAATCCTTTGGTACCTAAAAATTTGATGCGGAAAGTTTCCAACTCATCAGCATTAGCCGGTGAAAAAGCGTTGATCTCAGCGGTATATTGGTCTATTTTTTCTTGCATTATCTTAAAACAAGCAATTTATATAAATTATTAAACTATTGTCATTGCGAGGTACGAAGCAATCGCACGTACGCAAGACGATTATGTAAAGTTCGCGATTGCCACGCTATCGCTTGCAATGACATTAATGATTATTTTAACACCGCTAATTCCTTACCCACCTTACTAAATGCGGCAATAGCCTTATCCAAATGTTCAACTTCATGCGCAGCGGATATTTGTACACGGATACGTGCCTTACCTTGCGGTACTACCGGGTAGTAGAAACCGATTACATAAATACCTTCATCCAGCATTTTTGCGGCAAATTCCTGTGCTAATTTAGCATCATAAAGCATAACCGGTACAATAGGATGCGCGCCTGGTTTTATATCGAAACCCGCTTCCGTCATTTTTTGGCGGAAGTAGAGGGTGTTCTTTTCCAGTTTATCACGCAGATCAGTGGTTTCACTCAGCATATTCAACACCGCTATTGAAGCACCCGTAATTGCCGGGGCAAGTGTATTAGAGAATAAATATGGGCGTGAACGCTGGCGCAGCATATCAATAATTTCTTTTCGGCCTGAGGTAAAACCACCCGATGCACCACCTAAAGCCTTGCCTAAAGTGCCGGTGATAATATCAATTTTACCCATTACGTTATGATACTCATGCGTACCGCGACCTGTTTTGCCCATAAAACCGGAGCAATGGCTCTCATCTATCATCACCAAAGCATTATACTTTTCGGCCAGCTCGCAAATTTTATCCAGTTGGGCAATGGTACCATCCATACTGAATGCACCATCGGTAACAATAATACGGTGACGGCAAGCGGCAGTTTCCTGAAGTTTAGCTTCCAGGTCAGCCATGTCATCGTGTTTGTAACGCTGGCGCTGGGCTTTGCATAAACGTACCCCATCTATTATGGAAGCATGGTTCAACTCGTCGGATATGATGGCATCCTGCTCGTTGAATAAAGGTTCAAAAACACCGCCGTTAGCATCAAATGCCGCGGCGTAAAGGATGGTATCTTCAGTGCCTAAAAAATCGGCTATCTTTTGTTCCAGTTCTTTATGTATATCCTGCGTGCCACAAATAAAACGTACAGACGAAAGCCCGTATCCATGGGTATCCATCACCGCTTTAGCCGCTTCAATCACTTTAGCGTTTGATGACAGCCCCAGGTAATTGTTGGCGCAAAAGTTTATCACTTCTTTGCCGCCCTGCACGGTAATATCAGCGCCTTGCGGCGAGGTAATAATGCGTTCGCGTTTGTATAGCCCGGCTTTTTCGATCTCGGCAAGTTCCTGCTGTAAAACGGGTTTTAAGGTGTTGTACATAATAAATTTATCAAAGAGTGCAAAATTAAACATAAACCCGCAAAACGCCAGTTTAAATTCATCTTAAAATATATATTATCAGCTTAATCAAACATTTATAGTAATAAATCCATTTTATGAGGGATCACCATGAAGAAAAAACTACTATTTATTTTTATAATACTGCTTACTGTTAAGGTATCAGCTCAGCAATATATACTTTCGGGCAGAGTGACCGATGCTCAAAATCATCCTATATCTTTTACTTCGGTTTATATACGCAACAGTACTTATGGCACAACCGCCAATGAGAGCGGCAGCTATCAGTTTAAGTTAAATCCGGGTACATATCATGTAATTTATCGTTTTGTAGGATATAAGGAACGGGTTGAAATCGTAATTATCGCCAACCGCAATGTGACACACAACGTGCAGCTGGAAGACGAAATTTTTAACCTGAAGACCGTGGTTGTACAGGGTAAACGCCTTAAAACCGATACTGCCGCGAATGATATTATGCGCCAGGTAATAGCCAAACGCGAATATTACTTAAACGAAGTTCAGGAATATTCTGTAGCGGCTTATGTTAAAGGTGTGCAACGCTTATTGGGTGCGCCAAAGGCATTTATGGGCAGGCAGGTGCGTAATACACTCGATCTGGATTCGCTTGGCAGGGGAATTCTTTTTCAAACAGAGTCCATTTCAAACTTCGACTTTCAGCAGCCAAATAGAATAAAAGAAGTTACTATTGCAACTAAAACTGTTGGCTTAAACCCAACATTCGGCTTTAATAAAGCATCCGATCTACAGATTAATTTTTATAAAAATATATTTTACATAAACGGGGTAAGCGATCATGGATTTGTTTCGCCGATGGCTTATAACGGGTTTAAATATTACAAGTATAAACTGATAGGTACCACTACCGAAAACGGGCATGTGATTGATAAGATACAGGTTGCACCAAGGCTGGATCATTCGGCTACATTTAAAGGCAATATTTATATTCTAGAGGGTGACTGGCGTATTTACAGTGTTGATTTGATGCTGACTAATAAAGATAATGGCCTTAGTTTTATTGATACGCTGGAGGTTAGTCAGCAATATATACCTATAACAGATAGCGTTTGGCAGCCTGTATCGGCACAATACACCTTCTCGGGTAAAGTATTAGGGTTTAAATTTGGGGGATATTATGATGCTATTTATAACAACTATAACCTTAAACCTAATTTTCCGGAGCGCTATTTTACAGGGGAGATATTGAAATACGATACCGCATCAAACACAAAAGACTCAGCATATTGGGCAACCAAGCGCCCTATTCCTTTAACCAGGCAGGAGCAGAGGGATTATTATAAAAAAGATAGTGTAAGCAGGCTTAAACGATCGAAGGTTTATCTCGATTCTGCTCAGCATTCCAATAACAGGTTATTGGTTCTGCCATACATCGTATTTGGGCATAGCTCTACCTATAAAAACGGTCGTGATTCTGTTTACCTGTATCCCTTTATTCAAACATTCTTTTATAATACAGTTGAGGGCTATGGTTTAAATCTGGAAGCTAAATATTCCCACAAACTCAATGATTTTCAATCGTGGGATGCTACGCCTGATGTTCGCTATGGCTTTTCCAATAAAATGTTTACTGCCAATATTAATGGCGATTATAACTACGATCCATTCCATAATGCCAAGTTTTTTGGTGGCTTTGGCAGCGATATTTTGGATTTGAATAATGTGGGTACGAGGTCGCTATATTTTAATACTTTAAGTACTTTATTAAGCGAGCGTAACTATGTAAAATATTATAAATCGGAGTATGGTAATTTCGGCTACCAGCGCGAACTTGCCAATGGTGTTTTATGGACGGCGAGTTTAAGTTATGCCGACCGTACCCAATTATATAACACCTCGTATAATCACATCGAAACTTTTAGCAATAGGCAGTATACATCTAACAATCCACTAAAATCGGATGTCCCGGGTGTGCCGGATGCTCCGGCGGATGATCGCTCTGTATTGTTTCCGGAGAACCAGGCGCTAACGTTTTTTACTTCATTCAGGTTGTCGTTTGATCAGCAATATATCACCACGCCTACACAAAAAATTAACCTTCCGTCAAAATATCCGGTTGTTACGGTAAGCTATCGGCAGGGTATAAATAACCTGTTAGGGTCGGATGTTGATTATAACTTTGGATCATTAAACATCGCGCAAAGCGCTATTCCGATTGGGGTATTCGGTTATTCGTCATTCTCGGTAACTGCAGGAGATTTCTTTAATAATAGCAAGATCTATTTCCCGGATTATAATCACTTTTTAGGTAACCAGGGTACTACTTTCGATCCTACTTATGTAGGCAGTTTTCACTTCCTGCCTTTCTATACATTCAGTACCGATAATGCATTCATAGAAGCGCATTACCAGCATAACTTCTCAGGAGTGTTATTAAATAATATTCCGTTTTTACGTAAGTTGAAATTAGAGGAAATTGTGGGCGCCAATTATCTAACCGAAAAAGGCCAACTGAATTACTCCGAGTTTTATGTAGGCTTACAGCGGTTGATCTTCCGGATTGATTACGGCGTATCATACGAAGGGAGCCAGAAATACATACAGGGGATCAGGATATTTTATGGTATAAGGTAGTCTGAACCATGATTGATAGGATTTAAAGATTGCCCTGATAAGAGATTTTAGAAAATTTCAACTAATCTCTGATCTCTAATCACAAATCACTAAATTTGCAGTTCATTTAACACCGTTTGCAGCGGCATCAATGGATTATGACAAAGTATAAAACACTACTCTATTATTGTTATTCAACAATAGCGGATGCGGAGCAATTTGCTGCCGATCATTTAAAATTTTGTAAATCTCTGGGTTTAACGGGGCGCATTATTGTGGCCGAAGAAGGCCTTAATGGCACAGTATCTGGCCCCGCTGAGAGCTGTGAGCAATACATGGAGACGCTACATGCTGATCCTCGTTTTGCGAACATCGATTTTAAAGTTGACGAGGTAGAAACGCCATCATTTGTAAAAATGCATGTGCGCTATAAATCGGAGATTGTGCATTCAGGTTTACGCAATCCTGAGATCATCGACCCAAAAACAAAAACAGGCAAGCATCTTGACCCCAAAGCGTTTATGGAGATGAAGGATAGGGATGATGTTATTGTGTTGGATGTACGCTCAAACTACGAGCATAACTTAGGCAAATTCAGCAACGCCATAACGCTGGATATTGAAAATTTCCGCGATTTCCCGGCGATGATCAATGAGCTTGCTCAATATAAAGACAAAAAAATATTAACCTACTGTACCGGTGGCATTAAATGCGAAAAGGCATCGGCCCTGTTATTGCACGAAGGTTTTAAAGATGTTTACCAGCTACATGGCGGCATCATTAAATACGGTAAAGAAGCAGGTGGTAAGGATTTTGAAGGTAAATGCTATGTATTTGATAACCGTTTATCGGTTGATGTAAATAGTGTTAACCCGGTAGTAATATCCAAATGCTATAACTGCGGCGCTACAACCGATAAAATGATCAACTGCGCCAACCCCGAGTGCAACGAGCATTTTACCCAATGCGATGAATGCGGTACAAAAATGGAAGGTTGCTGCAGTGATGCCTGCCAAAGCCATCCGCGCAAGCGTGTTTATGACGGTACAGGTTATTATGTAAAGGTGCCTCAGCCGGTTAATGTGGCTAAAAAAGCATTAACACAAGAAGCATAATTAAATAGGCTAACAGTCACGAAGCAAACCTTTCTATTCAGGATTGCATTTCCTGTTTTTATATTATCAATTGATCTCATTACGAGTTATATACTAATATATTTATCTATCTTTATTTTAAACAACCAATTGTACCGGCAATAATTTGTAATGGTAACAATCTTTCTTTTTACAAATCTGCTGGGCTGATGTTAATTAAATCTATAAGATATGATAACAAGACTGATATATCCATTAAGTTTGAGAGAAAGAGTTAGTTATAAACTTTACAGGTTTTTCCCCAATATTTCCGATAAAAATGTAAATCTTGAATTTAACAAATCGATTAAAATGGATTTGTTAAAAACTGACATTGGACATAAATCGATTATTTTTAATGGCTTTACTGACCTTGAAATAACTTTGCCAATAGCAGAACTTGCAAAGCAAGGTGGATTAATGATAGATGTTGGTGCTAACTTTGGTTATTTTTCATGCTTATGGGCAGGCGAAAATCCTAATAATAAAGTAATCGCGTTTGAAGCAGCCCCCGCTAACGTTTTTTCGATTACGAACAACATTAATAAAAATGAGCTTGGTGAAAGGGTTACTATCATTCCGATTGCTGTAGGAAAATCAAAAGGTACTTTACAATTCACTTCTGGAGGCCAAAGTGATCAAACCGGATGGGGCGGGTTAACGGTTTCTGATGACGATAAAAACATTACTGTAAATGTTGACACATTGGATAATTACATGGACGGTAATAATGAAACAATTAGCGTGCTGAAAATTGATACAGAAGGAGCAGATACATGGGTTTTATATGGCGCGGAAAAGCTTTTGAAGGAAAAGAGAATCCAACATATTTTTTTTGAATGCAACCCTGTTAGAATGGCGCTTTTAAAAATCGGGCAGCATGAATCCATCGATTTTTTAAGAAATCTTGATTATACTGTTGAGACAACATCGCCGAGGGCATTTTACGCTTATCCCAATAATTAAACAATTTACCTTTGATCTTTCAAATGCAAGCTTAGATATTCTAGGGTGTGATAATTCATGTCAAAGTTTATATTTACGGTAATTAAAAAAAACATCTTTCATTCACCGCCGTTATATATCCGGTTTTTAAAGATCATTGCTGTAATTAAACTTATTTGTATGCACAAAAATATCAACGCCACATTCCTTGTCATTATGTTTCTTGCTTTGCCATTCTTATCAAAAGCACAGTTAAGCAAACCAAATTATGAGCGGGGCATGTATACCGCTAAAGGCGATACTTTACCCTATCGCATCTTATTTCCAGAAGGATTTGATCCGGCAAAAAAATATCCGCTAATTATTGTTTTGCATGGTTCCGGTGAACGTGGTAACGATAACCAGGCCCAACTAGCACATGGCAGCGATCTGTTTTTAAAGGCTGATGTTCGTGAGCAATTCCCGGCAATTGTGGTATTTCCGCAATGCCCGGCTAATGGTTTTTGGTCGGATGTGAGCTTTAAGGCAGATACCAATGGAAATAAATTTATTTTCCCAACTGATGCCAAACCAACCAAAGCCATGACGGCGCTGATGGGAATGGTTGATGAGTTTTTAGAAAAACCTTTTGTAAATAAACACCAGGTATATGTTGGCGGCCTTTCTATGGGGGGGATGGGTACATTCGAGATCATCGGTCGCGAGCCAAATATTTTTGCCGCGGCATTTTCAATTTGCGGTGGCGATAATACCCTGAACGCTAAAAAATACGCTAAAAAAGTGCCGTTGTGGATATTCCATGGTGAAAAAGATAAAACAGTTTCGGCCGATCACTCCATTGTAATGGTTGAGGCCATTAAAGCGGCCGGCGGGCAACCTAAGTTTACCCTATATCCTAACGATGACCACGATAGCTGGGACGATGCTTTTGCTGAACCGCAGTTGTTGCCGTGGTTGTTTTCGCATAGTAAATAATTAATCTTCAATATCATTGTCATTCTGAGCGGAGCGAAGAACTATCTCTTGAGCGATAGCGAAAAATCTTCTAATTGTGCAAAGTTCGCTATGCATATCGAAGAAGATTTTTTGCTATCGCTCAAGAGATAGTTCTTCGTTCCTCAGAATGACAAAACGCTTTCTCATTTTTTTTATTTAATATTTGTAAGGTTTTAATATGCTTGCCGACTAAGCAGTATCAAAACTTGACCAATATTAATTAAATGAGCGCCGAAAGCAATCAACTAGATCCGCATACCTGGGTAAAATCGCATGCCGATTACTTGTATGCCTATACCATAAAGCGAATTTCTGACGAAGAGCAGGCTAAGGACCTTGTGCAGGAAACCTTTTTGGCGGCTTTAGAAAAAGTAGACAGGTTTGAAGGCAAAAGCTCCGAGCGTACTTGGTTAACTGCTATTCTTAAAAATAAAATAATCGACGTTTACCGCAAAAAATCTTCAGGGTTAAGGAAAGATGTGCAGGCAGCTGAGCATGAACAGGAAGATTTTTTTGAGCATGATGATGGCCATTGGCGGTCTGCCCATGCGCCGCAGACTTTCGGGATTGAAGACGTGGATCATTTAGTTAATAAGGAGTTTAATAGCATACTGCAAATGTGTTTACAAAAGTTGCCGGCGCTATGGATGGCGGTATTCACCATGAAGCATATGGATGATGCTGATACCACGCTGATATGTTCGGAACTAAAGGTAACCCCATCAAATTTTTGGGTAATTATTCATCGTACTAAGCTTAATCTGCGAGCATGCCTTCAACGGAATTGGGAATAAATTTTAAGCTATGAGTCAGTTAAAAAAGATACAGTACAATTGTAAAAAGGCCACATTTCTAATCGAAAAGAAAATGTTGAGCCGTATTACTTTTCGTGAGCATATAGAACTGCGCATACACCTGATGGGCTGCTCGGTTTGCCGTATATATGGCAAACAAAGCCGTATTATAAATGATATGGTTCGCCAGCTTTTTAAAAGCTCGATGCCCGGCGAGGCAAAGCTTGATGACAGCTTCAAAAAAGAACTACAAGAGCGTATCGAAATAGAGTTGAATAAAAATTAAATAGACTGTAAGGTTTGTAAGTTGAGAGCGACTAAGCGTGTAAATATCAAAAGATAAAACACATGAAAACCAACGTAAAAAAATCATTATTATCAGTAGCCGCTATGGCATTTTTGTCACTTTGTTTAACCATCAATGCTAATGCATCAGCAATACACACAGTTGCTGTTAGTGATACCGGCAAAATGAGTAAGATGAGCAAAATGAGCAAGCCATCAAAAATGAAGGCTAAAAAAATGGACAAGATGAGCAAAATGAGTAAGGATAGCTCAAAAATGTCGAAAATGTAGGGTTGTTGTTTAAAGATGAAGAGGGTGGATTAATTCCCCCTCTTTGTTTTATATTTGTGATCATCCCCCTGATTACAACGTATATCAACCATGAAAAAAATAATTATTTTGCTTTTATTATGCAGCGCTACTGCAACATTTGCCCAGCAAACCGAGACTCAAACCCATGAGTTTGCTATTACCGGAAAGGTAAAAATAGGATCCATCATCACCATGGATTCTTTGAATAGCTATCCGCTAAAAACCATCGGCAATATTAAAGTTACTGATCATACCGGGGCGTTCAAACATCAGGACGACCAGTTAAAAGGTGTTTTACTGAAAGATATTCTTAACCATTCGGAATGGTTGCTGACACCGCATTTATTCAGCAGTATGTATTTTACCTGCGTGGGTGCCGATGGCTACAAAGTTGTTTACTCGTGGAATGAGTTATTCAATACCGAAATAGGGGATAACGTATATATTGTGATGGAGAAGAATGGCATCAAAGCCGATAAACTAACCAGCAGTATCCAAATGGTATCCATGCTCGATTATAAAACCGGAAGAAGGTACTTGCACAATTTGGATAAAATTGTGGTGAGTATTGCAGAGTAAACTTGATCTGTAAGGGTATGCGGTTACATCCGACTAAGTAATAAAAATGTTTATGAAAAAAATATTACTAATTGTTGTTACTGCATTTCTCTGTTTAAATGTAGTAGCCCAAACAGGTTTAAAAAAGGGTGAAGTTGCCCCCGCCTTTACAGCGGTTGATAACACAGGGAAAACCCTTAATCTAAAAGCATTGTTAAAAAAACACGAAGCAGTGGTGTTGTTTTTTTATCGTGGGCAATGGTGCCCGTATTGTAACAAACAGATTAGCCATTTACAGGATTCATTGCAGCTATTAACGGCAAAAGGTGTTTATGTTATTGGTGTTACCCCTGAAACAGGTGAGAATATCAACAAAACAATTGATAAAACGCACGCCTCGTTCTCTATCATTCAAGATAAGAACTACACCATTATGAAAGCTTACCAGGTTAATTATGTAGTTGATGGTGCCATGCTGGCCAAACTAAAAAATTATGGAGTCGATCTGGAAAAGAACAATGGTAATACAGATCACGTTTTACCAGTGCCGGCAACTTATATAATTGATAGTTCAGGCAAAATTATTTACGCTCATGTAGATAAAGATTATACTAAACGCCCACCGGTTAGTGATTTATTGAAAGCGTTGAATTAAAACGTTAACTCTTTTGTCATTTCGACCAGAGGGAGAAATCTTCTATAACTTGCAAAGCGAATATGCCGGGTGCAGAAGATTTCTCCCTCTGGTCGAAATGACAATAAGGTTGTTTTACCTCTCCGTATCTATCGCCAACTCCCCATCACATAATCCATCCAACTCCTGAGGATTATGAGTAACAATCAAAACAATCAATCCTAATTCCGCGAATAAAACCTTTAGCTCGTCAATTAAAACCCGTTTCATTTCATGGTCGAGTGCTGAGAAAGGTTCATCCATCAACAATAATTTCGGTTTGATAGCTAGCGCGCGCAGGATTGCTAAGCGTTGCTGTTGCCCGCCGGATAGATGCTCTGGTTTATGTGTAGATAATGTTTCCAGCTTGCCGATTGTCAATAGGCGATCAATCCAGCCTACGTCCTTAGTAGCATATTCCAAATGCTCACGCACCGTCATGTTGGGGAACAGGGCATAGTTTTGGAACACAAAACCAACCATTCTTTTTTGGGGCGATAATGCTGTTTTGGTGGAGGTATCCAGCCAGGTAATACCATCAACTTTAATAATACCTTTTTCGGGAGTTATCAGTCCGGCTATGATCTTTAAAAATGTGGTTTTCCCCGCGCCGGATGGTCCATAAATTTTGGTGATACTACCATCAGCAAATTCCTCCCTGTTAACCTTTAACCATTGCTGCCCGCTGTAAGCTTTTAGCTTTTTTTCAATATTGATCGAGATCATTCCAGCGGGCTTTTAGCTTGTGTTTTGTTGAAGATGAATACACCTATCACCAAAACAAATGTGATGCAAAATAAGATAAGCGAGTAAGTATTGGCCGCCGAATAATCCATATTCTCCACCGAATCGTAAACTGCGATAGAAGCTACCCGCGTAACATTAGGGATGTTACCACCGATCATCAACACCACGCCAAATTCGCCCAGTGTATGGGCAAAGGTGAGCACCATAGCCGTAAATAATGACGGCTTTATATTAGGCAACAGTACCCGAAGAAAAGTCTCTCGTTCGCTTTTGCCTAAGGTGTAAGATGCTTGTGATAATGATGCCGGCAATTGTTGCAAAGCTGATTTTATAGGCCCCATCATAAACGGCATGCTATAAATAACTGAGGCCAGTACCAAGCCTTGAAAAGAGAATACGAATTGTAAATCAAACGCATCATGCAGCCATTTACCCACCCCATGCTGCGGACTGAACGCCAACAGTAAATAGAACCCCAATACCGATGGCGGCAAAACCAAAGGCATGGTAATAATAGCCTCGATAATGATCTTGAAGAATGAGCGCCCTTTGGATAACCACCAGGCTAATGGCAGGCAAATAGCAAGCAAAATTAGCGTAGTAATGCATGCCAGCTTTAGTGTGAGCCAAATTGGGGTTAAATCCATTTACTCTACAATATAGCCATATTCCTTAAATATGCGTTTGGCATCGGCACTCAAAATAAACTGGTAAAATTTCTCGGCGTTGGGGTTTGTCTCGCCATGTTTTAATACCACAATTCCTTGTTCAATAGGTGAGTAGGTTTTTGGGTCGATTGCTCTCCAATAAATTTTTTGCTTGCCTTCAATATCCTTTACCAAAGACTGGGTAGTAAAACCAACATCAACCGAACCTGTGGTGATGTAAGTGTTCACCTGAGATATACTTTCACCTATAACTATTTTGCTTTGTATTTCGCTCAAAATGCCTTTTAACTTTAATGTTTCAGTAGCTGCTTTACCGTATGGCGCGATTGTGGGGTTGGCAATGGCCACCTTTTTAATTGCCGGGGTAAGTAGCATGCGTTCCCAGTTGTCAAACTCAATATCCTTAGTGCTGCAAATAATTAAACTCCCTTTAGCGTAAACAACAGGTTTTTTTGAGGCAAATCCGGTAGTGTATAATTTCTGCGGAAAATCCATATCGGCAGATAAAAAAACATCAAATGGCGCGCCGTTACTTATTTGAGTGGTTAAGTTGCCCGATGAACCTACAATCGGTTCAACAACAACACCTGTTTTTTTGGTAAAATCGGCCCCTAATACTTTTATTACTGATTGCAGATTAGCAGCCGCAGCAACCTTTAAAGTTTGCGCAAATGATACTGCCGGCATTAACAGGCAACTAACCACCAAAGCAAGCCGTATGTATAATTTTAGTTTGGTTAAAATATTCATCTTTATAGGTATTGTAAATTAATGCTAATATAAATACTAAGCGTTGTATTTTGGAAAGTATTTAGCTTTGTGATAACGTAGATTAATAGCCATCATTAAAAACAAAATTGTTCTAACATTGTAAATAAGCTAATCAACAAAACCCATGAAAAAACTCATCCTCTTCGCATTTATTATTTGTAGTAGTGCCATAGCTTTTGGCCAAAGTAATATGGCATGTTGTAGCAAACCATCGGCCACAAAACAATTTGCTATGCTGGCAAATGATAAAAGGTTTGTGATGTCGCATCCGCAGCCAAAAACTATGCATTTTCAAAGCAGTATAGGCAAAGCCATAACTTATAGTACACCAGACGGCAAAACAGCTTACGCCTATGAATTTAAAGCAAAAACGCCCACTAATAATTATATTTTGGTGGTTCACGAGTTTTTTGGTTTGAATGACTTTGTAAAGAAAGAATCTGAAGACATATACAACGATTTAGGCAATGTAAACATCATCGATCTGGATCTATACGATGGTAAAGTTACCGCCGACCGCACCGAAGCCGCTAAATTAATGCAGGCAGTAAAGGATGATCGTGCTATCGCGATTATAAAAGGCGCTATCGCTTATGTTGGCCCTAAAGCGCACATAGCTACTTTAGGCTGGTGCTTCGGCGGTGGATGGAGCTTGCAAGCTAGTTTGCTAGCAGGTAACCAGGCGGTAGCCTGTGTAATGTTCTACGGTATGCCTGAGCAGGATGTTAATAAACTTAAAACGCTGCATACCGATGTATTGGGTAATTTCGGTAACCAGGATGCATGGATCAACCCAAAGGTAGTAGCCAAATTTGCTGCCGATATGCAAGCCGCCGGTAAAAAATTATATCTGCATCAATACGATGCAGGTCATGGTTTTGCTAACCCAAGCAGCCCAAGCAGTAATAGTGCTGCTGCTGCTGATGCATATAAAAATACCATTGCTTTTTATAAGGCAAGATTGAAATAGTTGGTAGGCAATAGTTCATGGTTAATAGTCATAGTGTTTTCTATTAACCATGAACTATCAACCATGAACCAGTCATGAACCATCAACTTTTTGTAACATTGCAGAAAAAACTCATACCCCTTGTTAACCAAAGCAGCTAAAAAAATATTTTCTCTCCTGATTAAAGTCGGGGTTTTGGTTTTGGCTCTGGTTTACATCTACCACCAGTTTATTGAAAAAGGTGATAGCTTAAAACGTTTCCAGCAACTGGTTAATCATATCAGTCAGCAGCAAGTTACTATCACCATGTCGGCAATTGTGCTGCTGATGCTGATAAACTGGATACTTGAATCCGTCAAATGGAAATACCTGATCAATAGGGTTCAGAAAATATCAATCTGGGAATCTATCGAGGCCGTTTTTTGCGGATTGACCTGGGCCATATTCACACCAAATCGTTTAGGCGAATATGCTGGTAGGGTGTTATTCTTACCCAACCGTAAACGTATACACGGTGTATTTGCCATGGCGGTAGGAGCATTCGGACAAAGCGTTATAACCAATGTGCTCGGCGCATGCGCGCTGATGTGGTATTTGTATACCTATTCGCATTTAAACATCTATATCTACATCTGGATATTTGTTTCGGCTATTATTTTTATGGTGTTTTTCCTGGTGTTGTTTTTCCATATTCAGTGGATCGTAAAGCTGCTGGATTACATCCCCTACGTAAAAAAATACCACCGCTTTTTCGACATCATGGGGCGTTATACCAAATCCGAACTATTCAAAATAATGGGCTTTTGCATGGCGAGGTTTGCTGTATTCTCGTTTCAATATTACCTGGTAATACACCTGCTGATACCCGAAATGCCTGTAGTACAAATGATGCTGATGGTGCTGATCCTGTTCTTTGTACAATCGGCCCTGCCATCTCTGGATCTGCTGGATGTTGGCGTACGCAGCGCTACCGCGAGTGTACTTTTCGCGCATATTACTACCCAATCGTTGGCTGTTGTAGCGGCAGTTTCATCAATTTGGCTGATAAATTTAATTATTCCCGCTATTTTAGGCTCCGTATTTGTTTTTAAACTGAAATTCTTTGATCGTAACGTATAGTATTATTTCTCTATCGCTAACCGGCTTGTACCTGTTAGTGCTTATTTATTTGATAAAAGGCTGGTCGAATTTAAAACGACCCAAATTGGATGTGGTTGACTTTAAAACCAAAGTAACCGTACTCATCGCCGCCCGCAACGAGGAGGAAAAGATAGCCCTTACCATTAACGATATTTTGGCGCAGGATTTCCCCAAACACCTGATGGAAGTTATCATAGTTGATGATCATTCTACCGATCGTACAGCAGAGATCATCCGCAGTTATGCACCGCAAGGCATCAAGCTATTGCAGCTGAATGAGGATAAGCCCCTCAACTCCTACAAAAAGAAAGCCATAGCCGAAGCCATCAACCAATCAACCGGAGAATTGATGGTTGCCACCGATGCCGATTGCCGCATGGGCCCAAAATGGTTATCATCCATCGTAAATTATTACGAAACCCGGAACCCGGTTATGATCTCCTCTCCGGTTACCTATTTTGAAGAGAAGAGCCTGTTCGAGAACCTGCAAACTTTAGAGTTTGGCTACCTGGTAGCTATGGGTGCTTCATTCATTGGTAATAACAAGGCATCCACCTGCAATGGCGCCAATTTCGCTTATCGTAAAGATGTATTTTATGAAGTGGGAGGGTTTAAAGGCATTGACGAACTAGCATCCGGTGATGATGAATTACTATTACAAAAAGTAGCCGAGAAATATGCTGATAAAATAGCCTTCCTGAAGCTATCAGAAGCCATTGTATACACCCACGCCAAGGCAAACCTGAAGGAGTTCCTGAACCAGCGCCGCCGCTGGGCATCCAAATCCACCAAGTATAAAGACAAAAAAATAGTAGCCCTTGCAGTAGGTATCTGGCTGTTTAATGTGCTGATATTGGTGAATGCAATATTGAGCTTTTTTGATGTTAGGTTTTTCTATCTATTCCTTGCTCAATATGGGTTAAAATTTATCTTCGAGGCCATATTCTTGCTACCGGTAACTGCGTTCTTCAAGCGTAGAAACCTGATATGGCTGCTATTCCTGCTATCACCCATACACATCGTTTATTTTGTTTATGTGGGCTTAATCGGCAACACCAAAAAGTACGTTTGGAAGGGTAGGACGGTAAGGTAGCGCTGCTATACTATACCATGACACAAGCGGCGTAAAAGAGTAATAAAAAGTCCCAAAATGTCCATAAAAAGGTGATTTTTGGATCATATTTTAGTCTTTTTTAGGCTGAAAAACACCCATTTTAGTCGTGAAAACGATTGAAAAGCATCATTTTTTGCTTGCTTTTACTTGATTTTTGATGGAAAATTGAGTGTTTTGGTAGTTTCTGCTTTCCTGAAAATCCTTGTCATTTAGAGCATCGGAAGAAATCTTCTTCTCTAGCCATATACTGGCCTACGTTTAACAAGTGTAGACACTCATTACAATACACATAATTTATTTTTGAGAGCATATAACATTTTATTAAAATTGTTGTTTCAATATAACAAAAATGTTACAAATGAAAAAAATAGAATTAAAAGTGATTATTGTGAGTATGTGGATAGCCACAGCAAGTATGTTATACTCAGGTTGTAATTCATTTACCAAAACACAAAAAGGAGCAGCAATAGGTGCAGCCGGTGGGGGCATCTTAGGGGCATTTATTGGCAGGGCAGCAGGCAATACTGCAATTGGTGCTATTGTTGGAGGCGCTGTTGGCGGAACCGCTGGCGGTTTGATTGGTCATAAGATGGACAAGCAGGCTGCCGAGATAAAGCAATCAGTAGCCGGCGCCTCCGTAACCCGCGCAGGGGAAGGTATATTAGTAAAATTCGATTCAGGGATTTTGTTTGATATCGACAAAACTTACCTTAAACCCGATGCACAAAATAGCCTGAAACAGCTGGCTGTATCGTTGCAAAACAACCCTCAAACTAACATTCTCGTGGTCGGTCATACCGATAGCACCGGAACGGCAGCCCATAACATGGATCTTTCTATAAGAAGAGCGGGAGCGGTGAAATTATTTTTGGTACAGCAGGGGGTAGATGGAGCACGCTTAACCACCCAAGGCAAGGGGGAAACAGAACCCATCGCATCAAACAGTACAACTGACGGCCGCGCGCAAAACCGTCGTGTAGAGATTGTGATTGTTGCAAATGATCAAATGAAGCAAGAAGCAGCACAAGGGCAATAATGATGAAAATTATGAAAAGGAAATTCCAAATATCAATTCTGATGGCCTCCTTAATATTGGCCATTTTATCCTGTTCAACAGTTAAAAAACTTCCTGCAACTGTTGCCGGTGCTTCGCGGGCAAGGTTTGTGGGTAATTGGACGCTTACTAAGGTAAGCTATGACGGCTTATTGCCGGGCACCGTTCAGGCTATATTTAACCAGGCAGCTCCTGAGGCCTTTAATGGCAGTACATGGAATTTAACCAATAGTGGTAACGGTATCTACACCCTAAGTAATGGTACCTCACAAACTATTTTCTGGTCTTACAATAACAGTAATGGCGAGGTTTTTCAGTTTAAGAAACTATATCAGGGAGATAGCGCCGGTAAGGTACAGCAAGGCTATCAATTAATTGTAGCAAGTATTGACGGCACTAATATGATACTAAGATTACCGGTAAGCCTTGGCGACAAAACCGCTTATGTTATTCTTTCGTTTTACAAAGCAAAATAATGTAGCAAACTGATCTGGGAAACAGGCTCATCTTGTTGTCATTTCGACCGAAGGGAGAAATGACAACAAGTATAAAAGATGCTCACTGTTTTTACCTCTATATCGCACAGCGATAGAGAAGTCGACCACTGCAGCGTAGCCGGGTGAGTATATTTTATTACACTAACTGTATCTGTTTTCCGAATTAAATAACTTACTTTGTAAGTTAAAATACTGTTAAGAATGGCAATGCAGGTACCCGCCGGGAATTTACTTCAAAACATACAATACCCCTCTGATCTAAAGCAACTTACAGAGGCTCAACTCGAGCAGGTTTGTCAGGAATTACGCCAATATATTATAGATGTGGTATCGGTAAATGGCGGCCATTTTGCCGCGAGTTTAGGTGTTGTTGAATTAACTGTGGCCCTGCAATATGTACTTAACACCCCTTACGACCAGTTAGTTTGGGACGTTGGTCACCAGGCTTACGGCCATAAAATATTAACCGGTCGCCGCGATCAGTTTCATACCAACCGTCTTTATAAGGGCATAAGCGGCTTCCCTAAACGTTCTGAAAGTATTTATGATGCCTTTGGCGTAGGGCATTCTTCTACCTCTATCTCGGTGGCATTGGGTATGGCCGTTGCGTCGCATTATAAAGGCGAAACCGACAGGCAGCACGTTGCCGTTATCGGCGATGGCGCCATGACCGCGGGTATAGCTTTTGAAGCATTAAACCATGCCGGTATCGAAAACTCGAACCTGTTGGTTATCCTGAATGATAATAACATGGCTATTGACCCTAACGTGGGTGCTTTGAAGGAATATTTAACAGATATTACTACATCCAAGCCTTATAACCGTTTTAGGGATGATATTGCTACGGTGCTTACCAAAATATCGGCAATGGGGCCAGATGCTTTTAAATTCGCTAAGAAAATTGAGAAAAGCATTAAGGGCACGCTACTTAAACGCAGTAACTTTTTTGAGGCATTGCAATTCCGCTATTTTGGGCCGATTGACGGGCACGATGTAGAGCATTTGGTTAAAGTGCTTAAAGACCTGCGCGATATACCGGGGCCAAAACTATTGCATTGCGTTACCACCAAGGGCAAAGGTTATGCTTTAGCCGAAAAAGACCAGACCAAGTGGCATGCCCCCGGCTTATTTGATAAGATAACCGGCGAAATTAAAAAGACTAAATACGATAAGCCTCAACCTCCGAAATACCAGGATGTTTTTGGCCATACTATAATCGAGCTTGCCGAGCAAAACCCTAAAATAATGGGCATTACCCCGGCAATGCCATCAGGATGTTCATTAAACCTGATGATGAAGGCTATGCCTAACCGTGCATTTGACGTAGGTATTGCCGAACAGCATGCGGTAACTTTTTCAGCCGGATTAGCTTCGCAGGGATTGATCCCGTTTTGTAACATATACTCCAGCTTTATGCAAAGGGCGTATGACCAGGTGATACATGATGTGGCTATACAAAAACTAAATGTTGTTTTTTGCCTTGACCGTGCCGGAATAGCCGGTGCCGATGGCCCAACGCATCATGGCGCTTATGATCTGGCTTATATGCGTTGTATCCCGAATATGACGGTATCAGCACCTATGAACGAGGAAGAACTACGTAATCTGATGTTCACTGCACAGCAGGACGATATGGGGCCGTTTGTAATACGCTATCCGCGTGGCAGTGGCGTTATGGTTGACTGGCAACGCCCAATGAAAGCCATACCTGTTGGCAAGGGCCGTAAAGTATGCGATGGCGAAGAAGTTGCCATACTAACCATAGGAACCATTGGCAACGAAGTGGTAAAAGCTACTACCGAACTAAACACCGAAGGTTATTACCCTGCTCATTACGATTTGCGTTTTGTAAAACCTTTGGATGAAGCTTTACTGCATGATGTTTTCAAGAAATTCAATAAAGTAATTACTGTTGAAGATGGTTGCCTGGAGGGTGGTATGGGAAGCGCTGTATTAGAATTTATGGCTGATCATAAATACAAAGCTGATGTAGTTCGTCTTGGTATTCCTGACCATATTATTGAGCACGGCGAGCAGCCTGAACTATGGGCCGAATGCGGTTATGATGCCACATCAATTGCCGCTAAGGTTAAAACCATAGCAGGTAAACGCAAAGCGCATACGATTGCATCTTAAATGTGCAGATGAGAGGATGTGCAAATATGCAGATGCCACAGATGTGCAGATTTCAAAATGCGTATGTCCAGATGATTACAATGCTTCTTCTAAATCCCTATCTGCACATTTGCACATTAATTATCATTATCTGCACATCAAATAATTAATGCGTTTTAGGAGCAGCTATATCATCGTATATCTGGCGGAATGAGCTGCGGATACCGATGGTAAACAAGGTGGTTTTATCATCATAATCAGCATTCTTTTCATCTCGATATAAAGCAGTAAGTTCTATCCTTAAATTGTATTTGGGATTAAGTACATAAGCCACTTTTCCTTCCAGATAATACATATTGGTTGTTACACCCTGGCCAATGTAGTTACCTTCCAGTTTAGCAGGGGTGGTATAATCCTGATATGGATCCATGCCGTAATCCTGCCCGGTTAAAGGGTCTTGTCCGTAATGTCCGTAATCAGCCTCTCCTGAGAAATCAAATCTTTTGTAGCTGTAATTTAATTGACCAACTAATTCCCTGAAGTTAGCACCCCAGGGGTGTGCCAATGGTGCGCCGTTACCTGTAAAGCTCAGGATAGGGCCACGTTCAGAGTAAGTATATGGTTTTACATTATTGGTTTCCAACAAATAATTTAAGCCTTGTACGCCAAACATATTTGCGCCTTTTATACCCAGCTGGTAACCATATTTATTACGGGAGCTGCCATTATCCGTAAAAAACTGTTTTGCCTGGAATTCGTCAAGCATAAATTGGCCATAGCCTGTGATACCATCGGTTAGTTTATATTTTCCTGTAAAGCCGATCAACGCGTTATCTGGCGAACCATTTGATGCCTCAAGCGGGCGTAAAAAAGTGATCGGGTTTAAATAGGTTACATCAAAACCACGCTCATGGCCTGCATCATCCTTATCATACCAAATAACCGAATCGAAGAAACCAAAGGAAAGCTTTTTGCTAACGTTCCAATCAAGGTAATGGAAAACGCCCCATTTCTGGCGAGGGTTACCATTGGCATCTAAATCCTCCGGATCATCAAAATGTGCCCACATGGCAGTATATTGTACATTACCCAGTGTGCCTGTTAATTTAAAAAATGGATAAGGTGATATGTAATCAGATAAAAAAAGCGAACGATAACCATCACCAATAAAATTTTTATCGTTACCGGCGGTAATATTTAAATACTTGTTTGGTGTGTAGGATATAACTGCGGTATAATATTGCCAGTCGTAGCTATCAAGGCCATAAACTTTAGCCCTTGCTTCGCCGGGGATAATACCGGTTTGGTTAATGTAATTCGTTTCGTAAGCCGGAAAATTACCCTGGTTGCCGTACCAACTAGCATAGTAATACAATTTAGTACCTACCGTACCGCCAATTTGAGCTCCGTACGATACTAATGAAGTGCTTTCTTTAGCGTCTGATAAATTTTTGCCCATGGTAAAGTTGGGTAGTAAATCAGCATAAAAAGTACTGTTTTTTGATTTTATGTCGATCAAATGCTCGTTAAATAGCTTATTGTAACCCCAGCTATGTTGCTTGCCATCATTATTGTAATTCATTAATGAATCATAACGACCTTTAGTTACCGAATCGATTATGTAAGGTTTAAACGCAGTATGCTCATTGGTTGAGGTTGAGTACTCGATGCCATTAAACTTTTGGTACGATTGATAGGAGTATGGCATATACTCCGACTGAGATCGGGCAACGCCAATGATGGATAGTAATAATATAATGCTTGTAAATATTCTTTTCATATTTAATATTTTATTCAAAGTAGTTAAGTGTTTTATAACCACCTTTTTTCAAATAATCGTCTCTCTTTACTAAGTGCAAATCCGACTTTACCATGTCACTCACCAAAGCCTGTAGACTGTATTTAGGTTGCCAGCCTAGTTTTTGTTTTGCTTTTGATGCGTCGCCAATTAACAAATCAACCTCGGTTGGCCTAAAATATTTCGGATCAACCTTAACCACCGTCTGGCCAAATCGTAAGGCATCAGGGTTTAAACCAAATTCACTAACCTTTTGTTCGTCAATATCAATAATAACACCTTTTTCGTTTTGATCCTTACCGCTAAACTCAACTTCTATACCTAACTCTAAAAAGGCCATTTTTATAAATTCCCTAACGGTGGTGGTTATTCCGGTGGCTATTACAAAATCTTCGGCTTTATCCTGCTGCAGCATTAGCCACATGGCTTCCACGTAATCTTTGGCATGGCCCCAATCCCGTTGCGCCGATAGGTTGCCGAGGTATAAAACATCCTGCAAACCCAAAGCTATTTTTGATACCGCGCGGGTAATCTTCCGGGTTACGAAGGTTTCGCCGCGTACCGGGCTTTCATGGTTAAAAAGTATACCATTGCAGGCATACATGTTATATGCTTCGCGATAGTTTACAATGATCCAGTAACCGTACATTTTAGCCACCGCATATGGCGACCGCGGGTAAAACGGCGTGGTTTCACTTTGCGGCACTTGCTGAACCAAACCATAAAGTTCGGATGTGGAGGCCTGGTATATTCTTGTTTTTTTGCTTAAGCCTAATAAACGCACTGCTTCCAGTATCCGTAATACACCTATCCCGTCCGCGTTGGCGGTATATTCAGGTGTATCAAAACTTACCATTACATGGCTTTGGGCTGCAAGGTTATATATTTCATCAGGTTGAATTTCCTGGATGAGTCTGATTAGATTGGTTGAATCAGTCAAATCGCCGTAATGTAGCTTGAATTTAACATTAGGCTCATGCGGATCATGGTATAGATGATCGATACGATCTGTATTGAATGATGATGCCCTGCGCTTGATACCGTGCACCATGTAGCCCTTCTTTAGCAAAAACTCAGCTAAATATGCGCCATCCTGCCCGGTAATACCTGTTATCAGAGCTGTTTTCATTAATAATATTATACCACGGTAAGTATGTTACAATATTAGAGATTTAATTGCAAAAGGCAGGTATGTGTTAGTTTGAATTTATTTTAAACTTAGGAAATAAGTTATATCCTATTTCAGGATTATTAGATTGATATTCTCTTATGAGCTTAAATTCAACCTGTGTCACTTCTGAATTAGAGGCGGTTTCAGAAGCCCATAATATGTCCCTTGTAATAGTAAAACTTTTTCTTTGTTCAGGTAAAAAATCTAATTCTATTAATTTACTCAAAGCACTGCCAAAGTAATTTATAGAATTAGTAACGTCTTGACCAATATAAATTTTACCGTTCGGATAGGTAATCTTGTAGACGATTTTCATAAAAAAGCCACTTATTAGGTGGCTTAAATATATAAATAAGTTTTAAGAAGCTGTCTAAAAACAAAGCGTCATTGCTGTAAGCGATAGCGTGGCAATGACGATAAGGGAAGTTTACAAATTCGCAACAGCGTCTTCCAACTCCTCATACCATTCTTCGCCGTATTTACGGATGAGCGGATTTTTCAGAAATTCATGCACACGTACCTGCAATTCATCGCCGAAGGTACAGGCCGGGCTGCAAATGCTCCAGCGGTCGTAATTCAGCACATCAAATTCAGGGTATTTGGTAATGCGGATGGGGTATAAATGGCAGGAGATTGGTTTTTTCCAGGTGATGTCGCCATGCTCGTAAGCTTTTTCAATAGCGCATTTGGTGATGCCATTTTCAAATACCACGTAGGCGCATTCTTTATTTACATCAACACATGGTGTGGTGTAATCACCTTCAAAGTCGGTTACATGGGTGCCAACTCTTTCAATAGTCGCTATGCCTTTGGCGTTCATGTATGGTTTCACCTTTGGGTAGATCTCTTTTAATATATCCAGCTCGTCTGCATTTAACGGCGCGCCGGAGTCGCCCTCGAGGCAACAAGCGCCTTTGCACTTGTTTAAATTGCACACAAAGTTATTCTTCACCACATCCTCGTGCACCAATACACTCCCAACTTCAATCATCATAATTAATCTTTTATAGGATTTAACGGAAATTTAAGCCCTTTGGCTCCCGTCAAATCCATGGTTATGCTGCCCAAAATAACTTCAACCTGCGCTTTTACAGGTATACGGTTGTCATCGTCAGTAATCCACAAATATAGCTTACTATTCTTTTTAAATATACGCCCCGGAATAATAGTTGGGTTAAACTTAAGGCAATTAAATGTACCCATTGAACAAGTTACCTTTTCTTTGCCCACATAAGTTATCCCTAGCGAGTTGATGCCGTCATCCAAAAAATACTTCAGCTCAAATTTATCGCCAACGTGCATTTTTGATATATCAATGGTACGGGCAAAATAATAGGCCGATACAAAATCAAACACCTTACCTGTATACGGATACGTACCTTTATTTGCTGTTATCTTATCGGTTTCATGGTTAAAGGATACCTTATCGCTATGTTTCCAGCTGCCTTCATGCCGGTTCTCTGCATAATAATAAGGCAATAGCGTTTTTTGATCCACATAACTTTCGTACCGGTTGCGCACCTTATAAAAAACATCAAACGAGCCGGCAGTTTTACCCTCAACTACAATATGATAAGCCGGGTGGCCATCATACTTTATATCAGTATTTTCAACTTTAAGATCTGCTTCGGCAGCAGTAAAGAAACCATATTTTAAACGGTAGTTTAATTGTTCGCCTACCTTAAAAACAGGGTCATTAACCATTGTTAACTCCTGCGCCATAGTTAGGCTAATAGAACCGGTAATGAATAATAAGGTTAAAAAGTATTTTTTCATTTATGGGTGATGATCGTCTGTTGTAAGTCTCAAAGCCCGGTAATTTGACTCAAGACTTCCGGCTTAAGACTAATCTTTCCTTTTATAAATAGGAACCGTAGAGCAAGGTTCGCCAAACATCAGGCTCTTGGCTATAGGCGTTAATTTTTTCGTCAGTTCAACATAGGCTGATACCGGTACAGGTATATCGCCACAGCCCTTTAAAACGATGCGCTGGTCGCGATATTGTTCCAGATCCGCGCCAGATATACCTTTTATAAACAAAACGGTCTCTAACAGCTCCAAATCACCAAAAACAACCTCGCTAGCATGTGGTGCTAATCTATTGGCAATTAACATATATGCCCAGGCAGGCACAATAGCATCGGCGGTGCAGGTTATGGCTACATTTTTACCGGCATACTGCGCCCAGTCGTGCGTTTTTACAAACTCACGGAAATCCTTTTCGCGCAGGATAAGCTCCATGTACAGGTTATCTTTAATATCATACAAAACACGTTCGCCCTGCGGATAGAAAGAAGCGGGATCAAGCGTTACCAAACCGCTTTGCGCTACTTTATTGATTATATTTTCCTGAATGTCCATAATCTTAATTTTATTCCGGTTTTTACACCTTTGTTATTTCTCCACCTTGTCATTTCGACCGGAGGGAGAAATCTTCTTCGATCTGTAAGTCCG
>JABDDX010000005.1 GCA_013287375.1 Bacteroidota bacterium | reverse complement strand
CCGTGAAATATAGCCTCATACTACTAATATTCTTAAACGGATTCCTAAGTGTGTAACCGAATGTCGCATTATCCAAACGAACGTAGGAACCATTTTCTACGTATCTGCTTGAGTAATAAGAATTTTTAGTATCGGTTGCTTTGTCGTTTGCTGCACTCACCAGTATATTATTGGTGGCAGCTGCCGCAACATAAGATAAATCGGCGCGGGTAGCGTCAAATATTTTGTTGCCAAAAGTACCTCTGAAGAAAAATCCTAAATCAAAGTTTTTATACTTGAATGTATTACTCCAACCGGTTAATATATTGGGTTGAGGACTACCCAAATAAAAGTAGTCGGTTTTTATCGTTGGTGAAGTTGTGGTTCCACCACCCGGAGTATAAAAAAGTGAATTGCCGTTTGCATCCTTTCCGGCATATTTAAAGGAATAGAACTCGCCAAGTGGTTGCCCAACTTTTAAAATCTGCAAGGTAGCACCTGTTTGGCCCGGCCCTTCCGGATCGGAATAAAGTGTCTGATCGCTATTGCCGTAAGGGCCGGATAAACTGGTTATCTCATTTTTATTATACGCGATGTTAAAAGACGATGCCCATGAGAAATTACTGGTAATTATAGGCGTAGCACTCAGCGCGAACTCGATACCCTTGTTATTGATGCTGCCACCATTAGCCCATATTTTGCCACCCGGCACCAGTGATTGTGACACCGAGTAGTCAAACAACATACCTGTAGTATTTTTGTTATATACATCAAGTGTACCTGTTACCCTACCTTTTAATATGCCAAAATCAAGGCCTAAGTTGGTAGTAGCGGTTTTTTCCCACTGTAAATTAGGGTTTGAACCTTGTACAGGCCCATATGCGGCAGCTTGCACACCATTGTTATAATAAGTGCCCGAGATGCCGTAGACCAATTTAGCAGTATATGCACCAATACCTGCCGAATTACCGGTAACACCATAACTGGCGCGCAACTTAAGATCAGAGAAAATTGTTTGGTCTTTCATGAAATCTTCCTGGGTGATACGCCAGGCAGCGCTAGCCGATGGAAATGTTCCCCAATGATGATTATCACCAAATACGGAACTACCGTCTCGGCGTATCGAACCCTGTAATAAGTATTTTTCTTTATAGTTGTAGTTTAGTCTGAAAAAATCAGAAATCAGCAGGGTTTCGCCGTAAGTCAGGTCATTACCCAAGTTGATACGATATGCTGATATAGCGTATGGATTACCCAGAGTTAGGTTCTGAAAACCAATATTATCGGTAGGAAAGTTAGTACTTGACGCCTCAAACCCATCGCCATATATATTATCTTCGTAAGAATAGCCTAAAACAGCATTTAAGCTATGGTCGCCAAAATGTTTATCCCAACTCAGGAAAGTTTCCAGTGTTTTAGCGGTATTTGAGTAGTCGCTACGTAAGGCCGAACCATCGGTTCCAAATAACGAGCCAATAAGCGTATGTGCAATGCCCAACCCAGGATCGGGGTTATTATAAAAGTTGGATGTAGGATAATTGCTAAAATAGCTGCTATAAAACTCGCCATGCAAGGTCGATGTTTTTTGGTAAGATAAGTTTACATTGTAGGTTAAATTGAATGGTAATTTTACCTGGGTATTAAAACTACCCATTAACACATTGTATTTGGTTTGATCTTGTGAATTGGCAACCATAGCCACCGGGTTAAAATATCCTGTGGTATTCAGATTTTCAAAGTACGAGCCATTAGCATTATATACAGGCGAAATTGGCAAGTGCTTTGCAGCTTGTAGCAACACAATATTTTGCAATGGTTCATTGTTTGATGTACTTGCAGAATTAGAGACATTAAGGCTGAATTTGATTTTATCATCCCAGGTATAATGGTCAATATTAACACGACCAATAACACGCTGCAGCGAACTGGCCGACAAGATGCCCTGTTTATCAAGGTAGTTGAGGCTGGCGCTATAAGTAGTGTGATCTGCTCCGCCGCTAAATGATAAGTTGTGATTTTGAGTAAAGCCTGAAGAACGCTCAATTGCCTTCATCCAGTTCGTGTTAATATTACCGGGACTAACATCATCGTTGGGAGAAAACGTTAGCTTATTTGCGGCAGCATAAGCGCGCAATTGGCTGGCATTCATTAAATCAAGACTACTCGCTACTTTCTCCTGTGCCACATAACCACTATAGGTTACCTGCGACTGGCCCTTTTTGCCATGTTTAGTAGTAATCATGATAACACCACTGGCGGCCCTATTGCCATAAATTGCTGTAGCAGCAGCATCTTTCAATACGTCAACCGACTCAATGTCAGCAGGTGCAACCGCCGTGATATCAGCGCCGGGTATACCATCTATAACATAAAACGGAGCTCCCGGGCTATTAACTGTAGAGGCACCACGTAAGATCACTGCAGCGGGTTGATTAGGGTCGCCACTGGCGGTTATATTTAAGCCAGCTACTTTACCTTGCAGCAACTGTCCAACATCAGCAATAGCGCCTTTGTTCAGGTCTTCCGGCTTTATAGTAGTAATAGCGCTTGACAGGTTCTTCTTACTGCTGGTGCCATAACCTACTACCACAACATCATTAAGTGTTTTTTGATTCTCAGTAAGTGTTATATTAATTTGGTTGTCGCCACTTACTGTTACCTCCATTGGCTGATAACCAATAAAGCGAAATTGCAATACGCTACCTTTTGCAGCATCAATGGAGAACTTTCCATTAATTGAGCTTGAGGTTGATTTGTTGCTACCCTTTACCTGTATAGTTACACCAGGTAGCGGGCCGCCTTGTACATCTTTTACAGTGCCTTTAACAGGGCCGGTTTGTGCCCACGTATTGCTAAAGCAAAAAAGCATCAATACAAACAAGATTCCAAACAGGTACCTTGCCATAAATAGTTTGTGTCTAATTGTTATCATATTGGTTTATTTAATTGGTGACTTTTTTATAGCTTAATTACAAGCTAAGTACAATACATTAGTTTAATATTCAATAAATGTTTAAAAAACACTTATAAACGAATTATTATTTAAAATTGGTAGCAAAGGTTTACTTGAGTACAAGTTGTCTGGTTAAGTAAATGCCGCTTAAAACTCGCTTTTTTTGTGACATTCAAATTACAAGATTATCTAAAAGTGAAAATTTTAGAAATCGCTTTTATCAATTTGACAGTATTTATTTACGTAAACGTTTACGGAATAATAGTATATTACACACTAATAAACCAATGTATAATACTTATAAAAATGGGAGCAGTTAATATAAAAAAGCTTGCCTTTGAACTGAATTTATCAGCGGCAACAGTTTCGAGAGCTCTCCGCGATAGTCACGAGATTAGCCGTGAAACCAAGATTAGGGTGCATGAAATGGCCAAAAAGCTCAACTATGAACCCAATCCATTTGCCAGCAGCCTGCGCAAGCAAAAAAGTAAAACAATTGCGGTAATAGTACCTGAGATTGCCAATAACTTTTTTTCACTTGCCATTAACGGTATTGAAGAAGTAGCACGAGAGCGGGATTATCATGTATTGATTTACCAAACGCATGAGAGCAGCGAAATTGAAACATCTTTTCTGATGCGCCTTCTAAGTGGGCGCGTTGATGGTATTTTAATATCCCTTGCTTGTGAAAATGTTGACAAAGAGCAGCTTAAAAGAATAAGCGATCAATTACCGGTGGTTTTCTTTGACAGGGTACACGATGACATTGAAGGGGTAAAAATCATCACCGACGATTACGAAAGTGCCTATAACGCCGTACAACATCTTATTGAAAATGGTTGCAAAAAAATAGGATATTTATTAGCCCTTAACACTTTATCAACAGGTAAAAACCGGCTGCAGGGGTATCTTGACGCCTTAAAATGCAATGTTCTCCAGGATGATAAAGGATTAATTATGCAAAGCGGCGCAAACAATGATGAAAATTACGCACTTATTAAAAATTTTATTGCTGAACAAAAACCAGATGGTATATTATCATCTATAGAGGAGCTTGCAATGCCTTGCTACTTTGCCTGCAAGGAACTGCAATTAAATATACCTAATGATTTAAAACTCATTAGCTTCTCAAACCTTGCTCACGCCGAGTTACTTAATCCATCGCTTACTACAATCAACCAACCGGCTTTTGAAATAGGTTTAGAAGCGGCAGGCATTTTATTTAAAATATTTAACAAACGATGGTATGAGCCTAATGAAACCATTATATTAAAATCCAATCTTATAAAAAGGGAATCCACAAGGGCCATCTTATAATAGAAGCCTCAGAACATTATTTTGGTAATGTATTAATTATAACATTTATTGCCGATGGAAGCTTGTCTCCTACTTGGTAAGCTCTGTTTCGTATAACATCGTACCGATATTATTTATAGCTTTAACATTTAACCTTTTACTATCCAAAGAAAAATACATAAAACCATTTTCCGAAGCTTGGAAACGGCTACCAGGAACGCCCGGAGTTACCGCAGTGAGCTCTGAACCTGCACCTGAAATAAATTGGTGAACAAAATTATCTGGTTTAAGATGCTGCAGGGAGTGATCATGCCCGGACAAATAAACATCAACTTTATAATCGTCAAATATGTTTGTCAGCTTCTGCCGAACGGTTAGGGTATCATAATTATTAATACGCGGGCCGGCAGTATAACAAGGATGATGCCCTACTACAATTTTCCATTTTACATCGGCAGAGGCATTTGCCAAAGTGTTTTTTAGCCACGCTATTTGCGTTGCTGAATACTCCTCTTTATCCTCGTGCATAAAGCAGTCGGTGTCCATCATTATAAAAAGTACCTTGTCCTTTATATTAACATCTTTACTTAGGCTAATCTCCTTTGAATAATAGGTGGCTGGCATGTCCCAGCGGCGGCTTACTTTACTGTAACGCACTTGCGCATCTGCATCGGCTAAATGATCGTGATTACCTAAAACCGGGTACCAATCACATTGCAGCGAATGCGCGGTATATACATTTTCAAACGAGTAGTGAAATAAGGGGTCCTGCTCGCTGATGACACCCTTGGGGTAAAAATTATCACCGACTGATATCACAAAATTATTCGGGTGCGAAACTCCCCATAAACCCATTTGTTGCGCCACCTGTAATTGATCATATTCTCCATTGCGCCCCCAGTCGCCTATTGCCATAAAGTGTAGCGTGTAATCATCCTGCAATACAGATGATGATAAATCATCGCTCTGTAAATGTGTTATTTCTGACTTTGCCGAAGCTATAAAAGGCCCTACTAATGATGCACCTATAGCAATAATCGCGGTGTTTTTAACAAAATCTCTGCGTTCCATCTCGATGAGTTTTTAATAAAAATAATGGGTGATGTAATTGGTTTATTTATACGCTATTTTCACAATGGATATATATCTGTATTGAAAAGGTCTTCAACTTTTAATATAAACTAACACTAATAATGTTATTGATTACGGCAATTTATATTGTTGACTAAATTGTTAAAATTTCAGCATTGTTGCGTTTATGCTTAAAACTTATTTACGTAAACGTTTACGTAAACCTGCAGTACCAGTGGACTGTATTTGACCGAAATTTTAAAATTGGGGATGATTATTTGGTGTATAAACCACGGTAAATGCCGCCTTAACTATAAGAAATCTATTCAATACCTATAATCCATTATATGTAAAGGCGAGTTAATCATATAAAAACCGGAGTAATTACTTTTAAAAAGTAATTACTCCGGTTCAGTATTCACAATCACTAAATGTCGAACATTTTTTTTTGAAGAGATTACCTTATCTCTAATACAGATCTCATATGGCTGAAAGTCTGGAAACTATATTGTCCATGATATTTACCTATTCCCGAAGTTCCTACACCGCCAAAGGGTAAAAAATGTATTCCTACATGTATTATTGTACTATTAATTTCAGCATCACCACTTGTGGTCCTGTTTAAAACATCTTCTGCAAAATCTTTATCCTCAGAGAATACATATAATGCTAAGGGTTTAGGGCGGGAATTGATCTCATCAAGGACCACTTTAATATCTGAATAGGCCAGAAATGGAAGAATTGGCCCAAATATTTCCTGTTGCATTACCGCGTCCTTCCAAACAACATTATCCATTAATGTCGCCTCAAAATAACGCGTTTCCAGATCATGCTTACCACCATACACCACTTTTTCTTTCGCTGCATCCAAATAACCCGCGAGATTCCTCACCTGTTGCTGTGAGACAATTTTGCCAATCTTCCCCAGCGAATTACCATCGTAGGTTTTCTGGAGATGGGTCTTAAATCGCTGGATCAACTCCTCCTTTATTGATTCGTGTACATAAATATAATCAGGGGCTACACAGGTTTGGCCACAGTTCATCCATTTGCCTCTCGCAATCCTTTCAACCGCCTTGTCAAGGTTGGCATCCTTATGCACAATAGTCGGCGATTTTCCGCCCAGTTCCAATGTCAGTGGGATTAGCTGCTCAGCGGCGGCCTTCATTACGATCTTTCCCACGTTGGGGCTTCCTGTAAAGAAGATATAGTCAAATTTCAAGCTTAATAAAAGCGTATTTTCCTCTATTGAGCCCTGTATCACCGATACATAGTCAGGAGAAAATGCATCCCTCACTATCTTTTCAATAACAGCAGCAACATTTGGTGTATTCTCCGATGGCTTGATGATAGCGGTATTTCCGCCCATTATAGCACCCAATAAAGGGCTAAATGTCAATTGAACAGGATAATTGAAGGGACCTACAATATAGCTAACCCCATACGGCTGAAAGGTTACCTTACTTACAATTTCACCACCTGAGACATGTTGCCTTGAAGGCATCTCAATAGGCTTAGCCCAGCTTTCAAGATTGTCAAGACAGTAATCCAGTTCATCCAAAACTATTTTTATTTCAGCATACTCGGTCTCTGGTCTGCTTTTCCCCAAATCAGTGAACATGGCGTCGCAAATGGCATCAGTATTCCCTATAAATGCTTTTTTTAAATTCTCAAGCTGCTGAATTCTGAAATCAACTGATTGGGTTTTCCGCATTGCAAAGAACTTTTTTTGACTTTGAAACACCCCTGTTATATACTCTTTTTGATTTGTATCCATTTCTATTTTTCTGGCTTTAACTATTTAATATTTGAGAACACAGATTATAAGTTGGTAACGAACAAAGTCAACAGTTAATGACTGCTTTTGTTGCCTCTTAACCTTTTATTTAGTTAAAAGTATTATTATTTTTTCTGTCACGGCTTCAGATGACGTATAATTTCGCGTGGTGATCAATACACCATATTTATCTTATAGATTGAGAATAATAAAAAAATAACGCGTTAAATTAATTCTGCTTTTTCACATAGCTTAGTAGTGCTCAAAAAAAAGGTTGCTCGAAATCGAGCAACCTTTTGATAAATTTGATACAATAGCATCTTAGCGGGGATGAAGGGAGTCGGTTAGAACACCTGCAAGAAATTTTAAGAATTATTAAAGAAATTTATGAACTAAAGAGCCAATAGTTTCAGATGTCCTTTCCATAAACATGTATCGTAATGACCTTTAAATTAATTGTTTAAATTTGCTAATCTATAATTTGAAAGGCATTGGTAATTTATAATCTCCCTAGCGATTTCTTTTTAACTGGAGAGCAGGGCAAACCAGTTATCATACATACACACCAATCGCCAACCAGTTCGGCAAAAAACAAAAGCATCATTCATCAGAATATGGTGGATATTATCATAGCCGGAAAAAAGACAATCATTGATGTTTACAATATTACCGCACTCGAAGCTGGTGAAATGATGATCCTTTCCAAGGGAAGCTCACTTATCTCCCAGGCACTTCCGGAACAAGGCCTTTTTCATAATCTGGTGCTCTATTTTACCAACGAAGTTTTAGCCGACTTCTATATTAAATATACAACCGGGAGTAATGGGAAATTAAAAGAAAATGCCAAGCAGCCATTTATAACCTACCGCCAGGATGTATTCATAAGAAACTATATCAATTCAATCCTGCTTTTATTAGAATCACCGTCGATGTTTTCAGATCAGCTTAAACAGCTAAAGCTGGAAGAACTATTGTTATATCTGCTGCAAACTAATCCCGAAAAGCTTCAATCGTTGTCGATGATCGCAAAGGATAATGGAGATATGCTGTTTCGTAAAGCAGCCGAAAGTCATATTACGACCCCGATTACATTAGATGAGTTGGCATTTTTGTGCAACACCAGCCTTTCAACCTTTAAGCGTAAATTTTTAAATATCTATGGCACATCTCCGCAACGGTGGTTGACCCGGCAAAAAATACTTCTGGCGGCCAATCTGCTTAAACAGCCGCATGAGCGACCCGGCTCCGTCTATGGGCAAGTGGGCTATTCCAATCAGTCTAGTTTTATCCTTGCCTTCAAAAAAGAGTATGGGTTGACACCAAAAGAGTACCAACTCGCAAATTTGAGCTGATTGTTAAATGGTTTGAGCTTCTGGCGTTAATTCACCGGTTAAATAGCGGGTATCTTTGATCTATTATTTAATCAAAATTTAAAAGCCATGTCAAAGCAAGTTAAATTACCCGCAGTTATCGAAACCTTTATCAAAGCAACTAATGACCATGACGGCGACACATATATATCCACCTTTACAGAAGACGCGTTAGTCAACGATTTTGCCAGGAATTTCTGGGGTAAAGATCAGATCAAGGATTGGGCTGATAAGGAAATTATCGAGCCAAAAGTAACGTTTAAAGCAGACGGAATTATTGAACATTACGGCGATTTTTTGATAACCGCCCTTACCGACGGAAATTACGATAAATCCAAAGCTCCTGACCCTACCTATTTGGATTACTTTTTTACTGTTAAGAACGATAAGATCGCGAAAATGATCGTAATCAAAAACAACGAAAAGAGCGCAAAAGTTTAACGGCTGCAAGAAAGTTGGAAGACCAGGGGAAAATCATTCGGGTCACTTAAACATCATCTTGTTTTGGAAGTTCTTCAAAGATTAAAAAAGGCCATTTGATACTCAAAATGACCTTTTTTAATTATATTATTATTCAAACTATGAAGATGGTTAATGAGATTTAGAACACTCCAAAACAGACAGTATTTGCAGTAAACAACAAAACCCGAACATTATCGGGTTTCGTTTAACTTAGCGGTGAGGGAGGGATTCGAACCCTCGGTACAGTTTCCCGTACGTCAGTTTAGCAAACTGATCCTTTCGGCCTCTCAGGCACCTCACCATATTTTGGCCTTAATTGACCGGTATCACAATAAATCCCTTTTTTCGGGACTGCAAATATAGCAATTCAGGTAAGCGGTCAAAAAAAAAAATGAAATCGTTAGTAATTAATTCTCACGTGGTAAATGCTCATCAGCATTCGCTTAAAAATCGTTTTAATTGTTTCAATATCTTTAAGCGTTATGTCGCTGTCTTTCAGCTGATCCTGATCGAGTTTATATTTTACGATACGATCTACCAACTCGCTTATTGATTTTTCATCAGGTTCTTTTAGTGAGCGCGATGCGGCCTCAACTGAGTCGGCAAGCATCAAAACACCGCCTTCTTTTGTAAAAGGAATAGGTCCGGGGTACCTAAAAACCTTTTCATTGATCATTTTTTCCGGAAAATTCTTCAAATATGATTGATAAAAATAATCTACCCGGGTGTCACCGTGATGCGTCCGGATAAAATCAATTACCACTTCGGGGATATTTGCATTTTCCGCCATCTCCACTCCTTTGCTCACATGCCTGATGATAATCTGTGCACTTTCTTCATAAGGCAGCTTATCATGTGGGTTAAAACCGGAGCTTTGATTTTCAATAAAAAACAAAGGATTCTCCAATTTACCAATATCGTGGTATAATGCTCCTGCCCTAACCAGTAAAGCGTTACCACCGATGCTGTATATGGCATTCTCGGCAAGGTTAGCTACTTGCAATGAGTGTTGAAACGTACCGGGGGCGGTAAAGGCCAGTTCCCGCAGTAAAGGCGCATTGGTATTTGTTAATTCGATTAAAGTTATATCTGATGTAATAGCGAATATCTTTTCAAAGATATAAATAAGCGGGTAAGCCAGCAACGTAAGTAAAACGCTCACTACAAATGGTAAAAAATCCATCCAGTTTATACTCAAAAAACTGCCTTCGCGAATAAACGAGATACCAATAAAGGCCATGAAATAACTAAAAGTGATAATTAGTGCCGATATTAAGAATTGCTCGCGCCTGATAAGGTTTTTAATACTGTAGATAGAAACCATACCGGCAGTAATTTCAAAATAGGCAAATTCAAAACTATTCGGCACAAAAAAGCCTGCTATCAATACTACCAACAAATGTATGTTTAATGCCAAGCGTGTATCAAACAGTATCCGGATAATTATGGGTACAATACAATATGGTATATAATACAAATTAGGAGTTTGCAGCTTTATAGCCAGCGATAGCGTAGCCAGCATGGCCGTAATTACCAATAATATTAATGATACCAGTCTGTTATCATCATAAATATCACGGCGAAAAAGGTACAGGAATACCATTAGTAATGTAATAGCAACGGCTACTAATATTACCTGCCCAAGCATTACCAAGCGGCGGTCGCCATTTACACGGGAGCTATCTTCAAATGCTTTTTTATATGATATTAATTTTTGATAAACCTCATCGTTAACAACCGAACCTGTGGTAACCAGTATATCCTCTTTTTGCACCATCCCCCGGGTAAGTGATAAGTTTTCTAAAGCTTCTTTTTGTAACCTGGTGGTTAGTAAATCGTCATAGATCAAATTACTTTGCATCCGGTTTAGTACCAGATCGAGCAAAAATGATTTGTCGATATCCTTTCGGGCGTTTAAAACCTGGTTAAAATAATCAAGGGCTTTATCGCGGGTAAAAAGATCAGCTGTATTTTTATCTGTGCCAACGTTTTTATCCAGTATAGTAATGGTGTAGTTTTGTGAATTCTGCTGGTATTTAGGATCGGGTTTAAGTATACCTACATCATAAATATGCTTTAGTAAGTTATAGCCGGTATTTATATAATCATCCTTAAACTTATCATTTATGCCTGCGGTGTGCCATTTTATTTCCAGATCATTTTTAAAAGCATCTAATTGCTGATCGGCAATATTTGTGTTTAACTGGTAAATCGGGGTTATACTTGATAATATTACTTTCCGGTCGTTATCAAGCTCCTGCGGAGTTTTTAGTATGGCAAAATTATAGGGTGATATCAGGTCTTTCTGTGTCCATATCCTCCCCTTTTCTATCTCATAACGAAATTTGGCTTGCTTGGGCAAAGTCCATACAATTATGCCGATACTAACCACCATCATTAAAAACTTAAGCTTGCGGGCATATTTACGCAGGACAGCTTTTTGACGCGAAGAAGACAGATTTGCCATTGATGTGTTTAAGATACCAAAATTAAAATAAGTTTTTGGTATAGAGAGATTATTGAGTGATTTAGTCAATGTGCATTGAGTAAGGGAGTGAATTAGTGATTGAGTGATTTTTTACCTTTAGCGTATTCACTCAATCACTAATTCAAGAATCACTCAATAATTATTATGCATGCATAGCTTTTTTAATAGATAAAATACTAAATTTGGCCACCATTTTATAATAAACCATATGAAAGAAGTAGTAATAGTTGCAGCAACCCGCACTCCTATAGGCAGTTTTGGCGGCAGCTTATCATCTTTTACCGCTACGCAGCTGGGTAGCTTTGTAATTAAATCAGTTATTGAAAAATCAGGTTTAAAACCTGAACATATACAGGAAGTTTATATGGGAAACGTGCTGTCCGCTAATTTAGGCCAGGCACCTGCTACACAGGCGGCCATATTTGCCGGACTACCCTATTTACCCGCTACTACAGTGAATAAAGTTTGCGCTTCGGGTATGAAAGCTATTATGCTGGCAGCAACAAGCATTGCATCGGGCGAGAACGATATTGTTTTGGCCGGCGGAATGGAAAGCATGAGCAATGTACCTTATTATTTGGACAAGGCCCGCAACGGTTATCGTTTGGGTAACGGGCAGATAATTGACGGATTGGTGAAAGACGGCCTTTGGGATGTGTATAACGATTACCACATGGGTTCGGCAGCGGAGCTTTGCGCTACGGATTGCCATATCAGTCGCGAAGAGCAGGATGCTTACGCGATAGAATCCTATAAAAGGGCGCAAGCAGCCCAAAGCACAGGTAAATTCAAAAATGAAATTACGCCTATTGAGTTAAAAGATAAAAAAGGCGACGTTACCTTATTTGAAGATGACGAAGAGCCAAGGGCTGTAAAGTTTGATAAAATCCCCTCGCTAAAACCTGTATTTAAAAAAGATGGAACGGTTACCGCCGCGAATGCATCTACCTTAAATGATGGTGCTGCTGCTGTAATTTTAATGAGCAGGGAGAAAGCTGATGAGTTAGGCATAAAACCGATAGCCAGAGTTGTTGCTTATGCTGATGCTCAGCAAGCACCTGAGTGGTTTACCACTGCACCATCCAAAGCTATACCATTGGCATTACACAGAGCGGGTTTAAATGTTGGTGATATCGATTACTATGAAATAAATGAGGCTTTCTCGGTGGTATCGATAGCTAACAATCAAAATTTAAAGCTTGACCCGACAAAAGTAAATGTTAATGGCGGTGCTGTTGCTATGGGGCATCCACTGGGTGCATCAGGTGCGAGAATTGTGATTACCTTATTGAGTGTATTGCAACAAAATGGCGGTAAATACGGCGCAGCAGGAATATGTAATGGTGGCGGCGGTGCAAGCGCAATTGTTATTGAAAATTTGCGTTAATTGTTCTAATATTGAACTTTTATACAGAATCATAATAAACAACAATGAAGCGTTTGCTTGTTTTCATCCCTTTAATTTTGTTTCTGAACCAATCTTTTGCCCAGCATACTGATGAAAACAGCAGTATCAACCGGTTAAATATGTATCAGGACAGCTTGGCTGACCTGGGCAAGGTGATGATTAACAATGATAATGAGTTGGAGCGGCAAAATGCAAATACCATGTTTGTTAAAACATTGGTTACTGCTTTAAAAGTGCCAAATTCTTTCTTGTTCCCTTTTGATTCTGTAAAAACAGTAAGTATTTTAAACTCTCCTGATAACCGTTTCCGTATCATCAGCTGGCATATTATGAATGATGATGGCAGTTATAGGTTTTATGGCGCTATGCAGATGAATACCGGCGGAGCTTTGAAATTATTCCCATTGGTTGATTATTCACCATTGTTAGAGCATCCGGAAGATTCCGTTACCGATAATCGTAAATGGTATGGGGCGCAATATTACAAAATCATCAGGGTGACCGGCGATAAGTCATATTATGTAATGCTTGGCTGGAAAGGTTATACCGCAAACTCTACCAAAAAAGTAATAGAGGTGCTTTCCTTTAAAAATGACAAGCCTGTTTTTGGCATGGAAGTGTTTGGCACATCAAAACATAAAAGAATAATATTTCAATACACACGCCAGGCATCTATGCTGTTAAAATATGTGCCCGAGCAGGACTTGATCGTGTTTGATCATCTCTCTCCTCCTGACGACAAATCCAAGAAAAACCCCGAGACATTTGGCCCCGACTTGAGCTACGACGGCTATAAGCTAATTAATGGCAGATGGAAATATGAGGATAATCTGGACATGCGTAATGTTCCGGATGAGCATGACAGCGAATTTACTGATCCAAAAAAACAAGCTATAGAAGATAGATCAAGCATCCAACATAACTAATTAAATAACCCTTAATAATTCAAAATCAAAATATTAACCGACTGTAGCGTAATACTTTCGATATTAAATTTTGATTTGACAGAATAATAGTATTTTAGTCGAAATTAACTGACCTCATGAGTGAAAATGTACTTGCATCGGGCGTAGTCCCGAAAAAATCAAAGTATCCCAAAGCCGTACCCTATATTATTGGTAACGAAGCAGCCGAGCGTTTTAGCTTTTATGGCATGCGTTCCATATTGGTAACTTTCTTAGTTGCCCAGTTTTTTAACCCTACAGCAGATAAAGCGCTATCCACTATCGCAGACGCAAAGGCCAACCAACTGTCGCACCTTTTTGTAACACTTGCTTATGCCTTACCTTTTGTTGGTGGGCTTGTGGCCGACTGGTTTACTGGAAAGTATAAAATAATACTTTACATATCAATTGTTTATTGCTTTGGTCACCTTCTGCTGGCTATGTTTGATAATAGTTTAAATGGTTTTGAAGTTGGCCTTTTATTAGTTGCTATTGGTGCAGGTGGTATAAAATCATGCGTTTCAGCCAATGTTGGCGACCAATTCGATGTTACCAATCAGGACCTTTTATCTAAAGTGTATGGTTGGTTTTATTTTAGTATAAACGCGGGTTCTGTATTATCTACATTGGCAATTCCGTATGTATATCAAAATTACGGCGCAAAATGGGCCTTTGGTATCCCTGGTATTTTAATGGGGTTAGCTACCATTATCTTTTTTTCTGGAAGGAAATTATATGTAAGAATACCTCCGGCTGGTGTAAACAGAGACAACTTTGTTTTCATATCTATATACGCACTAAGAAACCTCAGCAAAAAACGAGAAGGAGAATCGTGGTTAGACGTAGCCAAAGAGGCTCACAACCCCGAACGTGTGGATGGAGTAAAGGCTGTTTACCGTGTAATGGCTGTATTCTTCTTTGCCCTTGCATTTTGGGCGGTATGGGATCAGTGCCTTTCTGAGTGGGTGTTGCAGGCTGCAAGAATGAACCGTGATATTAATTTAGGTTTCTATCATTTTACGATAATCGCAGGCCAGGTATCAACCGTTAATGCCGTATTCCTTCTGATATTTATTCCGGTTTTCAATTATTGGGTTTATCCATATTTTGATAAGTTGGGGCTTAAAACTACGCCATTAAGGCGTTTAGGCGTGGGGTTAGTATTAACTGCATTATCATTTGTAATTATTGCACTTATACAAACCAATATTGATCATGGCGGTGCGCCTTCAATATGGTGGCAGGTGCTTGCTTACATAGTACTTTCTGCGGCCGAAGTTCTTGTTTCAATCACGGGTTTAGAATATGCTTATACTCACTCACCAAAATCAATGAAAAGTACGATGACGGCTATCTGGCTGCTTGTAGTTTCGCTTGGTAATTTTATAACAGCGGGTGTAAACAGTTATATAGCTAATAGAGGCTCGTTAGCTCCATATTTAGCTGGAGCCAATTATTATTGGTTCTTCGTATGCTTTATTTTAGTTTTTGTTGTAGCGTTTATGTTCGTTTCGCCACGTTTAAATGAACGTAACTATATAACTGATCCTTATGTGGATGATACGGCAAAAAACAAAATAATTGCTGATACAAATAATCTATAATCAACATACAGTTGTAAAGAAAACAGGAAGGCAACGTGCTTTCCTGTTTTTTTATTTTTTATACAGGGTAAATTCCCCTACTTTTGATCCTTTATCAAATTAGCCCCCATATTTGAGTGCCTGATAGTATAGTAATAATACCAACGTATAACGAAAAAGAAAATATTGAACGGATGATCCGTAAAGTGTTTTCATTGCCTCATGATTTTCATTTGCTGATCATAGATGACGGATCGCCTGATGGCACCCAGAAAATTATAAAAGCTATGCAACAGGATTATCCTGATACGCTTTTCTTAGAAGCTCGAGCAGGAAAACAAGGGCTTGGAACTGCTTACATCCATGGTTTTAAATGGGCCATTGAACGCAAATACGATTATATTTTTGAGATGGATGCTGATTTCTCTCATAATCCTGACGACTTATTAAGATTGAGGGAAGCGGCGGTAAGCGGTGCGGATGCTGTTATCGGTTCAAGATATATTAATGGGGTAAACGTAGTTAACTGGCCTATGAGCAGGGTGCTGATGAGTTATTTCGCATCTGTATATGTGCGTTTTATAACGGGCATAAAAGTTCAGGATTCAACAGCCGGGTTTATGTGTTATAAGCGCAAGGTTTTAGAAACCATTAAGCTTAATAAAATATCATTTGTTGGTTACGCATTTCAGATCGAGATGAAATATACAGCCATTAAGCATGGCTTTAAATTGATTGAAATACCCATCATATTTACTGATAGGACTGCCGGAACATCCAAAATGTCGACCGGGATTTTTAAGGAAGCTTTTTGGGGTGTGATACAAATGAAGATCAATAGCATATTCAGGAAATATCCCGAAGGGGAGTAATTTCAGAGAATAGACATCAGAGACTTGAGATTAGTTATTGCCTGCATTGATAAATTTCATCAATAATAATAGCTTTGATTTTGACATTTATTCACATATATTTAAAACGTATAGACTAATCACTGGTCTCTAACCTCCAATCTCTGAGAAGCAAATGAACGAGCATCTTGATCCTGAAAGTGAACGCCTCTCTCCTGCCGAACGTGATATTGAAAAAGTTTTACGGCCGCAGGCATTTGAGGATTTTACCGGTCAGCATAAAATATTAGCCAACTTACGCATATTTGTACAAGCCGCCCGCCAACGCGGCGAAGCGCTTGATCACGTATTGCTGCACGGCCCTCCCGGATTAGGCAAAACTACCCTGTCGCACATTATAGCCAATGAAATGGGCGTGGGTATTAAAATTACATCAGGCCCGGTATTAGATAAGCCCGGTGATCTTGCGGGGTTGTTAACCAATCTTGAAACAGGAGATATTTTATTTATTGACGAGATACACCGGTTAAGTCCACTTGTTGAAGAGTATTTATACTCGGCAATGGAGGACTTTAAGATAGATATTATGCTGGAGAGCGGCCCCAATGCCCGTTCGGTGCAAATATCATTAAACCCATTTACACTGGTTGGCGCCACTACACGTTCGGGGCTACTTACATCACCCCTACGTGCAAGGTTCGGGATAAATTCCAGGCTTGAATATTATGATGCCAAATTATTAACCACCATTGTATTACGCTCGTCATCAATACTAAAAACACCAATTAGTGATGAAGGTGCTTATGAAATTGCCCGCCGCAGTCGTGGTACGCCACGTATAGCCAATGCCTTGCTTCGCCGTACACGGGATTTCGCGCAAATTAAGGGCGATGGTACTATTGATACCGCCATCGCTAAATATGCATTGAACGCTTTGAATGTAGATGAGCACGGACTGGACGAGATGGATAACAAGATACTACTCACTATCATCGAGAAGTTTAAAGGCGGCCCTGTGGGCTTAAAAACCATAGCCACTGCCGTAGGTGAAGAAGAAGGTACTATTGAAGAAGTTTACGAACCATTTTTAATACAGGAAGGTTTTTTAATGCGCACATCCCGCGGTCGTGAGGCTACAGAAGCAGCATACAAGCATCTTGGTAAAATAAAACTGGGCGGTAACCCTTCATTGTTTTAAGATAAACCAATATTCCTACATATGAGAAAGCATTTCAAAAGCACCATAGTACTGATGGCGTTAATTAGTGGCTTTGCATTAAAATCAAATGCTCAGGGTTTACGTTTGGCTGTTGCCGGGTTAAATCACAACCATGTTTATGGTATTTTAAGCCGATATAAAGATGGCACCGCCAATATTGTGGGCATCGCCGAACCTAATAAAGCTTTATGGGTAAAATTTGGTAAGATATTCCATATCCCGGATTCGTTGTTTTATACGGATTTGAAAACAATGGTACTAAAGACTAAACCCGACGCTGTTTTGGGTTATAATGAAGCTGCAGGCCATGTTAAAATAGTTGAAGTTTGCGCACCACTGCATATCCCGGTAATGGTGGAGAAACCGCTTGCTGCAACACTAGACCAAGCAAAAAGAATACAGGAATTAGCTAATCAATACCATATTCAAGTATTAACTAATTATGAGACTACCTGGTATCCATCAAACAGGGATGTTTACAATACCGTAAATGCAGGCACTATTGGGTCGATTAAACGGATGGTAGCACATGACGGGCATCAGGGGCCAAAAGAAATTGGGTGCAGCGAGGAATTTTTAAGCTGGTTAACCGATCCTGTTTTGAATGGTGCCGGTGCATTGAATGATTTTGGCTGTTATGGCGCTGATTTGATGACCTGGATGATGCATGGGCAAAGACCCATCGCGGTTACCGCTGTACTAAGACATTATAAACCTGCAGTTTATCCTAAAGTTGACGATGATGCCACGGTAATTGTTGAATATCCCGGCGCGACGGGTGAGATTGAAGGATCATGGAACTGGCCGTTCTCTATAAAAGATTTTGAGGTATTTGGCGAAACCGGCTATTTACATGCCTTGGATACCAGCCACATTGTTAGCCGCATGCGTGAAAAAATCATCAGTTCAAAAAATGTTGAGCCTTTGGCTACGCCGATAAATGACCCGATTGTTTATTTAACGGCTGTTTTACGTCAACAGTTACCGGGCACTGATGATTTATCTTCGCTAAATTATAATATGGTGGTTATGGAGATACTTGATGCGGCTAAAAGATCGGCACAAGAAGGAAAGCGAATTGTTTTACAATAAAGCCGATGTTAATTTGTTTATAAATTGAGATTTATTAACATCCAAATTATATTAATTTCGCCATTGTTAAATTACCATTAAATATAACATCTACTATGTTAAAACAGCTTTTTTCAGTATTATCATTAGGCATAATAAGCACCATAAGTGTTCAGGCCCAATCAAACACAGCGGCTATTATGGCCCGCAAACAGGTTCCGGTAATTTGCTACCACCAAATACGAGATTGGAGACCTACAGATTCCAAAACATCTAAGGACTACATTATTCCGCCTGCAGCATTCAGAGACCACATTAAAATGCTGGCTGATAGTGGTTACCATACCATTTCACCAGATCAACTTTATAATTATTTAACTAAAGGCGCTCCACTGCCAAGCAAACCTATCCTGTTAACATTTGATGATACTGATGGTGACCAATGGGATGTGGCAAGGCCTACATTAAAAAAATATGGTTTTAAAGGTACATTCTTTATCATGACCGTATCATTAGGCAAAAAGCATTACATGAGTTCGGCCCAGGTAAAACAATTATCTGATGAAGGTAACACAATTGGCGGCCACACCTGGAACCACAGCAACTTTAAGAAGTTTGCAGGAAAAGACTGGCAAATACAATTAGACAAACCTGATGCGAAATTACTAGAGATCACCGGGAAACAGATCACTTACTTCGCTTACCCTTTTGGTTTATGGAATGCGCAAAACTTACCTGAATTGCATAAACGCGGCATTAAACTAGCTTTCCAGTTAGCTGATAAACGTGACCCGCAAGATCCGTTGATGACTGTTAGAAGAATTTTAGACAGTGGCTATTGGACAACTAAAACATTTAGCAACAACGTTAGGCATAGTTTCTAACCCCTCCCCCCTAAAGGGTGAGTTTATAAATAAGAAGAGGCTGTTTCATACTTATGAAACAGCCTCTTCTTATTTATAATAAACCACGCAAATGCACGCGATTTTAAAAGCTTGATTTGTATTATCTTTGCACTATGCAGCTTAACAAACAGGCGTATTCCGACATGATTAAAACCGAGGCCAAAAACCTTGGCTTTATGTTTTGCGGAATTGCCAAAGCTGAATTTTTAGAACAGGAAGCCCCGCGCCTAGAGGATTGGCTAAAAAAAGGTATGCACGGCGAAATGCAGTACATGGAAAACCATTTTGATAAACGCCTTGACCCTCGTTTATTGGTTGATGGTGCAAAATCAGTTATCTCCCTGGGATTGAATTATTATACTGATAATGATCAGCAGGATCCTTTAGCGCCTAAAATATCGAGGTATGCTTATGGCGCTGATTATCACCATGTGATAAAAGATAAGTTAAAGCAGTTACTAAATACGATCAACGAAAAAGTTGGCGAAGTTGGCGGCCGTGCTTTTGTAGATTCGGCACCGGTTTTGGACAGGGCCTGGGCTAAAAAAGCAGGCATGGGCTGGATTGGTAAAAATGGTAACCTCATCAATAAAAAAGCGGGATCGTTTTTCTTTTTGGCTGAGCTGATTATTGACCTCGAACTGGAATACGATATTGAACCCACCGCAGACCATTGCGGCAGCTGTACGCGCTGTGTTGACGCCTGCCCTACTGATGCTATTGTTGGGCCTTATATTGTTGATGGGAGCCGGTGTATCTCCTACCTCACCATCGAACTAAAAAATGAGATACCAGCCGAGTTTAAAGGTAAAATGGATAATTGGATGTTCGGTTGTGATATTTGCCAGGATGTTTGTCCGTGGAATAAATTCTCGGTACTGCATAATGAACCATCATTTACTCCACATACCGAATTGTTAGGAATGAAGCAAGCTGATTGGGAAGATATTACACACGAAACCTTTCAAAAAGTATTCAAAAATTCAGCTGTAAAACGCACTAAGTTTGATGGTTTGAAAAGGAATATTGAGTTTTTGAGATCGGTTGATTAGGTTGAATTAGTTGATTAAGTGAGTGGGGGAACTCCATCCACTAATTCAACCTAATCAACTAACTTAACTCAATCAACAACTTACCCCTTCTTAAACTTCAGTGCCAGCTGTTGCAGCATATCGTCATTAACCGGTTTGGCTGGTTCTTCTGGTTTTTTGTAGGGCCTGTTTTCGTGATGCGTATTATTGCTCTTTTGAAAATCAGGCTTTTTAAATTCTTTGGGGGCAGCAGCTTCGGCGGCCTTTGGCTGCGCAGGTCTTGCGGCTTGCCTTTCAGCATTTTTCTTAGCTGTGAAACGATTATATATTTCTTCGAGCTTACGCTTAGTATATAGCGGAAAATCGCCCTGCATCATCCATGAATAATAGCTTGGTTCAACGGCTAAAACATCTTCAACCTTTTTACCTTTATGTTTACCAAAATTTATTAATTCTTCACCTTGCTCATTATATACCATACGGCCTGCAAAATCAACAGGTTTGTTCAGGTTAGTGAATTTATGCAAGGCCTCAACATCCCCGGTAACCGGAATGCTCTTATTACCTTTTTTATCCTCCCATTCTACGTTTTCATATTTTTCTATCTGCGCAAGTAAAACTTCCATAGTAGCGCGGGTATCGGCTTCGGCGGAATGCGCGTTGATAATATCGTTACCACAATAAAATTTATAAGCTGCCTTTAATGTACGTTGCTCCATTTGATGAAAAATGTTCTGCACATCAACAAAATGGCGGTTCTCCAGGTCGAATATTACGCCTGCACGTAAAAACTCTTCCATCAGCATCGGAATATCAAATTTATTAGAATTGAACCCCGCCAAATCACTGGCACCTATAAATTCGGCTACTTCGGGTGCTAATTGCTTAAATGTTCGCTCATCCTTTATATCCTCATCATAAATACCGTGTATTAATGATGATTCCAGCGGAATTGGCATTTCAGGATTTACACGCCACGTTTTAACATCCTCACTTCCATCAGGATTAAGTTTGATAACAGAAATTTCAACAATCCTGTCGGCGCCTATATTGGTACCGGTTGCTTCAAGGTCGAAAAATGCAAGCGGTCTTTTTAAATTCAATTTCATTATATAACTATCAGTTTGCAAAGGTGCAAAAGTATACCAAACATTCGGTCACAATAATTTTAAATCTTTTAAAATATTATTAATTTCATCCACCCAAGTACTTTTATCCCCCAATGAAAAAAACCTTATTAATATTACTCCTTTTTTCTTTATTAAAAACTACATCCAAAGCTCAGGATTTTTACTACGGTACGTTTACTCAGGGTGAAATAAGCATGCAGCGGTATGATAAAGATACGTCGGCACATGCGGTGGTTTTAGACGAACATGGCACTGCTAAGATTGAAGAAGTAAGCGATAACAGCATTAAAATTGTTTTTGAATATCATGTCAAAATAAAAATTTTTGATAGCAAAGGTTTTGCAAAGGGTAATGTGGTTATTGCGCTTAATAATAATGCAGATGAGGGTGAAACCCTGGAAGCCATAAAAGGAGTAACAACCTATACTGATGATGACGGATCGATAAAAAAAACTGAGCTGGACCCGGCGAAAGTTTATAAAACAAAGCTGAACAAATATTGGACAGAGGCTAAATTTGCTATGCCCGCAATAAAAAATGGTTGTATAATTGAATATACTTACATCACCAACTCGCCATTTTTAGGTCGTTTTCCGAAATGGAATTTCCAGGGCGATATACCTAAAATACATTCAGAATATGATGTTCACCAACCGGGATATTGGACATACAATGCTTCATTACGCGGACCGTTGAAATTAACAAAGGATATTGCCGAAATTGAAAGAAGTTGTTTTAGCGCAAGGGGTAACACATGTGATTGTTCTCACCTGGTTTTTGGAATGGATGATATACCTGCTTTTATTCCTGAAATTGACATGACATCGCCCCTAAATTTTTTATCGTCTGTAAATTTTCAGTTAGTTCAATATCACAACCTTAGTACCGGTGCTGTTACCAAATATGCCAAAGATTGGAAGGACGTTGATTATGATTTTAAACACTCAGACGCATTTGGCTCGCAATTACGCAAAAAAGGATTGTTCAAGGATCTTATTGCATCATCAATCAGCGGTAAAACGGATAGTCTGGATAAAGCAAAGGCCGTTTTTGAATATATTCAGAAAAACATTAAATGGAATGAATTTTATGGTACCGGCAGCGGCGATGGGATACGCAAAGCAGTGGAAATGCACAGCGGAAGTTGCGCGGATATAAACCTGGCACTTATAGCCGCATTAAGTGAGGCTGGGATTAATGCTGAGGCTGTTATATTATCAACTAGAGACCACGGTTTTATTAATAAACTTTACCCTGTAACTGACGATTTTAACTACGTAATTGCTAAAGTGGATATTGGTGGAAAAAGTTATTTACTCGATGCAACTGACCCCTTGCTACCTTTTGGAATATTACCCCTCAGGTGCCTTAACGACCAGGGCCGTGTGATGAGCCTTGATAAACCATCCTACTGGATAGATATAAATACCGGGCAGAAGAGAATACGCACATTTACAATTGATTTAACTTTGATGCCAGATGGTAAGCTAAAAGGAACATTTACTCAATACTCGATTGGTTACGATGCTTACGAGAAGCGCAAGGAAATAAAAAGATTTAATTCTATTGAAGAATATGTAGAAAGTCTTGATGAAAAATCGTCAAAATTTAAGTTTTTAAGTTCAGATATATCTAACCTTGATAGCCTTGATGAACCATTGGTTGAAAAATATGATATCGAAATAAATGAATATAAAAATCCTGACCGCGATCATTTAATATTTAATCAATTTCTTTTAGATCATATTATCCGCAACCCTTACAAACTGGCCACTCGCAATTATCCTGTTGACAAAGGAATGCCATCAACCGAACGATTTTCATTAACGTTGCACCTACCCCCCAATTATGTAATTGATGCCCCACCACAGCAGATTAACATAAGCCTACCCGATAATGGTGGTAAGTTTGAAACTTTCTTTCAACCCGATAATAACTCGTTTAATTACTCGCACATCATTCAGTTTAATAAAGCGATTTATGAGCCCTATGAATATAGCGCGTTAAAAGAGTTTTTCAATAAAATAATTCTTTTTGAAAAGAATATGGTGACATTAAATAAGAAGAGTTAATTTTTAGTTGAATAAATAATGAGAAATACCTTTTTTACACTCTGCATAATATTCACCAACCTAATTACGGCTAACGCACAGCAAAAACAGTACGATGTAAGCCAGATATCAAAGGATATATTGCCTTATGCAAGTGCTGTTGTACGCGAGAAGGAAGTAAGTATTGATGTAAAAGATTTAAACAGTACCCTATATTATATTAAGGAGGTTGTTACCATATTAAATAAAAACGGTGATGTTTTTGCCAACATAGGTGTGTATCACGATAATACTCATAGCATAAAATATATTAAAGGCGCTACTTATAACTCGTTTGGAATACAAACAGGCAAATTTTCGGAAAGTGATTTTGAGGATATAAATACTACTGACGGTTTCTCTCTTTTTGAAGATGTAAAGGTAAAACACTATACACCTCATATAGTTGATTATCCATACACCATTGAATATGAATATGAACTTCGAATAAAAGGCACGCTGGACTTTCCTGATTGGAGGCCAAATAATGGAACAGGCATAGCTGTTGAAAAAAGCTCATTCAAATTTACCTGTAAACCTGATTTTAACATCCGCTATAAGGAAATAAATATGCCATCGGGTGTTACAGTGCAAACAGATAAAGATGAGAAAACTTATGCCTGGCAGGTTAGCAACTTAAAAGCCATTAAATTTGAGCCGTTTAGTCCTAACGATATAAATTATTTAAGTATAGTTAAAATCGCACCTGAAAAATTCACTTATTATGGCATCCCGGGTTCATTTAATAATTGGGATGAGCTTGGGAAATGGGAATACGATAACCTGATAGCGGGCAGACAGGAATTATCCGAAGAAACCAAGAACCGGATGATTGAGCTAACAAAAGACATTTCCGGCCCTAAATTAAAAGCCAAAAAGATATTTGAATACATGCAGGCAAAAACACATTATGTAAGTGTACAGGTAGGCATTGGCGGCCATCAACCATTTTTAGCTTCGGATGTGGACAAACTGAATTATGGCGATTGTAAGGCATTGGTAAATTACACACAATCGCTATTAAAATCTGTTGGTATTGAATCATATTATTGTGTTGTTGAGGCCAATACTAATGGTGACCATAAAATTAGTTTAGATAACGACTTTGCGAGCCTTAATCAGGGTAATCACATTATACTATGCCTACCTTTTAAAAACGATACGACCTGGTGCGATTGTACTAGTCAAACTATCCCATTTGGTTACCTTGGCAGTTTTACAGATGACCGTAATGTGCTGGCTTGTACTCCACAGGGTGGTAAATTATTACATACGCCGAAGTATACTACTACATTAAGCAGAAAAGCAAACTTTACCATAAGTGAGAGCGGAGACTTATCGGGTGATGTGGGTACTGTTTATACCGGGACAGATTATTTTATGCGAGAGGCTGTGATAGCCGAATCGCCGGTAGAGCGATTGAAGATGATGCAAAACATTTACCCAATCAATAATCTGAGTATTGAAAAGCTTGATTTTAAACAAGACAAAGGCTTACAACCGGCTACAACTGAAACCATGAAAATTAAAGCACCGGAATTTGCATCAACAGATAACGGTAAAATAATTTTCTCACTTAACCCGATAAGCAGGGTAGCGAGTGTGCCCAAGCAAGTTTTTAACCGAACCAGGGATGTTTATATAAATGAAGGTTTTACCGATGAGGATGAGTATACATATACGATTCCGGCAGGCTATCACCTTGATAATAAAATCTTTCACAGAACAATTGAAAAACCATTTGGAAAATATATCGCTACGATGCGTGTTGAAGGCAATCAATTAGTCTATAACAGAAAACTGGAATTAATAAATGGCACTTACCCTAAAGAAATGTATCAGGATCTTGTAGATTTCTATCAATCAGCTGCTGATGAGGATTCGCACAACGTTATATTGGTAAAAAATAATTAACTGAAGATGATTATGCCCAATATGATGCCAACTATCATAATTACATAAAGCAATATTTCGGTACTTGCGAAGCGTTTGTATTTCGTCCAGAATGAATATTCCTCTTTAGGCTTTTCCATAGGGCAAAAATAACAATAATTATTGAGCCTGCGCGCTGGTTAATGTATCGGTAACGGAGCCGCATCGTGAGAAGTATTTATACATACCACCGTGCAACGGCACTATCATTACACCTTTGGTTGAACTGGCGTGTACAATGTAACCATTTTGCAGGTATACCCCAACATGGCTGAACTGCTTACCATCAAAATCAAAGAATACCAGGTCGCCTTCTTTCAAATCCTGTTCGTACTCACGCTTAATAACGGTTACTTGCTGACTGGTGACACGCGGCAGGGTTATACCGTAAACTTGTTGCTCTAACAAAAGCACAAGTCCTGAGCAGTCTACCCCATCCTTATCCAGCCCGCCAAATTTATAGGGCACACCGTACCATTGATCAATAAAAGCATATAAGCGGCCGTTTTGGATGTCGCTTTTATTCACGGCCATCATTTGTGAATATTTATCGGCGATACTGGCCTGCGGCTGAACGATCTCGCCGGGCTCTCCTTTCATCACCGCTTTGCGGGAGTGGCAGGATGACAAAATCACCAAAAAACAAAAGGCTGAGCAGGTAAATTTAAAGCTGCGACTAAACTTCATGATATAAAGATAAAATAGCCTTTAGCTTTCTTTTTGCAGATGTTTTAAACATATCAACATTTAAGCCCTAGCCTTTTATCACCCTTTGTATTTCATCCAGTTTCATCAAGGCTTCAACAGGTGTTAGGGTATTAACGTCGAGGTTATTTAGGGTATCGCGTATTTTAACCAGCACTGGGTCATCAATACTGAACATTTGCATTTGTACGGCTTGCTTTTGTACTTTACGGATGCTTTCCTTGATATGTTCGCCGCCGGTGCGTTCGTTTTCCAGTTTCTTTAATATCTCGTTGGCGCGGCTCAGTACTTTTTGGGGCATACCCGCCAGTTTTGCTACGTGGATACCGAAACTATGCTCGCTGCCGCCTGGAACCAATTTACGCAGGAATATGATTTGACTACCAACTTCTTTAACCGATACATTGAAGTTTTTAACACGATTAAAAGAATTGCTCAACTCATTTAATTCATGGTAATGCGTGGCGAACAGAGTTTTAGCTTTAGCTGTGGGATGATTATGCAGGTACTCTGCGATAGCCCAGGCAATGGAAATACCATCGTAGGTTGAGGTACCACGCCCAATTTCATCCAATAAAATTAAGCTCCTGTCGGATAGGTTATTGAGGATGCTGGCGGTTTCGTTCATCTCCACCATAAAAGTTGATTCACCTGATGATACGTTATCGGATGCACCTACCCGGGTAAATATCTTATCAACCAAACCAATTGAAGCTGATTTCGCGGGCACAAAACAACCCATTTGCGCCATTAATACAATCAGTCCAGTCTGCCTTAATAGTGCAGATTTACCGGCCATGTTAGGGCCTGTTATAATGATAATCTGCTGCGAATCTGAATCGAGGTAAACATCATTGGTAATGTAAGTATCGCCAAGGGGCAAATTCTTTTCAATAACCGGGTGGCGGCCGCCTTTAATGTCGATTAATCTGCTTTCGTTTATATCTGGCTTAACGTAATAGTTTTTAATGGAGATAGTAGCAAAGTTCAGCAACACATCCAGCCTTGCAATCAATTGCGCATCAAGCTGTATGGGCTTGATATATTCGGCTAATGAATAAAGCAATTCATTATATAGCTTGGTTTCAAGCGCAAATATTTTTTCCTCGGCACCTAAAATCTGCTCTTCGTATTCTTTTAGTTCAGGGGTGATGTAACGCTCGGCATTTACCAGGGTTTGCTTGCGAATCCAATCGGTTGGTACCTTATCGCGATGACTGTGCGTAACTTCCAGGTAATAGCCAAATACGTTATTGAATGATACTTTTAGCGATGGTATGCCGGTTGATTCCGCTTCACGCTTTTGGATCTCTAATAAATAACCCTTTCCACCGAAAGCGATTTTACGCAGGCGGTCAAGTTCTTCGTTGATACCTTCATTCATCACACCGCCCTTAACAATCATTACGGGTGGCTCAGGATGCAGTTCCTGTTCAATTTTTTCACTTATGGATGCACAGGGGTTCAATTGCTCGCCAATTGCTTTTAACGGCAAACTGATTGATTGCTCGCATAACGACTTGATGCCTTCAATTGCTTTTAATGCCTTTTTAAGCTGACAAACTTCGCGCGGGTTGGCTCTTTGCAGGCCAATTTTAGATATTAAACGCTCCAGATCACCTATTTGCCGGATGGATTGTTGGAGCGTTTCCCGTAATTCCTCTTCGGCTATTAGGTACTCAACAACGCCTAACCTGTCTTTGATAGGTTTGATTTCCTTTAGCGGCATCACTATCCATCTGCGCAACATCCTGGCTCCCATTGGCGAGCAGGTATGATCAAGCACATCAACTAAAGTTAAGGCATTTTCATTGGATGAACCTACCAGTTCCAGGTTGCGGATGCTGAAGCGGTCTATCCACAAATACCGATCTTCTTCGATGCGGGATATGGCTGAGATATGCTGCAAATTCCGATGCTCGGTCTCATTCAGATAATGCAGCGCCACACCGGCAGCTATAATACCTAAATTTAATTTATCAATACCAAAACCTTTTAATGATTTTACGCCGAAGTGCTTTAACAACGTTTCATTAGCATAATCACCGCTGTAAGGCCAATCGTCGAGGGTGTAGGTATAAAAACGGTCGCCGTAATTCTCTTTAAAATCTGAGGAGCGGCTTTTGGGGTATATAACTTCGCTAGGCGCATAGCTTTGCAGCAGTTTATCAATATAATCGCTGCTTCCCTGCGCGGTTAAAAATTCGCCGGTTGATATATCGATCAGCGCTATGCCGATGCTATTTTTCTCGAAGTAAAGCGATGCCAGGTAATTATTGCTTTTTTGCTGTAGGATATTATCGCTGATGGCAACACCAGGTGTAACCAGTTCGGTAACGCCGCGTTTTACAATAGTTTTGGTTGTTTTAGGATCTTCGAGCTGATCACAAATAGCCACACGCTGACCCGCCCTTACCAATTTTGGCAAATAGGTATCCAATGAATGATGTGGAAAGCCCGCTAATTCAATATGCGTTGCCGCGCCATTTGCACGGCGGGTAAGCGTTATACCTAAAATACCTGCAGCTTTAATGGCATCCTGTCCAAATGTTTCGTAAAAATCACCCACACGAAATAGCAGCAAAGCACCGGGGTACTTAGCCTTTATTACGTTATATTGCTGCATTAAGGGGGTTTCCTTAGTAGCTTCTTTTGCCAAACGGTTTACTCCTATTTATAGGTTGGTAAAGTTAATGGATTGTGTGGTGTTTAACGGCATTGTTGAAAAGTTGAAGAATTGTGGAATACCCCTATAATCAACAGCCATAATATAAATTCAATGTGTTTTGGTTTATTTGACTTTACTGTAGATGTTTTTCAATTGGTGAATATGCCGTTGAGTATGTACAATAGTGAATGCGATGCCCTCGGCCCGTGTTATATAACCTATTGTGGGCATCTCAAATAAAGTGCAGGTTTTTGTGACATCTAATGTATCAATAGCTTTGAGAAAGCTGTTTTTTATATCCCCTAAGGTATTTACCAATTCTTGTTTTTGATAAATTTTATCAGGTGGTATAATAAAATCCGGCGATTGCATTTTGATGTTAAAGTTTAAAAACGCGGCTCTTAGGTTAGCGACATTTTGCTCTGGATCGCGCGCTGTATCTTTAACGGGGCCGTTCAGTAATTGCACAAAACTGCCAGCCGACAGGATAACGTGCTGAGCTACTTGCCCGGCTGTCCAGCTACCTTCAAACGGAACAATGTTAATTTGTTTTTCATCAATTGACGAAACTAATTGTAGCAACTCTGTAAATGTTTTATCTGCTTCGGTAAGTGTTACACCTTTGTCCATTTTATTGATTTTTAGTTAATAAACATTTATTGTTTCGATAGGTTTTTACCTCAAAGGTGATTTACTGTTTATAATATATCTTGGGAGCATTTGCCATTGTCGTTTGCAAACGCAATCCGCATACAGCGCATGGTGATTACACAGCTAAATTGATATTTTAATTTATATATTCGTGTAAGACAATTGTTTTTATGCGCCCAACTCCATCGCGTTTTTTTGTTTGTTTTTTATTGTTAACCTTATTTATCGCGTGTAAGCAAAAAACCATTAAATCTACAGTGGATATATCTGTTGACAACCGTGTTGACTCACTGATTAACACCGGTAAAAAAGAACAATACAATAACCTTGACTCTTTACTTTGTACTTCGAGAAATTTAACAGATATAGCCATATCTACCGGCAATAAAAAGGCATTGGTTTATGGTGAAGCATTTTTAGCGCGATACTATTGGCTTACTGCTGATCATAAAAAATCTATGGAAGAAGCTTTAAAATGCCTTAACAACGTGGAAAAAATGGAACATAAAACAGGCCTACCCCTACGTTTACACTATAATTGGTAACCTGCATAAAGAAAATTCAAACTTCCAGCTTGCTTTTTCATGTGTGCAGAGTGGTTTGTATTGGGCACAGATGAATAAAGATACCAATGCCATTATTTCGATGATTAACCTTAAAGCGATGTTTATTCAAACCCGCTGCGAAGCATTGAAAATGCCATTGAATGATACCTCAATTAATTTACAGCTTAAGGCCTTAAAAATGGCGGAGTCCAACCCGAAATTCGAGGAATTACGGGTTGCTTTATTTGATAACATTGCCCAGTATTATTTTGATAATAAAGATTATAAAAACGCGATAGATTATGGCAACCGGGGTGTTGCATTAGCATTAAAATATAACAGGCAGCGCTCGCTCACTTATAGTTATAACTGGCTTGGCGAAGCATGGTATCAAATGGGTGATAAGCAAAAAGGGCTTGACTATTTAAATAAAGCGCTGGCAATAGCCCGTAACCTGAAAGAGCCTTATCGTGAAATGGAATTAAATGAGGACCTATACCATTTTTATTCTAAACATGGTGATTATAAAACAGCGATTGATTTTAATGCACGTTCGCAGCAAATACGTGACTCGCTGCGCGTGCATATGAATGAGAAGCAAATGAGCGAATTACAATTGCAGTATGAAACCGGAAAAAAGAACAAAGAAATAGCGCAGATGAACCGCGCCAAACAAATAGAGAATAAGCAAATTCTGATCATATCGGGCATAAGTATATTACTTATTATCTTTTTCATTATTTTGTTTTTGCAGTACAGAATCATCTGGCACCATAACCATGCGATTAAAAAAAGTAATGAAAAAAAAGACCAGGCTTTGGGCGATATTGCTTTTATACAGGCACATGAATTAAGAAAACCGCTTGCCTCAATTATGGGCATGGTAAATGTGATTAAAGCGATGGATTATAAGATTGACCCGGAATGCATTTCGAAACTTGATGAGGCCAGTAAGGAGCTTGACGCAAAAATACATGCTGTACTTACACATATTAAAGAAGCTGAGTAGATATCACAATTCAATTAAAAGCTTAAATAACATCCACACAAAGAAATTAATTTAACTTAATAGATATTTTAGGAACAGTTATTGTAATACTTATGTTATTATTAACCGAAATAAAATATTATGAAAAAGGTAAAAATAATCGCAGCGGCTTTAATAGCATCATGCGCGTTTGAATATGCAATAGCCAATACAGGTATAAATAGTTCTGTTCGCGTTATATCCCATAAAGATCATGCTTTAAGAGATACAGTGCCGGTTACATCGGGTAGCGGATCAAAAACTCCTAGTACTGCACCAATGCCAACTCCCACACCGATGCCGACGACTCCCCCAAAACCGACAACTACCCCAACTCCAAGCCCAATGCCGTCGCCAAGTGCGCCGCCAGCTCCTACAACGCCAACTCCCAGCTCAACACCGGCTCCGACACCAACTACACCTACAACACCGCCTGCTAAATAACAAATAGATTAATAACCATATTAAGGCCGCCATATCTTGATGATATGGCGGCTTTATGAAATAGGCGTTGCCCTGATTGAAGCGATTGTGGACTTGGAAATTTGTAACAATACCAATTTAGCATAGTCTATTTATTACATTTACACTGAAAAATCTAAAAACTATCAAAAATTATGGACGCAGCATTAATTACTACCAGTACAGGTTTAGAAGGTTATAAAATTGTTAAACATTTAGGGGTTGTACGCGGCATTACTGTACGTAGCCGTAGCGCATTAGGTAACATTGCCGGTGGTTTTCAATCTTTATTTGGCGGCAGGCTTTCTATTTATGTTGAACTTTGCGAAAAATCGCGCGAGGAAGCATTTCAGCTATTGGCACAGCACGCCCAAACCCTGGGTGCAAACGCCATTGTAAATATGCGTTATGATGCCAACGAAATTATGCAGGGTATTACCGAAGTACTTGCCTATGGCACGGCAGTGTTAGTTGAAAAAATATAAACTATCACATTATTTGAAATATGAGAGCGGGATTGTCTTCCACATACCATGTGCCAGATGACCAATAAGCAATTCATATAGCAGATATACCGGCCAAAAGATATAAGTTAACAGTAATATAATAAGGTTGTGATTATAATACCAGCTTATCATTAAAGCATACAGCCCTAAAATAAAGTACAATATACTTGAGTCTTTTTTGTCCATAACGGATAAAGAATTTTATACTTAAACTAGCATCTAATATAATAGTTTGAGCTAAAATTTCAAAAAGCAATTAATTAAGTGTGTAGCCATTAATATATAGCTATAATACAAAACAGGCGGTCAAAATAGCAATTCAGCATATTTAAGTGTTTTTACAGCTAAAAAAATGTTAATTACCTATAATTTGTTAATAATTTTTAGGTTAAACAGTATACAACTTAAATACAATAAGCTATGTTTGTTAAAACAAACATCTCCTGTGTGGAGTTATTTCAAAAAAACAATTTAAACTAATTATGGCAACACCAACAAGCGGCGGTATTACCGCCTATTCTGTAAAAACAAAAACCAAAAACGTTCCAATGATTGATCCTACTATCGATGTAAAATCAGGCAGGTACATTGCAACTGGTAAAGACAGCGCAGGCAACAAAATGGCTGCTATTATGAGCAAAGCTACAGCAGAAGGACATATCAGCAGCGGCGCCGCTAAAAAAGGCTCTGGCTGGTAGAAACTACCGTTCCCACTTATAAAAATATCATTGTGATCCTGAAAAACGGATTGCAATGATATTTTTTATTTATACCCCTCCCTATCGCGCAATTAACATCGATAATATAGCCCCACAAATATTTTCGATTGTAAAAAATATGTTAAAGCATGTTAAACTACTTATGCTTTTGTTTTAAATGGATATATTTATCGTCCTTATATTTCACTTTATTTAATGTTGATGATCTTCAAAAAAATCACTCTTGCTGCATGCCTTTTAATGGTTTTCACGTTATCGGCCTTTGCACAGGAAGATAGTATCCCGCTAAGAACTTTAATTTCAAAAACAACCGAGTTCACGCAAAACTTCCCGGTAGAAAAGGTTTACCTGCACTTTGACAAGCCTTACTATGCTGTTGGCGATACGATTTGGTTTAAGGCATACGTCACACTCGAACAAAACCAGCTTTCGGCAATTAGCAAAATCGTATATGTTGATATGATAAACAATCGCGATTCGGTTGTAGCATCATTAAGATTACCGGTAACTAGTGGTACAGCCTATGGCAATATTGTGTTGCCACAGCTCACCTTTATTGAAGGTAATTATCATATTAGGGCTTATACCAACTGGATGCGCAATTTTGACCAGGGATACTTTTTTAATAAAAACATTACTGTAGGTAATATTGAAGATAGAGACACACCAATTGATACCCACATATCATTTGTGAATGCAGTTACCAGCAGTGCTGAAAAAATAACGGCACATATTATTTATAAGGATCAGGATGGGGCGCCGTTAACGAATAGAAGGATATCATGGAAAGTTCAGTCCGACGATGAAACAATTGATAAAGGAAAAGGCGTTACCGACCAGAATGGTGGTGTGGACATAACTTTCACCAGCAATAAAAAAGGGGTATTCGCAGCAGCTGACCTAACCGCTGTAATTGAACTGAATTACAAAAAAAGCATTACCAATACTTATCCTTTAAAAACCGCGGCTATAGCAAAAGATGTGCAGTTTTTCCCTGAGGGTGGCAACATGCTGAGTGATGTGCATGCCAAAGTTGCATTTAAGGCCATTAACTCTAACGGGATGGGGATTGATGTTAAAGGCTCCGTAATCGATGATAGTAATACAGAAGTTGCACAATTTGCATCGCAGCATTTAGGTATGGGCGAGTTTGTTTTTCAACCTCAACCTGGTAAAAACTACAAGGCTAAGGTATCGTTTTCGGATGGTACACAAAATACTTACGATTTACCTAAAGTGCTTGATGAGGGGATATATCTGTCTGTAAACAACACAAACCCGGATAGCTTAACTATCAAATTAGGATCGAACCAGGCATTTTTAGATAAATTTAAGAATACTCTTTTTTATATCATCGCGCAAAGTGGCGGCACGGTATGTTATGCTGCACAAACCAACCTGCAAAACCTGCTTTATTCATCTACAATACCAAAAAGCAAGTTCCCTACCGGCATTTTGCAATTCTCGTTATTAACCTCAGAGGGTGACCCTTTAAGTGAGCGCCTGGTGTTTATACAGCACAATGATTTGTTAAACGTTGCCATTAATACTGACAGACCAGCGTATACCACCCGACAAAAAGTACACATGAATTTATCAGTTAAAAATAAAGGTGTACCTGATGTTGGAACATTTTCTTTATCTGTTACTGATGAAAACAAAGTACCCTACAATGAAGATAGTGAAACTACCATCCTTTCAACATTACTTTTAACCTCAGACCTTAAAGGATATATTGAGAAGCCAAATTATTACTTTAACCATGTAGATGCAAAACGAGTTGATGACCTGGACGTTTTAATGCTTACGCAGGGTTACCGTCGTTTTGATTATGGTGATATTGTTGCAGGTAAAAACCCGCAATTATCTTTTTTGCCTGAACAGGGTATAACTATTGCTGGCAAGCTTCGCAGTTCTTCGGGTATAGAAGTTCCAAACGCTAATATTCATTTAAATTTTAGCGATAGGTTGTCTCCTCAGGATGCTAATACTGATGAAGCTGGCAATTTTAGATTTTCTAATTTAAATTTTAAGGATTCCACTAAAATTGTTCTTAGTGCTAAAAATAATCCTAATTATAAAAACCTGGTTATCGTAGCAAATAGCGATACATGGCCCGTACTAATTAAAAACATTAATTCGCCGGATAACATACAAAATATTGATAGTACGCTATCAGTGTATCTTAAAAATACTAAAAGGCAATATGCGGGCACGCGTATGCTTAAAGAAGTTGTAATTGTAGCAAAATCCGAAGTTAAAAAACCAAGCCATACAGATTATTCCGCATTAACAGGTTTAAGTCCACAGGCCGATCATGTTCTTTCTGGTGTTCAATTATCTGGCTGCAATTTTTTACTGGACTGTTTAAGAGGTGCTGCATTTGGCTTTACTTATGACGATAATAACTTTTACCTAACAAGAGACTATAGCCAGGGTAATAAAAGCACACCTGCAGCTATTTATTATAACGGAATGCCGGTTGATGTAAATTACCTGGCAAACATTGACCCAAAAACAGTTGAATCGGTAGAATTGTTTAATAGTGATGGGCTAAGTAGTATTAATAAAATGAGTAACACTAAAGGTGTAATAGTTGTAAATGGTAAGCCTGCACCAAAAGGCGAAAAGATTTCGCTTTCGCAGTTACGGGATATGATGCCACAATATAATCTGATAACTATTAGTCCTTTAGGTTATGCACGTACAAAAGAGTTTTATGTACCTAAGTTTAGCGTACCAAAAACCAACCCGGCCTACTCTGATTTGCGCACAACCATTTACTGGAACCCGAAAATAATTACCGATGCAACTGGAAAAGCCTCATTTGACTTTTTTAATGCTGATGGTAAAGGTTTATACCGCGCAGTGCTTGAAGGTATTGATGCTGATGGTAATATTGCACGCTATGTTTACCATTATAAAGTTGACTAAAAACACAATCTCCTCTACCTAAAATAAGAAAGGGAGCAAGTTTAAAACTTGCTCCCTTTTTGTTTATTTAGCATGTGGGATCCCCCCCTGCCACCGCGCTATTCTTGTTAAAAAACCGTGTCATTGCGAGGTACGAAGCAATCGCGAACTTTGTAAGATTTACTTTGCTTCCGTGCGATTGCTTCGTTACAGCAATGACATAGTTTTATCCTTTTTAAATGGTTTTTTATAGTTCCCTTACCCAAATATTTCTGAAGCTTAGTGGCTCGCTTTTGTCGCCGTGTGCTTGCAGTTTTATTGGTGCCGGGCCATGTGCCTTGTATTCCGGTTTGCCGATGTATAATGTTGGGCCTAATAGCGAAACATTGTTTTCAACAACAACACCATTATATATTACAGTTGCACGTGCTGGGGTATTTAACGAACCATCATTATTAAATGTCGGCGCAGTCCAGATCACATCATAGGTTTGCCATTCACCCGGTGGCCTGGCTGGGTTTGCAAGCGGGATAAACTGCTTGTATATGCTACCAGCCATACCGTTAACGTAGGTTTTATTTTTGTAAGCATCCAATACCTGTAACTCATAGCCTGCATCACCTTTGCCTAGTGATGCTAAAAACACACCGCTATTACCCCTTGCCTGTCCACTGCCGGTAATGTCAGTAGGGATACGCCATTCAATATGTAACTGGTAATTAGTGAACAGCTTTTTCGTTTCAATATTGCCTGAATTTTTATTTACGGTAACAATACCATCGTGCACATTCCAGTCTGCTGATTGAGTTCTGTCCTGAGCGGAAACCCATTGACTAAGATCTGTACCATTAAATAAAATGATTGCATCTGATGGCGCATCGGCACAGGTTTTTCCCGGGGTGATTACAGCCGGTTCAGGGCTCCAGACCTCAGTGTCTTCGGGTTTGGCGGTTTGTTGGGCATTAGCCATCATAGCACTTGCTGCTAATACCGCGGTCAATAATATTTTATATTTCATGTTAAATTAATTAATGATGGTTGTTAAACATGCAGCACGTTTTTACAGTAGGCACAACTTTGCGCTATACTTACGTATGGGTCAATATTGGTATAATTCTCCTGCTCTACTATAAAATGTTTTACACCAGCTAACTTGGCGTAAGCCATTATGGCTTTAAAATCAATGGTACCGTTGCCTACTTCAGTGTTTATATTATGGTTGGCTTTGTCCATATCCTTAATATGGAACGCGAAGAACCTGCCCGGATGTTTTTTAATGATCTCTATCGGATCCTGACCAGTGCGTACAACCCAATATAAGTCCATTTCCATTTTTACCAGATTTGGATCGGAACGCTCTAATATCGTATCATAAAAAGTAGTACCGTCAACCTGTTTCCACTCAAAATTATGGTTGTGATAACCGAATTTTAAACCCTGTTTTTTACATATTTCGGCAGCAGTGCTTATTTTATCGGCAATCTTTTTAAAGTCATCAACCGTTTTTATGAAATCGCCATCCAGGTGTGGTACGATGATGTATTCCATACCTGTGATGTGCGCGGCATCAATATAGGTTTGCAGTTGATCGGTATTTCCCGTAGCGAAAAAGCTATCGAACTCAAAATGCCCGCTTGGCGTGCGCAAGCCATTATCTTTTAAGGCATTGCTAAACTGGGTTGCATCCAATCCCCAAAAACCATCCTTTTTATTGTAGCCAAATGTTTCAACCTCTTTATAACCTGCTTTAGCTATTTTGGCTATAACATCCTTTACATCGCCACTTTTTAACTGGTCGCGAAGACTATATAGCTGAAGCCCTACTGCATTGCTGTTTCCCTTTGCCATCACCAGCTTTGGGGCAATCATTATCCCTGCCGAAAGCATCCCGGCCTGGGTTAAAAACGTTCTTCTGTTTGTCATTGGTTTATATTGGTTTGTTGGTTTATTTTTTGAGCGACAGGATGTATTTCACCATGTCCTGTGCATCTGTCATTGATAAATTTGGGTGTGGCGACATGGCTATATTACCCCAGTTACCTGAACCACCTTTAATAATCTTGTTAGCTAAAGTATCAATAACAGCAGGCGATGCAGTGTATTTATTGGCTACGTCGACATAAGCAGGGCCAATAATTTTTTGATCGAGCTTATGGCAGGTAAGGCAATCATTCTTTTGAATTAATGCCGCGCCTAGAGTATCTTTTACGGCCACAGATGTGCTTTGAGTTGACGATGAGGTGGTTGTAGTGGTAACTGTACTATCAGTACCTGAGCTGTTGCTTGATTTGTTGTTTCCGCAAGCGGATATTGCCAGCGCGAGCCCGAAAATGATGAATGACTTTTTCATTTAGATGTTATTATTATGTGTTTTATATTCCTAATATTTTTTTGTTGAAAGCTGCGTCGCCGCCTGATGAGGCGAAATCATCAAAGGCTTTCTCAGTTACTTTGATGATATGATTCTTTATAAACTCAGCTCCTTCGCGAGCACCATCTTCCGAGTTTTTAAGGGCACACTCCCATTCTAATACGGCCCAGCCGCTAAAATCGTATTGTGCCAGTTTACTGAATATACTTTTAAAATCAACCTGCCCATCACCTAAAGAACGGAAACGTCCCGCCCTGTTTATCCAGCTTTGGTAACCGCCATAAATGCCCTGCCTGCCGGTTGGGTTAAACTCGGCATCCTTTACATGGAACATTTTAATACGTTCGTGATAGATGTCGATATATTCCAGATAATCTAAACATTGCAATACAAAGTGCGAAGGATCATATAACAAGCATGCCCGCGGATGGTTGTTCACCTTCTCTAAAAACATTTCGTAGGTGATACCATCGTGCAGATCTTCGCCAGGATGAATCTCATAGCAAAGGTCAATGCCGTATTCATCGTAAACATTGAGGATTGGTTCCCATCGTTTGGCTAGTTCAGTAAAGGCATCCTCAACAATTCCAGCAGGGCGTTGCGGCCATGGGTACATCATTTGCCATATAAGCGCACCGCTGAAAGTAACACTGGCATTCAGACCTAAATTTTGTGATGCTTTGGCCGCGTATTTTAGTTGTTGAACTGCCCACTCCTGCCTTGCTTTGGGATTGTTACGATAAGCTTCAGGTGCAAAACCATCAAACAACTGATCGTAAGCTGGGTTAACCGCTACTAATTGACCTTGTAGGTGGGTGGATAGTTCGGTGATTTCTAATCCGCAATCCTTAACCAAACCATTAAGCTCATCAGCATAGGTTTTGCTTTCAGCAGCTTTTTTCAGGTCGATGAACCGATCATCCAGTGTGGGTAATTGCACTCCTTTATAGCCTAGATCCTTTGCCCAGTGGCAAATGGATTTTAAATTATTAAAAGGTTCATCGGCACCTATAAATTGCGCTAAAAATATTGCAGGGCCTTTAATGGTTTTCATATGGCTTGTTTCTTTTTGTTATTTCGACCGTAGGGAGAAATCTTCCGCGATTTGCGTAGGCCGCATTGCATATTGAAGAAGATTTCTCTCTACGTTCGAAATGACAGTACTATTTTATATTTTAAAATTAGTCCATTTAGCATCCGATTTGCCGGATGCAATTACATTTTCAACAAAGGCCATTCCCCTGATACCGTCTTCGATGCCGGGATAATCGAGCCATTCCTTTTCGGCTGGTTTTCCGGCGATATCAGCTTTAATACTTAACGCGAAGTTGCGGTATAAATTGGCGAATGCTTCCAGATACCCTTCGGGATGACCTGCGGGTACACGGGCGTTGTGCGTAGCATATGAACTTAAATAGCCTGCGCCTGTACGTAATATTTCAGCCGGTTTGTCTAACCATTTTAATAGTAAGGTATTGGCATTATCCTGCTGCCATTCAAGGCCACCTTTTTCGCCATAAACCCTTACTTTAATATTGTTTTCATCGCCAGCGGCAACTTGCGATGCTATTAATACACCGCTTGCGCCATTATTGAATTTCAACAGAGCTGCGCCGTCATCATCCAATTTGCGGCCATCGACTACTGTATTAATATCGGCACAAAGTTTGGTTACCTGCAGGCCGCTCACATACTCAGCTAAGTTAAAGGCATGTGTACCTATATCGCCCATGGCTCCGGCTATGCCGCTTTTACTTGGATCGGTTCGCCAGCTTGCCTGCTTATTATCTTCACCCTCTAAAAAGGTACTTAGCCAGCCTTGCGGATACTCTACATAAACCTTTCTGATCTTGCCTAGTTTACCTTCAGCAACCAATTGCCTGGCTTCTTTTACCATCGGGTAGCCTGTGTAAGTATGGGTAAGGCAAAAGCGTTTGCCACTTGCTTTAACAACTTTTTCAAGCTCTTTTGCTTCGGCAAACGAAAAGGTCATCGGCTTATCCAGTATCACATGGAAACCATTCTCCAACGCCAGTTTAGCCGGGCCGAAATGCAGGTGATTTGGGGTTACTATGCTGATTACCTGAACACGCTCATCCTGGGGTAATTGTTTTTCTTTTTCGATGAGTTCCTGGTACGATGTATAAACCCGATCCGGCGATAGCCCCAATAATAAACCACTTGCTTTAGCCTTTTCCGCATTACTGCTGAACGCGCCGCAAACCAGTTCATATTCGTCGTCCATACGGGCGGCGATGCGGTGGACAGCGCCAATAAACGCGCCCTGGCCACCGCCTATCATTCCTAATTTTAACTTCATATATTAACTTAACACTTTCCAGCCTTCGCGGTACTCGCGTTTTATGAATTGGTTTACATCATCAAAATTGGTTACCCGCATGGCATCATTATCCCAAATCAGTTTTATGTTTTGGCCTGGGTAATCAAAGCCCCTGCCGTCAGCACGTTGTTTTTGAATATCGTGCCCACGAATAGAAAGATTTGCCATCAACAAGGCTTCTGTTAGTGGACCAGCCAGTTTGAATGGCGAGCTCACATCGTCGGGTTTACCGGCAATAGCTGCATTTACCCATTGCGCGTAATGCCCGTCTTGTCCGCCCGGTACACGCTTAATTGTTTGCGGCACGGTAGACTGAGCTGTACGCGAGGTTGGCAATAACTGTGGATTTAATGAGTAGGTACTTGCCATCATTTTTCCTTTTGTGCCGATGAAGAGCATACCGTTACCGTTATCACCAAAATCTTCATTCGGCCCTAATTCAACAGGGCGTTCAGGCTGTATGCCGCCATCCATCCAATGTACAGTAACATCGCCCTGTGTCTTCGCTGTTTTAGGGAAAGTAAGGGTGATATGACTTGATGGCGGACAACTATCCGGGAAGTATCCTTTTTGAAAATTATCTACATAAACAGTTCCCACGCTTGATTGCACATCTTTAACATATTGCAGATCAAGCACGCGGAATGGGGCTTCCATTATGTGGCAACCCATATCGCCAAGTGCGCCGGTGCCATAATCCCACCAGCCACGCCAGTTGAATGGCACTAGCTTGTTTACATAATCTTTAGAGGGGGCGGTTCCTAACCACAAATCCCAATCCAGTTCTTTTGGGATATCGGCTTTTGTAGTTGGCCAAGGGATGCCCTGCGGCCATACGGGGCGGTCTGTCCAGCAATAAACGGTATGTACATCACCTATCTCGCCTGCATCATACCATTCGCGTAAGCGCCTTACCCCATCGTTTGATGAGCCTTGATTACCCATTTGGGTTACCACATTATATTTTTTAGCAGCGTGTGTTAAGGCACGGGCCTCAAATACATCATGCGCCATCGGTTTTTGCACGTATACGTGCTTGCCCATTTGCATAGCGGAGAGCGCTACGATAGCATGATTATGATCGGGAATGGATACGGATACGGCATCAAAGTTTTTGTGATCCTTATCCAGCATCTCGCGCCAGTCTTTATAAAATTTCGCTTTCGGGAATTTGGCTACTGTTTTGGCAGCGCTGCGCATATCAACATCACATAGATAGCCAATTTCGGCATTGCCGCTGGCGTAGAAATTAGCAATGTCGCTTTGGCCTTTGCCACCTGCACCAACAGATGCAATTACCAGTTTATCGCTTGGTGCAATAAAACCTTTTCCGCCTAAAACATAGCGGGGAACAATCATGATGCCTGCAGCTGCAATGGAACTGCTTTTAATAAAACCTCTGCGCGAGGTATTTAAAGATGAATCAGTTGGTTTATTGGTCATTGGTTATAAATTAGTTTAATAGGTAGTTATAAAATCAATTTAGCTCCGGTACATCAAACTTAGTAATTTATTTAAAAAGATACACCACGCCATAAATATGTTACTTAATATCCCAAACCCTGCATAACTTTCAGGTCAATTGCAGTACTGGCTATCGGGTCCATTCCCTGGTAATCTTCCTGCTCAATAATAAATTGTGAAGTACCTTTTTTGCGGGCTGCTTTTAATATTTCTTTTAATGGTAATAAGCCCTTGCCAAGCAGGGTATTTTCATACTTACCATCGTCTTTTTTAATTACATCTTTTACATGCATTAACTCAAACCTGCCAGGATATTTTTTGATATAATCCATCGGTATAGCACCTGCTGAATACATATTGCCAATATCCAATTGCTGGGTAACCAATGCAGGGTCGGTATTAGCTAATATTAAATCGTACATCTTATCGTTGCCAAATATGGTTGTGAATTCGAAATCGTGGTTATGGTAACCGAATACCATCCCTTTACTTTTACATAGCTCACCGCATTTATTAAATACATCCATAAAGGCTTTAAAGGCATTAAAATCATGCTTTAAATTATCGTCCAGTCCGGGGCTTATCAGGTATTTTTGGTGGATGTCTAATGCATCATCCAAGGTTCTTTTCCATTCATCGGTAAAATCATTTTTGGCGGCATCCCAGTGCTTTTGCTGTAATACCACATGACCGCTGGTCATGTTGAGGAAGTTATCGTCCAAAACCTTTTTAAAATCCTTAACACTTAAGCCATAAAACTTACTATCGCTATAACCTGCATGTTCTAAGTGCTTGTACCCTATTGTCGCCAATTGCTTAAGTGTGCCTGTTGGGTCGGCGTGCATGGCGTCACGTACGGTATAAAGTTGCAGGCCAATACGTTCAATTTCTTTTATTGGGGATGAGAAAAGATGATTAGGTAATAAAGCTGTGCCAGCCGCTAAAACAGCGCTGTTTATTAAAAATTTCCTTCGAGATGTTTGCATCATGGTTATTGGGCTATTGGGAATACAGGAAACAATAATTGTGTATTGCTCACAAAGGCTAAACACTTGCTATCTGGCGACCATGATGGGGTATTGATAGTACCCTGACCACCATACAAATAAGCCACTACTTTAATTGGGCCGCCGCCAACCGGCATTACTCTCAGGTATACATGTTTATAAAAAGGATGATCCCCAGGAGCGACTTCATTTTTCATGAAGGATATAAATTCGATCATTTTTCCATCAGGCGATACATGCGGGAACCAGTTATCATAATCATCATTGGTTACCTGGGTTTGATTGCTGCCGTCGGGATTCATGCGCCAGATCTGCATCAGGCCGCTGCGGACCGAGCAGAAGTAGATGTATTTTCCATCGGGCGTGTATTCCGCGCCGTCATCTAATCCGGGTGCATTGGTTAGTCTAACTTCCTTGCCTCCTTTTGATGGGACTTTGTAAATATCATATTCATTATTTCTATCGCCACAAAAAACAATATACTTACCATCGGGCGACCAGCCGTGCATGTATGATGGGCCTGTTGGGGTTAATTGCCTTGCTTCACCACCATTCGATGGGATAATATAGCCGATTGAGCCATCTTTTTCACTATTACTGATCGCCAGCCATTTACCATCGAAGGATAATACGTGGTCGTTGTTATTATTTTTAGCTACGCCCGTATTTAGTACCTGTGAGATGTTGTTTTTTAAATCGTATTTATAAAGCAAACCATTACTGTTATAGATCAGCGATTTACCATCTTTAGTCCAATTTGGCGCTTGCAGCGATTGTGATGACTGGTATATGATGCGGCTGTTGCTGTTTTCCAGATTCAATATTTGAATATCACTGCCGATGTATTTTTGATAGCCATTTGCACCATTGGCAGGTACAACAATACGCACGTTATTAAATACGGCGGTTTCGGAAACATTTGGATTGTGCGAGCATACAAATAAGCCAACATAAACTTCATCTCCCAGATCAAGATCTTCAACCTTCTCGGTAACGAAAGTTTCGCCGTTACGTGCTACCGACATGGTGTAGGTATTGCCTTTTCTTTCAATCTGGATAACATCGGCATGTATAATAGATGATTTGATCTCTTCGGTTTGCGCGCCAACTGTGCGCCTGAATTGTAACGAAGTTAAGCCATCGCCATGCACCACTGCATTAACGTGTTTTGAATTGGAATCGAGCGATGTACGGATCATCCAACCGAGCTTGCGGTGCATCTCGATCCCTTTACCTAAAAAGGCAGCCTTTGTAGTTAATACAAAATCGCCTTTTATGCGTTTGTAAACATAATGGAAGGCATCATGATCAAACCAGATGTTATAACCTGAACCGGTAATTTTATATTGCTGAGATTCGGGTTCATATAATGCTGACCCGGAAAGCTTTACATTGCCTACATCGGTTTGCGCATCAAATATGCCTAAATTTTGAGCTGAAACTGTTTGGCTGAAGAATACAGCGCATAAAAAACACATCAATAGCGATGATTTTGCATTCATAATATAGGTAGTGTAATGGTTAAATGGTAAGCTAAGGTAATTAATCCTTACACAAAAAGGTAGTGTTTTTTTAGCGAAAGATTTGCTTTTTAAATAGAATTACAGCTTAAATACATAAACAAACGTAAATGGCGGTAAAATTTGAGTTTGCCCTGTAAATCGGGGATTGCCACGCTTCGTTCGCAATGACGCTTTGTTTAACAAAAAAGGGAGATACAAATTGCATCTCCCTTTTTATTTCTTAATCAGGTTACTATCTTCTAACCTTAGTTTTTACTTTGTAACCGTTGTAATGTTTCTTTTTGTGAAAAGTGTTATGTACTTTTTGACCAAAAGTACTGGTGTGCTTCACCTTAACAGTTCTCTTTTCTACCCTGTGTTGTTGTGCGAATGATGAGAAGCCTATGGCTAAAACCATCAAGATTGATAAAATTAGTTTTTTCATTGGTTGAGTTTTATAAACCTTACAACTAGTGAGCACTATAAAAGTTTTAGCCACTGAAGTTTAATTAATAAAAGCCTCCTCAGGTTCTTGTATGTAAGCCGCAGGTACTACATTATTAACCAATACCGCTACTTTAACAGGTTTTTGACAATAAGCCAGTTTAAAATCTTTTTTAGAATCGCGGTAACTACTTACTGCGCCTAACATGCTCAATAGTTTTATATAACACCAGGCCAAATCAAGCTGGTATGGCTTAAAGCCAGAGCGTGCGCTTTTTGGATACAAATGATGATTATTATGCCATTCGCCGGCAACATAGCCTGGCCATATTTGATTGATAGACATATCCTCGCGATTATGATCAACACCATCACGACGTTTGTCTTCACCCTTGCCATGGCCTTCATAGTTATACGTACGCACACCTACGGCCCAAAAACCAGCTGCACCAAATATGGCGCATACCAGGCCAAAACCACCTATTAAGTAAAATGCAGCAAACCAAAACGCCCAGTTAAGTAATACCGCGGTAATGGTGCGAACTGGCGCTGCCAATGTACCCCACTTATTATACTTTGTATAGGAGTTTGTTTTAACACCTGTATGGCGCATTAAATTAACGCATTTGTCATAGTCTTTTTCGGACAGGCTGCGTGATATAGGCTGATGATTTACATCTGCCAAAAAACAGTATAAAAAACCGCCCTGGGCATTATAAGGATCGCCGGGTTGATCAGAAAGCGCGTGGTGTACGTGGTGCGATACCGCGTAGATTTCTTCCGGAATAATTTTTAAAGTAAGGTTTTGAGTAAAAAATCGCCAAAAATTATTTTTGAATGTATAAGCCCCATGTGTACAGTAACGATGTAACCAAATGGTACCATGCGTACCCATTACAATCATACTATATACAAAGGCAACAATTAATAATTTGATGGAGAAGTATTTAAATATGAATACAAAAAGGAATGGTGCCAGGCAGCATACCATAAACCAGCTCATGAACGAAAGCCAGTTTTTTTTATTTTTAAATACATTTAAACGGGAAAAGAACTCTTTGAAAATTTCACCTGGTTTAGGCTTTGAAAGCTTACCAAATTTGTCCATCCATCCATACGATGGTGGCTCCAACACACTCTCTAAGAAGGCCATAGCACAAAAATTAATTATAGTTTATTTAGTTAGGGACAGTGAATGAAAGGTATGTATAATATAATGAAACTAAGAATAATTCTTAGAGCCTCAAGGCATACAGTTTATAAACTACCGGATTTGTTTTTAATAAGAAATATTTTATCTAACATAGATAGTACCACATGGTACTATTGCCTGAATTACAGGATACACTTGGTTAGCGTTTACTTATTAAACGGTTAATGTTTAACAAAAGTGTATCAGATAAAACAATTATAGTGTTATACGTAATTACTTGGTAATAGTTAGTTAAAAAGAGAGATAAATGCATCGCTTTAAAACGCTACCGTATCTTGCTCCTGTATTGCAAAAGGCCTGTGCTTATATTTTGGAGACTTAACTACTTAAAAGTATCTAAAATTCTTAAAAGCGATTTCGCTGAGTTATTGATAATGTATTTATTTTTTTAAATTATGTATCGTATTATTGCGAACCCAAACTGATTAGCATAATAGCTGTTACCAATAATATTATTTAATACTACCTTGAAGAAAGTAATACTGCTTATTGCCATATATTTTTTTGTAAACCATGCCGTAGCTCAGGGTTCGGTAATGAGGAAAAACAGTCTCACCCAATCGGTTACTGAGCAATTTTTGGTATTGAAAAGCAACAAGGAAATAAAACAGGGCCTATATCAGGCGATATATCGCCGCCAGATTGCGCTGGCAAGCGGGAATTATGCTGATAATAAAAGGATTGGCGCCTGGCATTTCTACGATAAATATGGCCGTTTAGTACAAAATTTCAATTATGAACGGAATAGTATAACGTGGGAAATGGCTGATGACAGCCTTAGCGCCATGCATATCAGGTATGGTTTTGATAATAAAATCACGGACACGGACAGGGTAACTAAGCCGATGAAAGCTGGTGGCATTTATTACGGCTATATTCCTTATTTAAAATTGTTCCGGCTGTCTGACGATTATATGGAGACCGACTTGACTCAGTTTACCGCTATTTTGGAAATATTGGTTAGCCCGGGTGGCAGGTTGGCTGATTTTAAGGTGCATATTAAATCGCCGGTTGATGAACGTATAACCACTTTTAGCACTGATTTAATTGATGAGGATGACAGGCTTTTTGTGCCTGCTACGATAAACTACAAACCGGTACTTTGCCGGATATTTGTGAGGTGCAGGATAACCGATGACGGGGAATTGGATATTGACTAATTATGATTTAGAACGAGACTATATATGCCCGTTCTAAATCATAATTATTCAATATTAGTGAGCGTGATGACCATCGGCGCCATGCGCGTGGCCATGTGACAATTCTTCGGGTGTTGCAGGGCGAACATTAAGGATATTTCCTTTGAAATGTAATTCCTGACCTGCCATTGGGTGGTTAAGATCAACAATTACCGCATCTTCAGCAACAGAAACAACCTGCCCCTGGAAACGATTTCCATTGTTATCCTGTAAAGGCAAAATGCTGCCAATTTCAGGCACGTCAGTACCGTTAAACATTTCTTTTGGAAGATTAGCTACCGCTTCATCGTCATATTCTCCATATGCATCTTGTGCCGACAAGTGAAAATCATAGTTATCACCGGTTGACAAAGTGCTTAAATTTTCTTCGAACTTAGGCAGCATCTGGCCTGCTCCGTATAAAAAGGTTAGAGGCTGCTCCTGTGTAGCGCTCTCAACTAATGTTTCTGTGCCATTCTGATCAACATACAAATCGTAAGTTAATGAGACTACGTGTTGTGGTTCAATTTTCATTCTGAATTCTATTTCTTATAAAAGTATTTTGGAATTAATTTGTTTTACAGCGTCAATGGAATTGTAAACGGGCAGGCTACAGGTTTTATCCTTACAGATAAATATTTGTGTCTCACTGGTGAATTTTTCCTGCAACAAAGGTAAACTTCCTTTTTTACCTCCCAATATTATTTTATTAGGAATGTATTTATTTTCAATTTCGATGCGTAAGGCATCATAATTTTCGCCGGTGATGGCAACTTCGTAGGTGCCAAATACTTCATCAAGCAATAACATACACCAATTTGAGTAGGATGACCCATACCTGGCGATGTGAGGCATTACATTGCGTAATAACTGCGCCGAAATTTGATGATACTCCTCATTATCAAACAACAAACCTATTTTTTTAAGGTTGCGAGCCATTACGGAGTTTGATGATGGAATTACGCCATCCATAATTTCGGATTTCCGGGCGATCAGTTGCTCGTTGCTATCCCCAGTAAAATAAAAGATTCCGCTTGCCGGGTCATAAAAATGCGCTATGGCATAATCGACAAGACCGTGGGCATGTTCCAGCCAGCGTTCATCAAAAGTAACCTCGTATAAGGCGATTAAACCATCGGCTACGTTGCCATAATCATCCAGAAAAGCTATCGAGTCATTATCCACACCTTTGTAAGTACGCGACAGACGGCCTTCTTCGTTCACCATATAATTCACAATGAAATCGGCATTTCGTAGGGCCATGTCAAGGTAATCGTGCTCAGTAAATGAGCGATAAGCATCGCACAGGCCTTTAAGCATTAATCCATTCCATGATGCTAATATTTTATTATCCAAACCGGGGCGTATGCGCTGACTACGGGCATAGAAGACTTTTTTACGCCCATCTTCAATCTTTTCCATCATCGATTCCAGTGGCAAGCCCAGTTTGTTAGCTAATTGCAGATCTTTCTCCTGCCTGAAGAGTACATTGGTTTGTTCCTCTTCCCAGTTGCCGTCCCCGGTTATGTGGTAGTAGATGCAGAAAAGTTCGGCATCATCGCCTAAAATGGTTTCAATTTCGGCTTTGGTGAAAGTGTAGAATTTACCTTCTACGCCTTCGCTATCGGCATCCAACGCGCTATAGAAACCGCCATCGGGTGATGAAAGTTCACGCATAGAGAAATTGATGATCTCATCAACAACCTGTTTATATAGTTGCGAACTTTTCCAGGTATAAGCTTCAGAATACAGGCTGATCAACTGGGCATTATCATATAACATTTTTTCAAAATGTGGTACATGCCAGCGGCCATCAACTGAATATCGGGCGAAGCCGCCGCCAATGTGATCGTATATCCCACCAAAAGCCATCTTTTTTAAAGTTAGGCTAACACTTTGGGCGATATTGGCATCATTTGTTAAATAGCCGTAACGCATCAGAAATTGCCAGTTGTTGGGCATCGGAAATTTAGGTGCTGAACCCATCCCCCCTTCTTCGGAATCAAAATATTTTTTCCAGTTTTCTACAATTATTTTTAAATCATCCTGCGAATATTGAGGTTGCTCCTTAACAACACCAATAGTTTCAAAGTTTTGGATGCCTTCTGTTAGTTTTACCGCGTATTCTTCAGCTTCAACAGGCTTTTGTTTGTAAAAATCGGCCAGGTTAAATAGTAATGAAGCCCAGTCATTCTTGCGGAAATAGGTACCTCCATAGATTGGGCGTTGATCGGGCAGGCAGATACAGTTTAACGGCCAACCTCCCCTGCCGCTCATTAATTGTACGGCACTCATGTAGATCTGATCTATGTCAGGCCGTTCTTCCCTATCTACCTTAATACAAACAAAATACTGGTTCATTACGGCGGCTACGCTTTCATCCTCAAAGCTTTCGTGCTCCATTACATGGCACCAATGGCAGGCAGAGTAGCCGATGCTAACGATGATCAGTTTGTTTTCGTCCTTAGCTTTTTGCAGTGCTTTCGTGCCCCAGGGGTACCAGTTTACCGGGTTATTGGCATGCTGCAATAAATATGGCGAGGTAGAATTGGCGAGATGATTCATATATTATTTATTGGCAGCTAAAATGCAATAATTAAGCCGTTTAAATAAAAGCAATTGTAAATAGTAAAAGTTTTGGTTTGTGACGAGTATTTGTAATGCCTATTGCGATGCAATCGCTAACCCATTATAAGCACTCGTTGCAAACGAGCGCAAGGTGTTTATTTTTTCAAAAGATGCTTCTCTTTAAACTCCTGAAGAGAAATCGTTTGTCCGTTTTTAGCTTGTTCAATACCTACTTGTATACCTGCTAAAACATGGGCTGGTAATTTCTCCGGCACAATCTCAAATTGCACTTTTAAAGCCCTCAAAACAGCCTTAACAGTTTTTAGTTGCTCTGGATTTTCAGGATGTACCAGGATTGATTCCATATATTCAAAAATACAAAAATCATCTTCAAAAATTAAAAATTATTATAAGCCTGATATCCTTTTGTATCAACCTTAAAACAAATACTTTATTAAAAAGATATTTTAATTAATTTGCAGCTTTAATTGACTATATGCAAACTAAACTCAAACACTTGTTTGGTGCGTGTGCCTTACTCTTAATGGCCGCAAGCGCATCAGCACAAACTACTCCCGATTCCATCAAATACGACCACAACGATGTGTTCGGTCCGATTGTTTGGCCAACCACAACCGGTGATACCCGGTCGGCAAGCGGACAGCCCGGTCAAAACTACTGGCAAAACCGTGCTAACTACTTAATTCATGCTACTTTAGATGAAGGCAGGCAGGATACCACCATTACCGGTGATGTAACTGTTGACTACACCAACAATAGCCCTGATAAACTGGACTATTTATGGTTCCAGCTTGATCAAAACTTATTTAAACCGGATTCACGTGGCGCGGCAGTAACCCCAATAAGCGGCGACCGCTTTGATGTACGCGGCTTTAGTCGCGGTGGTTATCATATTGAATCGGTAACGGTTACCTACAAAGGTCAAACTTATAAAGTTACCCCGGTAATTACCGATGCACGTATGCAAGTACGTTTAAATACGCCACTTGGCGCTAAAGGCGATAAGATCAGCGTTAAAGTAAACTATAACTTCTCCATCCCTTATTATGGCGCCGATCGTATGGGCCGCAAGCAATTTAAACAAGGTTGGGTTTACGAAATTGCCCAATGGTACCCACGCATGTGTGTTTATGACGACGTTGAAGGATGGAACACCTTACCTTACATGGGTTTAGGTGAATTCTACTGTGATTATGGTGATTTTGATTACTACATTACCGCTCCTGCAAACATGACGGTTGTTGGATCAGGTGATTTACAAAATGGGGCGCAGGTACTAACCGCAACACAACAAAGCAGGTTAGCCGAAGCACGTAACAGCGACAAAACTGTGATGTTGATTAAACCTGATGAAGTTGACCAGCCTGCAACGCATCCGCAGAAAGGCAACTTAACCTGGCACTTTAAAATGGAAAACAGCCGCGATATATCATGGGCTGCTTCAACCGCGTTTATTTGGGACGCAGCGAAAGTTAATTTCCCTTCGGGACGTAAGGGTATTGCTATGTCGGCTTACCCAATTGAGAGCTCTGGTAATGATTCATGGAGCCGTTCTACCGAATATTTGAAAAATAGCATGGAGATTTATTCAGATGCTTATTTTGAATATCCATGGAATTCAGCCACAAGCGTTTCGGGTGTTGCTTTGGGTATGGAATATCCGGGTATCATTTTTTGCTTAAGCAACTTGAAAGACAAACAACTTTGGGGCGATATTACCCACGAAATCGGCCATAACTGGTTCCCGATGATTGTTGGTACCAACGAGCGCAAATACATGTGGATGGACGAAGGCTTTAACACCTTTATCAATATCTACGCTACTGATCATTTTAACAACGGTGAGTATAAGGACACCGCCAAAATAGCGCAGAGAATACTACGCCAGTACCGCCGCAGTACCGATCCTTTGATGACGCCTCCGGAAGCTATCGGCCTTAATGATTATGGTCAATACTATTCAAAAACGGCTTTGGGTTTGGTGATGCTACGTAACGATGTATTAGGGCCTGAAAGATTTGATTATGCTTTCCGTGAGTATATTAAACACTGGGCATTTAAACACCCATTGCCTTATGACTTTTTTAGGGCGATGAATGATGCAGCTGGCGAAGACCTGAACTGGTTCTTTAAACCATGGTTCTTCACTACCTCGAAACTTGACCAGGCTATACAATCGGTAACCTACCTTGACAATGATCCTACCAAAGGCTCCATTATCACTTTGGTAAATAAGGATAAATTGGCTATGCCTGTGGAACTAAAAATAACGCAAGCTAACGGTACTGTGGAAACATTACACATGCCGGTAAATATTTGGCAGCGTGGCGGTGTTTGGAAGTTTAAATATCCATCAACCTCTGCCATTACACACATGGTGCTTGATCCAAATCATGAATTACCTGATTCGGATTTGAGCAATAACGTTTATAACGGCAAGTAGGTTTTTAGAACCGAAAGTTAAGAATCAAGAGCCAAGACATTTGTTTGTCTTGGCTCTTTTTATTTTTAGTTAAATTTTTCTTCAAATCTTGATTCCTGGCTCTTGATTCTTGGCTCTATAACACTATATTAGCCTATCAAATCATACAAATCATGACGATCCCCATATTTCAGGCTGATGCATTTACCAGCAAACTTTTTGGCGGCAACCCGGCTGCTGTCTGTCCGCTAACGGAATGGCTGCCTGATGAGGTAATGCAAAAGATCGCCATTGAAAACAACCTGGCCGAAACTGCTTTTTTCGTAAAGACAGAAAACGGTTATAAATTGAGATGGTTTACACCGGAATATGAGATTGACCTTTGCGGGCATGCTACCCTTGCAACGGCACATATATTATTTACAGAACTTGCTTATAGCGAGGATGAAATTCATTTTGAAACCGTAAAAGCGGGTACCTTACACGTTAAAAAAGATGGCGATAAATACACTATGGATTTCCCATCGCGGCCACCGATACCTATTGAGACACCCGTGGGTTTATTAAATGCATTGAGCGATAAACAGCCTGTGGAAATATTAAGGTCGAGGGATTATTTCGTCGTTTATGAATCTGAAGATGATATTAAAGATATATCGCCGGACTTTTTCGCTTTATCAAAAATGGATACCGTTGGTGTAATTGTTACCGCACCGGGTAAGAATGTTGACTTTGTTTCGAGATTTTTCGCACCGGGTGCCGGTGTTCCTGAAGATCCGGTTACAGGGTCGGCGCATTGTAATTTGATACCTTACTGGGCAAAAAAACTGGGTAAAGATAAATTACACGCCTACCAAATTTCAGCACGCAAAGGTGAACTTTGGTGCGAGTTAAAGGGCAACAGGGTTTTAATGAGCGGTAAAGCGGTTACTTATTTGAGCGGGGAAATAAACATCAACTAAATCCCTTTTTTAAGTTGGCTATAAAAGCGGCATTTTCATCAGCGCCGGCAGGTGCTATATGTTGGTAGAAAATTCATCATTACGCTTTTCCCGTGCCATCGGTACGGAACCTTGACGATGTACCGTACCGATGGCACGGGAATTTGCATATTTTATTTTTCTACCGACGTTTTACCCCGATGGGGCAAGCTTCAAATTTAATATCTAAAACAGTCGGATATTATTCTTAATACCCTATCGTAAACACTTCCCTGATATGCATTGGATTCTCAATTTCATCGATGATGCCAACTGCATAATCCTCCATGGAGATATGGCTTTTGCCATTCGCATCCGTTAATAATTTATTGGTTGCTGTGCGGAATTTTCCGGTACGTTCGCCGGGCATAATTTCCGCGGATGGGCTGGCGAAAGTCCAGTCGAGGTCGGTTGTTTTTTGGTAGATCTTTAGGGCTTCGCGATGAGCCAGTGAAACCGCTTTATAGGCTTCGGGAAAATCGGGTGTATCAACCAATTGTACGCCGGGAGCAACTTCGAGGCTGCCTGCTCCGCCTACTACGATGAGGCGTTTGGTATGCGCTTGTTTCAAACCGTTAATAATCGGAACAACAACTTCGGTAAGTGTTGATGCGGGTGCTCCATTTGTAGGACTGTATGATACTACCACTGCATCCTGGTTAAAAGCAGCTGTTTCCACATCCTGCAAGTTGAACAGGTCTGCTTTGGCTACTTTTAGGTGTTCGTGTACTTTTGTATAATTTTCCGGGTGACGAACGGCCGCGGTAACATCGTGCCCACGGCGAAGTGCCTCGTCAACTATGCGGCTGCCTATACGGCCGCCGGCTCCAAATACTGCTATTCTCATAAGGTGTTGTTGTAAGTGTTTTGATAAAAGTATTGATAGGCAATAAATGTTTCATCAGCATAAAATCATTTTTATATTTTGAAATAACCGACCATAGCCTTGATACCACCAACCATAGGCTGAAATTATTACGGGTATAACTACGCAAAATGTTAATCAGGTAGTTATACTGTTGAATGGCATAGATACTGGTGGTAAATTACATTGAAATTAAAACCCGGGAATTTGTTTCAATATTTAAATTACCAATTGCAACCAATTAAGCTTTTTGAACTTAAAACCAGAAAAAATAACAGGCTGATAATTTCAAATACTTTGTGGGCGTAGCCCAAATGTAGCAATTTGTGTAAAAACATTAAAAAAGGTGGAATCCAGCTACCACTTAAAAAAACGGGCCTACCTGAAGGCAATTTAATATCAGGGGCGGAATTCCGAAAAGCCTAAAGAGTAGGAAAACAAAAACCTAAACAAAATCATGGCAACAATTAATGTATTAATCGCAGTGGATGGAGCATCCTTAGCTTCACAGGTAGCAGACGGGCATATCAGTGCCGGGTCAGCTGGCTCACCAACCAATTTAGGGTCTTATGGCACATCGAATGTTTATATTTCAATGATTGCCCCTAATGCTTATGTAAGCAATGGTACTATTGGACAATCGGAACTACAGATCAGTGCAAACTCAGGTGATACCATTGAATGGGCCATCACAACGTTTGACAATAATTTTGATCAAACAGTTTATCTATACAACGGTTCCTTTAATCCATCCGGCTCTATTAATACCCCTTTATCTTTCGCTTGCGGGCAAGCTCATGCCTATTTGGCTACAGGTAACCCACCTGCAAGCACCCCAACAAAATATGTTAACCAGGTTAGTACTGTTTCGGGAACAATACTACAGGTTAGCGTACAAATTCAATATACATTATCGTTTGTTTTAGTTAATAATTCAACCGGCAGTATTATTGGATATTTTTTGTGGGATCCGTTTATTATCGTAAACTAAGTAAAAAACTTATTTTCGACTTCAATAGCCCTAAATGATGTAAGCGGATCTAATACCACACTTGCAAAATGAGATTTACGAAGCTTAAAAACTTCGTAAATCTTTTTTTTTCACACCAACCATGGGTTGAATTAAGATTGTTGTTCGAAGAATGCTTACGAACTAACGAAGCCTGTAGTCTGAGACTACAGGCTTTGTCGTCCGAAGTTTAAAACTTCGGACAGTGGGGGTTTTACTATTGTAGCTTTTTTACTACCTGTCATTTCGACCAGAGGGAGAAATCTTCTACTACTTGCAAGTACGCTTTACAGGGCGAAGAAGATTTCTTCCGCTGGTCGAAATGACAATTGGATATTGATGATCCTAAGAAATATTTTCAAAAAACAAATTTTTATAGCTAATTTGAAAGTCGGATTTTTTGTATCCTATATTAATTTAAATGCAGCTTACCAGTTTAGAAATCAAGGGGTTTAAAAGCTTTGGCGATAAGATCACCATTAATTTTAATGAGGGTGTTACGGCTATTGTGGGCCCTAATGGCTGCGGTAAATCAAATGTAGTCGACTCCATTCGTTGGGTATTGGGTGAGCAAAGCACACGGATGCTGCGATCGGAGAAAATGGATAATATCATTTTCAATGGATCAAAAAGTCGTAAGCCGGCAAATCTGGCCGAGGTTTCATTAACTTTTGATAATACTAAGAATATACTTCCTGTTGAGTTTTCGCAGGTTACCATCACCCGTAAACTATACCGCAGCGGCGATAGCGAGTACCGTTTGAATGATGTTCAATGCCGTTTAAAAGACATTACTGATCTGTTTTTAGATACGGGTATCGGGTCGGATTCCTATGCTATTATTGAGCTGAGGATGGTTGATGAGATCATCACCAATAAAGAAGGCTCACGCAGGAATTTATTTGAAGAGGCATCGGGCATATCCAAATACAAGCTTCGTAAAAAACAGACTTTCAATAAATTAAAAGATACCGAAGCTGATCTTGAACGTGTAGAGGATTTGCTTTTCGAGATAGAAAAGAATCTTAAAACACTGGAAAATCAGGCGAAGAAAACAGAGCGCTACTATCGCATACGGGATCAGTATAAATCGCTGAGTATAATACTAGCTTCATTCAGGATTGCTCACTTTAGCGAATCTCTGGCTAAGATCGAGGAGAAAGAACAGGTTCAGCAGGTTGAGAAATCGGGTATTTCTGCACAAATCGACACGTTGGAGGCATCGTTACAACAGCACAAATTGGATAGTTTGAATAAGGAGAAAAACCTGTCTATCCAACAAAAAGCTACTAACGAGTATGTATCCAAAATAAGAACTTACGAGAGCGAAAAGAAGATAAAAAATGAGCAGCTAAAGTTTCAGCAGGATAAGGAAGCACGGGTTAGTGAGGAATTGGAACGCGATCGTAACCAGTTGAACCATGTGTTATATAATATCAAACGTTTATCCGAGGAAAAATTTCAGGAGGATGAAACGCTGCAAACTATACAATCACAATTGGCTGATTTGAAGGAGACTGTAGATGAATTGAGGAGCCAGCAGGGATCAGCGAGAAATGAGTTAAATGAGCTGACCAATAACAATACTAAGCTACAAAATCAGGTTTATAAAGCTGAGAAAGACCTGGAGATATTACAGATACAGCAGCAGGCTTTGGAGCAGGAAAGTCAGCGTAATATGGAGGATGCCACCAGTAAAGAGGTGGAACTCTCCCATTTTAACGAGGTTGTTGCTGAATTGCAGGAACGTACAGAAACGCTGAATAGTGAGCATCAAACGCTGATAGATTTTGATAAAAAGCTACAGGAGCAATTGATTGAGATTGATGCTGGGTTGAATACGGTTAAGGAAAGCATTACCGCCGATAGCCGCAAACTGGATGCCAAACAAAATGAATACAACCTTACCAAGAGTATGGTTGATAATTTGGAAGGCTTCCCGGAGTCGATCCGTTTTTTGAAGAAGAATGCGGATTGGGCTAAGAATATCCCGCTGTTTAGCGATATTTTGTTTTGTAAGGAAGAATATCGCGTAGCCATTGAAAACTACCTGGAGCCGCTGATGAACCATTATGTGGTGAATAATTACGATGAAGCAATCAGTGCGATAAAGTTATTGAGTAATTCGGCTAAGGGACGGGCGCAGTTTTTTGTGCTGGATAGTTATAAAAACAATCAACCCCCAAAAAGCAGTTTTGACGGCGGCATATCCGCGCTTGATGTAGTTGAAGTTGATATTTACTATCAAAGTCTGTGCAACTACTTACTGAAGGATGTATACCTGATTGATGATCAAAACGACCAGGTTTTAAATAATAATGAGTTGCCTGAGGGCATCGTGATCATTGGCAAAAGCGGTAAGTTCAATAAATCAAAGCATACCATGGCAGGTGGTTCGGTGGGATTGTTTGAGGGTAAGCGGATTGGTAGGGCCAAGAATCTGGAGAATTTGGCTAAGGAGATTAAGCAGTTTGATACCCGGGTTAATTACTTTAAGGATCAGCAACAGGAATTGCAAAACAGGCAAGCCGCATTAAAAGCATCCAACAAAACTGAAGAGCTTAAGCAAAAACAACTGGAAGTTAACCGTTTAAATACGGAACTAATCACTGTTAAAACACGGCAGGAACAGTATCAAACGTTTATCACCAATAGCCTTAACCGTAAGGATGATATTGCCAAAAAGATCAGCGGTATAATTGAAGAAACCGCAGCGCTGAAACCAGAGTTGGCCGAGTTAAAAACGCAAAAGCAGATACTGAACGATCTGCTGATTAGCAAGCAGGGTATTTTTAATGAGTTGAATGAGTTTGTTTCGGTGCAATCCAACGCTTTTAACCAGGAGAATATCCGTTTTCATCAGCAGCAGAATAAGGTGTCGGGGTTATTTAAGGACCTTGACTATCGTGAAACGCAAAAAGAACAGCTAGAGGGCCGCATCAAAATAAACAGCATCGAACTGGAAAAAGTTAAAGCTGCTATACAGGAAAACCTGCAACTGGCTGATAACTCCGACGATGATCTGCTGGAAATGTACGCCCAAAAAGAAGCGTTGGAAAAGGCAACCCAGCAAGCCGAACAGGAATATTATGAATGGCGGGGAAAGATAACTGAATCAGAAGCAGAAGTAACCAACCTGCGCCGCAAAAAGGATAATGCCGTATTTATTGAGAACGAGCTGCGTGATGAGCGCAATAACCTTAAACTGGAATTGAATGCGTTGAAAGAACGCCTTTCGGTTGAGTTTAATATAGATATACAGGAACTAATAGATACCGAAGTGCCGGTTGATGAAAGTGAAGAGGAACTGCGCGAGAAAACCGAAAAGTTGAAAAAGCAAATGGATGATTTCGGGGCGATAAACCCGATGGCGGTGGAGGCTTATAACGAGATGAACGAGCGCTACCTGTTTATCCAGGCACAAAAGAAGGATCTGGCGGAAGCCAAAGCATCTCTACTGGCAACCATACAGGAGATTGACGATACCGCTAAGGAGAAATTCATGTCGGCGTTTATAATGGTGCGGGAGAACTTTATTAAGGTATTCAGATCATTGTTTAATGAGGAGGATTCATGCGATTTGATATTGACTGATCCTGACCGTCCGCTGGAATCGGATATTGATATTATCGCGCGGCCAAAAGGTAAACGGCCGTTATCTATCAACCAGCTTTCGGGTGGCGAGAAAACGTTAACGGCTACGGCTATCCTGTTTTCGCTTTACCTGTTGAAACCGGCACCCTTCTGTATTTTTGATGAGGTTGACGCCCCACTTGATGATACGAATATTGATAAGTTTAATAATATCATCAGGGAGTTTTCTAAAGAATCGCAGTTCATCGTGGTTTCGCATAATAAACGCACTATTGCCAGCACCGATATTATTTATGGTGTTACAATGGTTGAACAGGGTATATCGCGGGTGGTGCCAGTGGATTTGAGGCAGTTGGCGGATTAATTTTTTTTTCGAGCGTGGACGCTCATTGAAATTTGGTTCAAGTGTGGACACTTGAACCGGCGAAGCGGAATAGTAGTGAAAACTATTTCCTAAGATTCCTTATCCTATCAACCAAAACCATTCCTCTAAGTTTGTGGACTTCAAGATTTCGGTTAACAGCTTTTGCCTGGTATATGGAGAAACTTTGTTTTGAAGCGAGGCTTTGAATTTCAGGAGTTGTAATGCTGTAAGTTCCGTTTTTTACAAAGTTTAGGGCATGAGCTAACAGCATTTCGGTGGAATCACCGAAATCTTTGGTTACATCGTCGGCGGCGAGTAAGCCGGGGTATGCTGCTGTGCCCGGGGCCATTCCTGTGTAGTAATCGCCTTGATTGGCCGAGTTTTCTACATACAATTGCGGCGAGTATAAAATATAGTTACTGATTGGAATGGGTATTTCGCCGACTGGTTTTCCGTAGGTGGTGTCCCCTATCAGTTCAACATCCATTTCGGGGCGTAAATTGTTTATAGTTAGTTCGCTTGATGATGCGGTTTCATCCGTCACAATAAAAAAAACCCGGTTAACACTTAAACTTAATGCTTTCGCAAAATTGATTTGATTATTGGCGGGTTTAAACTCACCCGGAGTGATTGAATACTTTTTAGCTAATAGCGGATAATTGTCGTTTTGCAGATTAGAATTAAAATAGGTGGTATACATCAAAGTATTGTTTTTTGATGAGGGCACTATCAAGTCGTCCAGATACTCAGCGGTTGCACCTTCGCCGCCGCCATTGTAGCGTATATCAACCACCAAATCATTAACACCATTACCAATGAAATTATTAAAGACAGTATTTAGCTGCGGTTGTGCGTTCGCCAATGCCGTAAAACTGCCAAATGCCATATAACCTACCTTATGACCGTTACCCAGGTCAAACACTTTATAATTTAATACAGGGTTTACTGTGTAAGTCGTTGTGTTTAAATTAACTGCAAGAGTAGTACCATCATATTTTGTTAGCACCATTTTAATATTAGTGCTATAATAAACGGCGTTTATTACAAAATTGGCGGTTGTACCATCATAGGACAAATCGGTATTGCTGTTGATACTGGTTATCTGGTAGCCACGTTTTATACCGGCCAGATCAGCGGGTGAACCGGGGTTTACATATTTAACCCGCAAATCATTTGTGGCTATGTATATGGGCTCGAATCCAAAATCATCATCAGTTCCATTTAGTGCGGCTGTCTCTGTGCCATTATCAACAAAGGAATATTTTGCTGTACCGGGCGACTGTGGCGAATATTCGTAAGGTTTGCCGGTTACGGGATTAATTTTTAATTGAGATATAGCCGTTAGTTCATTGGTTAAGGCGCCTAAATCACTTGAACCGCCATAGGAACGCGGGTTGAATGTATTATAATCGGGTATAGCATCAAACCATAAATAATCTTCTTTTTCGTAATAATAGATGGAGTCCTGTATGAGATTGAGCGCGGTGGATGCATTTTTATGATCCTTTTTGCAGGACGATAAAACACCTGATGTTAAAATAACGGCTAAGTAAATTAATTTCTTCATCGGCTCGGGGTATTCGTACAAAAATCGATTTTGCTAACGCAATTTACAAAAATTGCTCAACATTAATATAATCTACGCCACATGCCTCGGCACAAAGTGTGTCATTATCGCTGTTGCCTATCATAACGATGTCGCGGCGTTGTAAATTGTGGTCGTGCAATATATTATGTATTACATCGGGTTCAGGTTTCGCAACAACTTCATCGGCGAAATAGCATACCAGGTATTTTTCCAGCCCGTGCCATTCGGTTTGCTTAATTTTGTTTAATTGTTGTTCGGGGTTGCCATTGGTTACAATGAACAGTTTTTTTCTGTCCACAATGATGTCTTGCATCAGCTCCAGCATGTTTTGATAAAGCAGCAGTTTTAAGGGTAATTTGGCCGTCGCCATTAAAAAATTAAAATGGATATGGTAATTATCGTTTAAACTATATTTTTCCTGCACAGCGGCGAAAACAGCGTCTTTTCCTTTTTCATTGAAGGTATCGACCATTAGGTTAACTGCTTCTTTCTCATCAATCAGGTCAAGGTATTCCAAATATCCCGCAAATAAGTAATAGGCCTGGAACAGGTAATCTTTTTCGGGATAAAGCACATTATCTAACTCAAATATAAAAGCGGTTTTACGTGGGTCGATGTCGGTGTATTTCATGGCGGTATCACTGTTTTTCGAACGCAGAAAGCTGGCTTGTTGGCCATTCAAGTCGCAGAAGATTTCTCTCTCGTTCCTCGTTCGAAATGACAATTGGTGGTTATTGGTGGTATTCTATATTAATATCGTATTCTTTAAATAATTGCTTTGCCTCTTTTAAAAGTATTGCTTCTTCTTCGCGCAGCGGATAAACTGTTTGTATGCCTTTATCCAAACACAAAGTAAGCATTTGATGGCTGTATGATGCTGATTTAGGACTGGGCAATTTTATCATCGCTCCCGACTTAACCATCAGGGCTGGTAATT